>DAIOTT010000007.1:0-36294 GCA_036751885.1 Candidatus Sumerlaeota bacterium
AGGCCAACAGAGTGAGCAAGTTAATGGAAAATCCAAAAATCCAAATGGCTGCCAGCGTACCGATGAGTGACACGGGCATTGTTACAGCCGGAACTAAAACGGCTTTCCAATCTCCAAGGAAAATCCCCGTGATGAACAGAACAATTATAATTGCGAAGCCTAAGGACAAGAGCACTTCCTTTAGGGCACCTTTGATGAAAACTGAGTCGTCCGAAGTGACGGAGAGCTCATAATCGCGAGAGCGTTCGTTGATGCGTTCCACCCGTTTGTTTACTTCTTCGGCAATGGTGATTGTGTTAGAGCCTGCTTGGCGCACAATGCTTAAACCAATGACCGGGCGCCCGTTTTACAAGGTGTAAGACTCCGCCTTCATGGGGGCGTAGTATACGTCTGCCACGTCGCCAATACGCACGTTATCGCGAATGTGCAAGCGCTCCACTCGTTCTGGTTCCACCACGGTTGCAAATGCCCTGATGATGAGTTGTTGATCCGTGGAGCTATAACTGCCGGCCGGTACATCAAACCGGGCGTTTTGCAAGGTATCGATCACCTCAGAGGCTGAGACTCTGTTTCCCGCCATTTCAGCGGGCCTAAGCATAACACGTAACTTGCGGGGCTGATCGCCGTTCAACTGCACATCGGCAACGCCGTCAATGGAGAGCAACTCCGGTGAAACTTCCTTTTCAACTCGCTTGGCAAGTTCATCTTTCGTCAGGGTGTCACTGTAGGCAGTAAGGCGCACAATGGCGTTGGCGTCTTCATCGGCTTTGAAGATTAGGACTTGATCAATGTCCTCGGGCAATTGCCTTTGCACGCGGCTCACGGCTTCGCGAACGTCGCTGGCAGCAAGGTTTAAATCAACACCCGGTTGAAACTCCACACGAATGCGCATGTTGTTTTCCTCGCTGGAGGATTCAATACTTACAACGCCAGCAATACGTGCAACCGCACCCTCAATGAGACTTGTAACTTCAGTATCCATGGTTTTGGGCGAGGCGCCATCGTACTGCGCGCGAATGCTCACAATTGGCCGATCCACATCGGGGAGTTCGCGCACATCAATGCCCATGATAGCGCCAATCCCAGCGATGATGATGAGAAGGTTGAACACCGTAATCAGAATAGGTCGCTCTACCCCGAGGGACGTAAGGAATGTACCGAAGTGTTTATTCATGAAAATGCTTCCCCCAATATTTCAACAGCTGCTCCGGGGCGAAGGCGTTGAACGCCTTCAATTACAACAGTTTCGCCGTCTTCAAGTTCTCCATCCAGCAGGACCATCCCAGCGGTTCTGGCGATCACTTTGGCTGGAACCTGAACGGCTTTACCTTCACGCACAGCCCAAACAAAAGAGCCTTCACTACTCCATTGCAAGGAAATCTCCGGTACTGTGGGGTAGGCTTCGCCTGGAATCGTCCAAAGAATAGTGAAAGACATGCCGGGCCGCAGCAGGTCTTCATCGTTCTGAATGCTTGCGCGCATCATCAACGTGCGCCGCTGTGCGTTGATCCTGCTTTCCTGTGTTTTCAAGGAGCCAGGAAACGTTCTCCCCGGGTAAGCCGAAGTTGTGACGACAATACTTGTTGCTTGGTTATTTGTAACCGCACCAAGTAGGGATTCCGGCACCTCGTAATCCACTAAGATCACAGACCGATCGTCTAGGTTAGAAATGGTGGTGTTCGTATCAATACGGTCGCCGGGATCAACTTGCGGTAAACCGATTACGCCCTCAAACGGAGCATGCACTTTGCGCTTTTCAATTTCCAGACGGGCTTGATCCAGTGCAACTTGCGCGGCTTCAAAATTTGCTTGGGCTGAATCGACCTCGCTTTCGGGAACTGCGCCTTCTTGTCCCGCCTTTTGGTAGCGGTTCAACAGCCCTTCCGAGTCTCTCAAGTTTACTTACGCAAGGCGCTCGGCCAGTAGTTCTTCATCATCCTCAAGCTCCACCAAAAGTTGGCCCTTGGTAACAATGTCACCCGCTTGAAAAAGGACCTCTTCAACAAGCTCATTTACCGCCGGGTAGAGTTGAATTGAAAGCCGTGCGCGCCCTGTACCAACGGCCTCAAAAACGCGGTCGTTAGGCAAAATTACAACTTTTTGGGCCAACACTTTAATCGGTGGCGGTTCATCGCTGCTCTCTTGCGCCTCAATAGCAGGGCCTGATTTTTGAAGTAGGGTCTTAATGTCATCCCTGTAAAGAAAAGCTGACACCGCCAGCACTCCAAAAAGAATGATGGTTATAATGATATTTCTGATGATTGTTACTCCCGATTATCCGCTGTGTGAATTGTAAGTGGATAATTTTGATCATGATAATTCAGTATTTGTCAGCATATAAAATGCCTAGTAAATTTTAGGGAAATTGGGACTTAAAAAATATCACCCTGAAAATCCCCCTAAATCAAGACCGGAACGTATAATGAGTGAAAACCGTTTTTCGCGAATTGGTTTGTAAGTGGTTTAAACTCTCATTTTTTTCAAAATGGTATTTTTTAATCAATCATCAGCTTACTGCTAATTAGTTTGATAAATGGTTATATCTAATGCGGTGAAAAATCTTTTCCTGTTCCGCTTGACCTCCCAGATTGATTACTGACAAATACGCCAACTAATATCCGAATTAGAAAGGTATGCCATGAGTAACCAACCCATCACCGACTGGAAAGTCTACAACCTGCCCAAAGATCTGACGGAAGTTTTGGAGCAAGCTCCAAGTGTTAAAGTCGCCAACACAGTGGATGACCTCATCAATTTAGCCGTCGGTGGTGCCGATCAAGACCACCTCGATGTCAAGTACGCATTGCCAGATGGCAAGGAATTCCATGAAGTTGTGGTCAACCGTGTTCGAAACGGCATTGCAGCCAACTACACTGAAGCCTACATGAGGCGACGTGATCCTGATTGTATGCTGATCGGCGATTCAAAAAAATCAGACAAGCAGTACTTTAAGGACCGCTTTGGCTATGACTTTGATGTTCTTCGCAAGGAAACGTTTGAGTGGTTGAAGGGGCAACCGCTGGCGATTTTTGCCTTCCGCGCAGGCCGCGGTTATGGCTACGATAGCATTGCTGTTGTTCCGGATAATGCGGGCTTTTTCGCTTTTGGTCTCTCTCTTCTTCAAGGCATTGTTCCTTTTGAAGAGGTGAAGAAAGACTTCAACGCCAAGGGGATTATATACACGGCACCACCGTTTCGCCATACTCACTTTGAGGGCAAGCAAGTGGTTGTTCATGTGCGCGGCGATGAGTGCCACGAACTGTTCTCCTATAACCTTTACCCTGGGCCAAGCGCCAAAAAGGGCGTTTACGGGATGCTTCTTACTCAAGGGGAATCTGAGTCTTGGGTCACAGCCCACTGCTCCACCGTAAAGGTTGTAACTCCCTACGACTATGAAGTTGTTCTGATGCACGAAGGTGCCTCGGGTGGCGGGAAGTCCGAGATGCTTCAGCACCCTCACCGCCTGAGTGACGGGCGACTTCTGCTCGGTAAAAACATTGTGACCGGGGAAATTCGTCACGTGGAACTGCCCAGAACTTGTGACCTTTTTCCCGTGACCGATGATATGGCGTTGTGCCATCCCTCTTTGGGAACAGACTCTGGCAGGCTGACTCTTACGGATGCCGAGGAAGGTTGGTTTGTTCGGGTTGACCACATCACCGAATACGGCACAGACCCTGACTTGGAAGGCATTTGCGCAAAACCACCGAGGGACATTCTGTTCTTGAATATTGATGCCGTTGCCAATAGCCGCGCCATGATTTGGGAACATATTGAAGACGAACCTGGAAAGCCTTGTCCCAACCCACGCGTTATCTTGCCCAGAGACATTGTCCCCAACGTTGTGAATGATGCCATTGAAGTTCAGGTGCGCAGCATCGGGGTTCGCACGCCACCCTGCACCAAGGAAAACCCTTCCTACGGAATTATGGGTATCATGCACTTGCTGCCGCCCTCTCTTGCGTGGCTCTGGCGACTCGTTGCCCCCCGAGGACACGCCAACCCCAGTATTGTTTCAACCAAGGGTATGAGCAGCGAAGGTGTTGGATCTTACTGGCCTTTTGCAACAGGCCGAAGAGTCGATCAAGCCAACCTGCTCCTCGAACAATTCGTCGCCACTCCCAAGGTTCGCTACATTCTGACGCCAAACCAACACATTGGCGCATGGGAGACAAGCTTTATGCCCCAATGGTTAGCCCGCGAATACATCGCGCGCCGTGGAGGCGCAAACTTTAAGGACGAACACCTGCGCCACGCCCGCTGCCCCCTCCTTGGCAAAGCCCTTCACACCATGACCATTGAAGGCCGCCCAGTTCCCCGCTGGTTCCTCCAAGTTGATACACAACCTGAAGTCGGTGAAGAAGCCTACGATATCGGCGCAGAACAACTCTACGAATTTTTCCGCATCTGCCTGAAAAAGTTCGACCACCCAGACCTCGCTCCACTTGGCCGAGACATTATTCAATGCTGCCTAGATAAAGGAACTTTCGAGGACTACGCCGAGTTTATTAAACAGAAATAACAACACACCGGCAAACCAGCGGAAGAACAAAAAACAGGGCCCAAGATTTTCAGGGCCCTGTTTTCTTTGTTCATAATGAAGAGCAAGTACAGATTGTTGCAGTACACCTTCCCCTGTCCCGCGTCCCTGCGACCCGGCGCCCTTGCGTTCAATATTACCCCATTTGGCATGTATGCTTTTAGATAAAACGCAAAGTCGCCAAGGCGCTTAGGCGCAGGGAGCGGAAAGGTTGATTGAACTTTGTTGTTTGAAATAATCAACTCATTATTCCCATATGCGCGTAGAAGAATTATTTTATTTGGGCGTTTTAAGAATCGATAAAAGTGTATCAGGATCAGACCCTTTGATCAGCTGTTCAAGAATGGTTATGTTGCTGACCAAGCGGGCAATCTCACCCATGGTGGCTAAGTGCCCCTCGGGGTCACCTAACGGGCTAAGCAGCAGGAAGACAAGTTGGACGGGTTGTTTATCTGGCGCTTGAAAATCCAGCCCGGAAGGGATTTGGGCTATTGCACACATTCTGAGATCCAGCAAACGGCCGTAGGCATGAGGAACGGCAATGCCGTGCCCTAATGATGTTGGGAAGCTGCGCTCGCGTACAAACAATTCTTTTACCACTTGCTCCCGATCGATACGCGGTTCAATTGCAACGAAGCGTTCAACCATGTGGCCAAATAACTGTTCTTGGCTTTGCACGTTTTCAACCCGCACAATTAAATCAGGGCTAAGGCTTCGCTGAAGGAAATCCGTGATGCGCCGCAGCAACGGCGCAATAACAGTTGGGCCCGTAACAATGACCAAACTGGCGGCCAGCATGGACATTGCAACCGGCCGATCCTCAAATAAATGACCACACAAAAACCAGATCAGTACCGTGGAGCCAAACCACGTGATCATCACACCAAACGTCAGCAACAGCCGAATCATGGTGGACGCCGATTTATACCCTGAAAGGTTTAGCGTTAAACCTCCTTCAAATAAAATCAGCCCAACCGCCAAGTTAATCAACGGCCCAAGCGCGCCCCCTTAGTGTTGACGGTTGAACCCAACCAAAAACTTGAGGCCCGGCGAGCACACCGCCGATGAGCAGTAATACGATGGAAGAAATCCCCAAACGGCGAGACAACAGAACAAGTGTTACTCCCAGAACGATTGCAGCACCAAGGGTTTGCAGAATCGGCGAAGTGTGATGCTGCATCCCTGCATCGCTCGCCTGGGCGGTGGCACTTGCAATGAGTGATAAAGTCTCCAAATTTGCGTCCTTTAGAACAGCAGACGAGACTGTTATCAATCGCGTCGTGTGAACACTTTCATTTTACACTGTGGCGTGCCAATATCAATTATCCCCAGGGTGTAGTGCCCACACTAAGGCTTACCCTTTACGCTCCAGCCGTGCTAGGTAGAAGCCGTCCGTGTTGTGGCGGTGGGGGTAGAGGCGTAAATCGCCGAAACGGGAAAGCATGGAAGGATCAGGGAGTTCAGCTTCTTGGAATACACGACGATGAAACTCTGGGTTGGCTTTGAGAAAACGATCGGTTGCGTCTTCATTTTCCTCGCGCAGTAAACTGCAGGTTACATAGGCAAGCACGCCGCCGGGGCGAACGGCTTGGGCGTAATAGCTTAGCAGCTCTTGCTGGGTTTTAATTGTTTTGCCCAGTTGTATGGGTGACAGGCGAAGCTTAATCTCCGGCGAACGACGCAACGTACCTAGACCGCTGCAGGGCGCATCAATGAGCACTAGGTCGGCTTTTTTGTAGAGCGTCTTCAGGTTTGGCTGCCCTGAAAGACCGTCCGCCAGGTAGTTTGGTTCCAGCGGGCGGGCAATCGTTGCACCCGCGGCAGCGCACCGCGCTAGGCCGTTGGTCAATCGGCGTGGCACTTTATCGTGCATCAAGATTGTTCCCTTGTTTTTCATCAGGGCTGCTAGGTGAAGCGACTTTCCGCCCCCGCCGGCGCAAACATCCAGCACTAGGGCACCGGGCTTGATTCCTACCAACGTGGAGATCAATTGCGATCCTTCATCCTGAAACTCCACAAGGCCTTCTCGCTCGCCTGGAAGCTGACCGTTTGCCACCCGGCGGCTAAACAGAATTCCGTCTGGTACGAGCTCCGATTCCTGGAAATCCAGTTGCGGGGCTTTTTCCTGAAGCAGCTGAATATATTCGTCTCGCGAGGTTTTCAAGGTGTTCACCCGAAGGGAAACGGGAGCCGATTCCAGCAACGAGCGAAAGAAGTCGTCGTTCTCATTTTGCTTTAGCCCGTATGCAAGTGTGGCATAAAGCCATTGAGGCGTTGAGTATTGAAACTCTGAGGAATTGGGGGAATTTCGTTTAGGTTGATTTTTGAGTCGGCTTACGTTCTCTCTTGTTCGGTTGATTAGGCGCACGACCCATTCCCCTTGGTGCCAACTTTCATTGAGCGTCCAATCGCGGTGAAAGGTTTCTTCCACAAAGCCAAAAAACGGGGGTTGATCGGGATCATCGGGCGCTAACTCATCGGCAGCCAACGCTACACGCAGGGAATCCACCCATTGATCCAGCGGTAAGCCAACTTTAGCCGAACCGTAGGGGCCCCGTTTTTCCTCCACGGGGGGGCTTTGCCAGCACGCTAGTCCTTCGGGGTTCCCTGCAGGAAAGCCTAATGAAGGGGAAATCCACTCGGTGTAGGGGGCATTTTCAAAGGATTGGCGCAAGGCTTCATCAAACCGAATCACGTGGCGTAGGGTGTAGTAAAATGCTTCCGAAACAAATTTACGATCGTGGCTGCCTAAAAAGCCCTTCTCCTTCAAAAACTTTTGTAGGGCACGGTCCGCTGGGGCTGTGTGGCGACGAAATTGTTGAAGCAGTTCGGCGGTAATATCTACCAAGGCTCTTGGGTGCATTATATTGAATCCGTATGGGTACTAATTTTATTTAGAGAGTTTGGGCAATGGGTGCGATGTTCTCTTGCTCTTGGGAAATTCCTGTTCAAGATTTTCCCAAAGGATTGGTTTCGCGAATGAATCGTTTGGTGTCAGTGGTATTTTTAGTTTTATTTGGTTTTAGCGCAACAATCAGCCCTGCACAGCCCAATTTCTTTGATGAGTCAACCACTGATGTACAAATAAACGATCAACTCAACTCAAACCAACCCCCTGCTGCTGAAAACCCCTTTGTGATAAACGGAACGATTACCGGCCCCACAGGCGGGGCGGAAAACATTACCGTGCATCTGGAGTTGCGGTACACCTCTCAACGGTACCCAAGCGTTTTTCTGGATGTTCAAACGGATACTCAGGGGTTTTTTGAGTTTGATTTAGCCCCCTACAACGCGCCCGAATATGCATTGGAGTTCTATACGTCAAGCTACAGGTTTCAAATGAATCGGCATTTCAAGAAACTCCGCCGGCTGGAGCTCCCTTACTCCTTCAACCTAAGCCTTACCCCCGGGGTGGTTGTGCGTGGAACCGTGGTGGATGAAGAGGGGAACCCAATACCCGATGTAATCATTACGGGCTCAAATATTCTGCCAAGCAAAAGCACCTCAACCGGAGCGTTTGAGGCAACGGGCCTTTCGCCTAATTACCATGAGCTAAACATCTTCAAGGAAGGGTATGCGGAGTTGCTTCACGTGGTTGAAAAACCAGAAGCAGGTATTTTAGAGGGTGTAACAATCGTTCTTACGGCTGCCGGGAAACTCAAAGGAACAGTCACCGATTGGCTTGGCCAACCCGCGCAGAATGCTCAGGTTGTTTATCAAGAAGCTAATGCATTTAAGGAAACTCGCACCGATGCAGAAGGCGCATATCAGTTTACGGGCGTATCAAGAAGCCAACCTGTGGAGCTAATTGTTACAAGCTTTGAAGCCCCTAGAAAAACCATCAGCGTTCCCTTGGAAAAAGAAGAGTTTAATATTGCGCTTGAACCCGCTTCATTTTTGGCGGGCAGAGTTTTTCTTGAAAATAATTTACCGGCAAGTTCCGCGCAAATAATTGCCTACGATTCCACAACGAATCAATTCTTGAACAGAGCCGAGGCGAACAGCGAAGGGGAATTCCGCCTTGGGCCCTTTACCCTTGGAGCGCCTATTCGCTACGAAATTTTGCCTCCAAAGCTGAACACAAACTTTGCCATTGCAGATGTTGAAGTCCGGAAAGATCCTGATTCGGGAATCATTACCGGCAATATTGTTCGGTTTGGCAATTTGTTTCAAAGTAAAATGACAATCACAGTGGATGATGAATCATTCCTGATGGAGCGGGTAGATTCAGGCAACGGTGGTTTACCCGGAAAAATATTGTACAAAGGCAAACTTACAGAGGGGATTAAGCCCCTCTATTCCGGTGAACTTGAAATTCCCGCTTTGGGCCAAAAGGGCACGTTTGAATTTACGCAGCGCTCACTTATGGCAGACGGTATTTCCGGCGATTGGGTGCTGGGTGAAAAATTTACCGCGGAGCAAAAGTGTTTTTCTCCGTTAATAAACGAAGTAGTTGTTCCCCAACTCCCCGGCGATATTTACGTTTCTGAAGCATTGATACCGGGGGATACAATCGCCGGCCAAGCATTAGATCAGCAGGGAATTCCCATTCAAGAGGGAATCGTAATCCTAACAAATTGGAATAAAAATCCCAACTTTAGGGAAATGGCAGAAATCAAGCTTGATGGCTTCTTTGAGTTTACATGCGTGCCCGAAGGCGACTTCAATATCATTGCTTATTCAAAAGATGGTACGACTTCTACTAAGTTGTTTTTTGCGCGCAGCGGCTCCCAGAACGTTTTGCTATCGGCTGAGAAAGAAACCCCCGATTTCGTTCTAGAGTATTCTTTGCCCGAGTAATCAACCGTGAGTTCTTCACCCAAAAATTGGCTTCACCAACAGCTACTAACAGCTCCAAACAAATGGTTTTCTCATTCCCCTGCGGAGTTAAATTCCCTTACTGAGTGGAATAAACCAAACACACTTTCAGCTGAAAACCTTGCGGAGTGGAAAGCCTACCTGGAGCCTTTTAACCCATCCAATGCAGTGCTGAAACAACTGGATAAACTTCACCATTCTAACGCCTTGTGTGTTGTAGCAGGCCAGCAAGCGGGTTTGTTAGGGGGGCCGTTGCTAACAATCTATAAGGCGCTTTCGGCGTTGCAATGGGCGCAGCAAATGGAGCAGAAACTCAAGCGCCCCGTGGTTCCAGTTTTCTGGATCGCATCGGACGATCATGATTTCGCCGAAATTGCCCCGCTCCATTGGATGAACGCAAACCAAAGCCTTTCCACTACACGAATTACCCAGCGTGAGGAGGATTTGGGAAAATCAGTTTCGGATTCAATGCTAATTTCCCAGGATTGGATCTTCCTTCTTCAGAAAATTAAGGATTCCGTTTCCTCCCTTTCAAGCTCAAGTGGTTCACGCTTCGTTGATATTGAATCAGAATATTCTAGCTTGATTGAAGAATTCAACTCTTTCACACTGAACAAAACTAGCACGGTGGAGGATCAGTTTTTGCATTTTTTTCTGCGCTGGTTTGCCTCCCTTGGTATTGTCCCTCTTGCGCCAAAAATCCCGTTCATCAGGCGCGGGGCCGTAAGGCTTTATCAACATGAAATTGCAAACCCCAAGGCAAGCACATCGCAATTGATCTTGGCAGAGGATGAGCTTACCGCGCAGGGATTACAAAACGCTGGCATTCACCGTAAAGGGGCCGAGCTTAACTTTTTTTGGCACAACGAGCACGGACGATGTCGTTTAGAATGGATCGACTCAAGCAAGACAAATGATTCACCCAAACTCATTGCAGCCTACCACCCAATTAGCGGAAAAGCCGTTTGGGAGGGAATTGCAAAAAATTTAGAGGAATTACTGTTTGCTAAGCCCGAGGCGTTCAGCCCCAACGCTGCCTTGCGCCCGCTGCTACAAGATTATCTTTTGCCAACGGTTGCATTCATCGGCGGGCCCATTGAGCTGGTATACCATGGGCAACTGGCACAGCTTTATCCGCTGTTTAACGTCAAACGCCCGGTGTGTGTCCCTCGAGTTTCGATCACAATTTTCCCGAAACCGTTTATGCGGTATTTAGCGAAATTCAATCTAACACCGGAACAGCTCATAAACTTACCCATCCACGAAATTGAAGCCCTTTTAGCCGAACGCGTGGATGATGAACGGGCCTTAGCAACCGTTGATGAAAGCTTTACTGCAATTGAATTCACGCTTGATCATTTGGAGGCAAAATTAGAGAAGATCAACGACTCAAGGATTATAGAGTACACCCAAAAACTTCGGGAGTATTTGGTGCGCGGTCGAAAGAAGATTCAAACTCGTGCAACACAAACACTCTCCGCACGGGCACACTCACAGGAATTGCACTGGGCGCAGATTAAAGAAACACTCTTCCCCAACGGTGCTCCCCAAGAGCGCGTGCTGAATTGTTTCCCCTTCTTACACCAGCAACTTGGCGCTGATGCTGTTTCTAGGCTGAACGCAACACTAGATGCAACAGCTTGGCAACAACACCAAATTATTGATTGTGTTCACGTTCCTGAACTTAGCGTTTTTGTGCGTGCACCGCAAGGAACCACTCCTTGAACTCAACACCAAATCAAGAACAACAAGCGGGTGCAAAGCCCCTTATTCGCTCTTCACCGGAACTATACGATTGGCTTGAAGCGCAACATTGTAGCCTTGCAATTACAACTTACAAGAACTCCCGACTTTTTCTTGTTGGCCGTAATGAGCAGCAGCAACGCATTGCAGTTTTTGAACGATTATTCGCCCATGCAATGGGAATCTGGACGGAGCCGAACCGCTTAATTCTGGCAAGCCAATTTCAAATTTTCAATTTTGAAAATATTGTAGCTGAGGGTGAAAAATATAAAGACCATGATAAACTTTATGTACCAAATAAATCTTTTACCACCGGCTTATGCGATGCACATGATTTAGTAAAAGAAGCCGATGGAAGAATTGTCTTTGTAAATACACTATTCAGTTGCTTATGCACACTTTCCCAACATTACAGCTTTAAACCTGTGTGGATTCCGCCCTTTATATCAGAGTTAAAACCAGAGGATCGGTGCCACATGAACGGCCTTGCCCTTAGGGACGGCGAAATACGATACATCTCCGCCGTCAGCCAATCTAACACGCCCCATGGTTGGCGCAAATGCCGCGAGCAGGGCGGTATATTGATGGATGTGAAAACGAACATGTTGCTGGCTGAGGGCCTTTCCATGCCCCATTCGCCGCGTTTTCACCAAGGGAAACTTTGGCTGCTGCAATCAGGAACGGGTGAATTAGGATTTTTGGAAAACGGTAAGTTTCAACCTGTTGCATTTCTTCCGGGGTATTTAAGGGGCTTGGCATTTGTTGGGGAATATGCCGTAGTTGGCCTTTCGAAATGCCGACAAGAACGAAGCTTTCAGGGCCTTTCCTTGGATGAAAGTTTGAAGCAAAAAAATGATTCCGCAAAATGTGGGATTCAAATCATCAATATTATAACCGGCAACCTTGAAGCTTGGTTGGAAATTGATTCACTGGTTGAAGAGCTTTACGATGTTCAAATAATTCCCGGCGTAAAACGCCCCCAACTATTGGGTTTTCGGAATGATGAAATTCAGCGCATTATCTCCATAGAATCAATTCACACCAGTGAACGCGAATCTGTTTTAGTGCTTCCGCCTCAGGTGAAAAAACAACGTAAAACGGCACCATAAATAAATCCTATTCACGCACCAATGTTGCTCCTCTTGAAGCGCTAAAATTCAGACTTCAATTCTCTTGTCATCAAATGGTCAACAGCTTCAGCGGGCGAAAGTTTATTTGCACAAACAGCCACAACAACTTCCGTTATCGGTAATTCCGTACCGTGCTTGCTTGCCATTTGCAGCGCGGCGTTTGCGGTGGGTTCACCTTCAACAGTCATTCCAATTTTTGCTTTCGCCTCATTGGGTGAAAGCCCTTTTCCTAGAAGCTCACCAAAGGTTCGGTTGCGGCTGTGGGGGCTGAAACATGTAACAGCTAAATCACCCAAGCCGGCTAAGCCGGTGATTGTAACAGGGTTTGCGCCTAATGCTTCCGCAAAGCGAGTCATTTCCGCCAAGCCCCTTGTCAGTAAGGCCGACTTACTATTTTCCCCAAAGCCAAGCCCGTCGCTAATTCCCGCGGCAACAGCAATCACATTTTTTAACGCACCCCCCAACTCAACGCCCAGTACATCCGTTTGTTGGTAACACCGCAACCTAGGTGTGTTCAGCAGTTGAATTAAAGCGTGTGAGCACTCGGTGTTTTGCGAGGCAACCACCACGGAGGTTGGTACACCTTGAGCAACTTCACGGGCAATGCAGGGGCCTGAAACAACGGCAAGCGGTACAGAAGGCAAGGAATCATGAATGCAAGCTGCCAGTGTTTTACGGCTGGAAATATCCAACCCTTTTGAAGCGAGCAAAACAGCCTTTGGGGCGGACTTTAGTACAAGGCTTACTTCCCTCGCTGCCGGGTGTATTGTTTGCGACGGAATAACAAAGACAATTAAATCCGTTTTGTTCACAGCTTTTGCAAGATCAGCCGTGATTTTTATTTCAGTGCTTAGGATTAATTCTTCCACGCCAAATGGATGGCGATTTTTTTTCAGCTCTTCAACTTTCTCTGCTTGATGCTCCCACAGAGTGACATGTGTTCCCTTAGCATGAAATAACGATGCAAGAGTACAGCCCCAAGCACCGGCACCAAGGATGGTTACCGATTGAAAGGAAAAATCCATAATAGCCTACTATTACTTGATGATTGTATTTTCCGTGCCGACTTCATCCATAAATTGAAGAACCACGCAGTTGCGGCCTTTTTTCTTGGCTCGGTAAAGGCCACGATCCGCTTCTTCCAACAGGTTTGCTTTATCCGTGTGGTAGTGGCTAAGGCAGGCAAGCCCAATGCTTACGGTAAGTTTTAGTTTATTACCCAAGCCAATATCAAATTCGTGTTGTTCTACGGCTTTGCGAATACGCTCTGCAGCTAGCACTGCGCCTTTGGCCGTTGTCTCTGGCAGTACAACGGAGAACTCCTCGCCCCCGTAACGGCCGCAGATATCGCCTTCGCGAATCGCATCGCGAAGAATGTCGCCCATTTGGCGTAATACTTCATCGCCTACTGTGTGACCGTATTGATCGTTAATGTTTTTGAAGTAATCAATGTCAATCATCCCAACAGCCAAGGGGCGGTCGTGGCGCCGTGCGCGTTGAAATTCCCGGTGTAATTCGGTGAACAAAAACTCCCGCACATGAAGGCCGGTCAAGGAATCCAGCAACGCCATTTGCAGTAATAACTGATCAAGCTGTAGAACCCGTTCGTCCTTGATGAAAAAGCCCAACATGGTTTGGCCAACGCGGATTAAATCGCCGTCTGTAATGAGTTTTTCACCGTCTAACTCTTGCCCGTTTACAAGTGTTCCGTTCGTGCTGCCAAGCTCGCCCACCTTGCAAATGGGGAAACCATGGCGGTTGTCGTTGTAGTTTTCCCAAATGATATAAAAGTGCCGACGTGAAACTTCACTATCGCTTATGGGTATATCGACGTTTATATCTCTTCCCACGATATTTTTTGCTTTTTTGATGATGAATCGTTCGTTGATTCTTCGCCCATCAAGAGTAATCAATACCGGGAGCTTGCGTGCTGCCTTGTATTGATCGTCCGTTTTTTTCTCCTGTGTGCTATCATTGCGCGTTACTGATGGAATAGAATTTTTATCCAGCAGCGAGAACCCCTTCAGGGGGTTTAACGTTTCTTCACTTTCGGAAAATTTTCTGGAGTCATTCATCGTACTAATCCAGCTCTGTGGTTCTGTGCAGTATACAATTTAACAATTTTTATCATGGTATCGATGTCACACTTTCAACCCATTCTGTAATGACGTGTTCAATTTCTTCATCACGGGTACACATGGCAGCATTCGTGTAGTCCTTCAAAATCCAGCCTCGAAGAAAACCTAGGGCACTTATTTGAAGGATGTTATCTAATTTATCTAACCCATTCACAGGATTTACTAAGAATGAGTCAATCAGTGATTCTGGGCAATTTAGCAGTTGGGCGTTGGGTGTTAGCGGGGAGAAAGATTCCCTAAGAACGAGGCTATTGGCAGTTTTTGCGGAAAAACGATGGGTTGTTTTCCACGAAACGCGTTTCTGCCCGTTGGGGGCTTCAATAATTTTTCGGCTTTCGATGCCAGAAACAGGGATGAAAAGCCCTTCAGAATCAGGTAATGCAGGGGAGGAAGTAAGGTGGAAGAAAGGGAAAATCAACGTTGCAGCGCTTACGCCACGGCGTTGCATAAGGCGGCAGGCTCCGTAAACAGCATTTGGCGCCGGGAGAAATACAAGTGTGTAGTCCTGCTCTGAAAGGCGCATTTTAATCACGCTGTAAGGCCCTTCATACTGCAACTTTGTATCACCAATTTGATGCACAAAGCACCTAAACAACAACTCATCCAAGATGAGCCAACAGTGATTTTTGCTTCTGTTCTGTGCATTCAAGATCGAACGACCCAATTTCTTTTTTTAAGAATAAATATTCTTACCTAGTTATAATCAGAAAGAACGTGCTGTCCACGGGATTCCTGTTTGACCCACTATTGATTTTCGGCCAATCAAATGGCCTCTCACTGAGAAGCCTAAGAATAGAGTGATTCAAAATTATGACCAAACCTGCTCCCAACAATTCCCGAATCGTTCAGACGAATAAAAAACGTGTGTTCTCTGGTGTACAGCCTACGGGCAACCTGCACCTGGGGAATTACTTAGGGGCAATTTCCCAGTGGGTAGAGTACCAAGAAACGTACGACAATATTTTTTGTGTGGTAGATCTTCACGCAATAACAATTCCCGAGGCGATTGATCCTGTGGAGCTTCACAAAAAAAACCGTGAAGTTGCCATGCTTTATATTGCGTGCGGAATCGATCCAGAAAAATCAGTGGTGTTCATTCAAAGTCATATAAAAGAGCACGCCGAACTTGCTTGGATTTTGAATTGCTTTACACCGTTGGGGTGGTTGGAGCGTATGACACAATACAAATCAAAATCTCTGAAACAGGAAAGCGTTGGGACGGGATTACTCATCTACCCGGCGTTGCAAGCTGCAGATATTTTGCTTTACGATACACACGTGGTTCCCGTGGGTCAGGATCAAAAGCAGCACATTGAAATTACGCGTGATATTGCCGAGCGGTTCAACGCAATGTACCCGGGAACGTTTGTTGTGCCGGATTTGTTGATTCGTGAAAGCGGCGCAAAAATTATGGGCTTTGATTCACCCGAAGAAAAAATGAGCAAAAGCACCGGAGAAGAGCGCCCCGGCCACTCAATCGGTTTGCTTGATGCACCGGGCAGCATGAAGAAAACAATCATGCGGGCTGTTACTGATAGCGGTGCTGAAACGCGTTTTGAACATGCAAGCCCAGGTGTTGTAAATTTACTGACAATTTATGAGCTCATCACAAAACTCCCAAGGCCTGAAATTGAAGACCAGTTTGAGGGCAAAGGTTACGGAACTTTGAAGAAAGCCGTTCTTGAAGTGATTAAAGCGCACTTGGAACCAATTAAAGAACGACACACAGAACTGGCAAAAGACCCTGCGGAGTTCGATCGTCTTTTGGCGAAAGGGGCCGACCAAATTCGCCCCATCGCAGAGGCTACAATTAATCGGGTGAAAGAAAATCTTGGTATGGGCTAATGCTGCAAGCCTTGTGAATTTCTTTTGCCCTCAAACCCTTACAAATTACGTGCGATAAATGATCATCAACTTCAAACAAAAATTCAACCTAATCAAACAGGAAATCCAAATGCCAAGCATTACGAACCTTGCACTTCTTTCAACTACTGCCGCACTAATGCTGCTCCCCGCTTACGCTTTGCCGTGGGGTCGTGAGGGGCACGCGCTTATTGGGGGTATTGCATAACAGCATCTTACCACGGAAGTTGCTGCCACGGTGGAGGAAATTCTTGAGGGGGAAACCCTTGCTGAGGTTTCCGCTTGGGCAGACGACGTTCGCCGCGATAGAAGAGAAACAGGGCCTTTTCATTATGTGAATGTTGATCCCACTTTGGCAACGCTTACACCTGCCGATTTGCAGCAAGCCAACGGAAACGTTTATATGGCAGTGGTTGGTTATGCGGGTGTACTGACCAATACAACGGCGAGTACAGCGCAACGGCAGGAAGCCCTAAAGTTTTTTGTTCACTTTGTGGGGGACTTACACCAGCCGCTTCACTGCGGTTATGCAGAAGACCGAGGCGGCAATTCCGTTCAAGGATTGTACTTTGGTGATGCTACAAATTTGCACAGCGTTTGGGATTCAAAAATTCTGGATCAAGCTTATGGTCGATTTGGGCGGGAGGAAGTTCTGGCTAACATCATAAGCAAATTCACTGCTGAAGAGATTGATTTTTGGGCTCAAGATTACAATCTTATTGAGTGGATTAGCGAAAGCAAAGCCCTGCTTCTTGATGACTTCTACCCTACCGAGCCGAGTAAGCCGTTTGTGTTTGCTGATGAGTATCAGCAACGGCATATTGCAACAGTTGAAAAACGAATCGCACAAGGCGGACTTCGTTTGGCAGCAACGTTAAATCTTTTGCTTGCTGAAGACCCAAAATTTCCGTTTGAGCCTCTAACGATTCCGCTGCCCATTGCAAACCCAGAGACAACGGCGATTATGCCCCCTTTATTCAATGCTGTTGCGGAGCATGATAGAGGGACAAGTGTCACTGTTGGCAAATAAAAGAAACGTGCTTGCCGAAGCAAAACTAACGTACGCCGTTAAATCTCATTTCTTTACTTGTCTCAACGCTGAGTCGTTGCCACGAATTGGCAACTCAGCGGGGTTTACTCTATTCCACAAATATTTTACGCATTTTATGGCGCCAATCAGGCTCGTTTGTATTGGGGTAAAAAACACGCCAAAGTGTGTAAGGGCTTTCCGTGTAGGCTTTGATTGTAGGGGAAGTATGTTGAACGTCTTCCAATTGCCCTGTGGACGTTTGAATAAGAATAGGGTGTTTCTTTGAGGCTGTGTTGGTGTAGGGTTGGTAGGGTGCATCGCTGCTATGACTAAACTGAAGGTAATATTCGGGATCAAAACCATGTTTCTGGAGCAGGGTTTTTGCTCGGTCGATTCTGAGTTGATTTTCTAAATCGTTGGAATCAAAATTTTGAATTTCAATACACTTAAAGAGTTCACGGTTGATGAGCCGCTGGGAAAGATCCTGTAGTATGGGGTTAGCAGATGTGGCAGCCCACTGCAGTAAAGCTGAAGTCAAAATGGAATCATCAACCGCAATGTATTCTTGAACCGTAAGCTTGGTAGGGTTTTCAAAATAGGGACGCAGCAAAGGGGGACAGGCTTCCCGAAAAGATTGCTGCTTTGACTTACTGTTACTTGCCGTAGGGTTTTGCTCCCATAGGTACTGAGCTCGGCGAAGGGCAGAGAGAAGCATGGCTTCAGCCGTGGCAACAGTTTTGTGAAAGTAAACTTGCCGGTACATGTGATAGCGAGATTGTATGTACTTCTCAACGGCAATTAGGCCTTTGGAGTGTGTGTAGATGCTTTGGGTTTCCGGGTGAATCCGCATCATGAGGAGCAATCGTTCAAGATCAAAGATGCCGTCCTTCACGCCGGTCATATGACTGTCCCTGAGGAGGTAATCAAACCGATCTACATCCAGTTGGCTGTCTAGCAATTGGTTCAGCCAACGGGGTTCCAAGGTTCCCTGAAATGCGCTGAGGACGAGTACAGGAAGCTCTGGATGAAAGGCGGTGAGCAACTGATTCAACCGAGTCTCAGGGCTTGCGATAATGCGCTGAGTCCAGATTTCATGTCGGAAGCCGAACCACGCCTCCATTACGTGGCTGTATGGGCCGTGCCCAACATCGTGCAAAAGGGCGGCTACCTGTGTTGCAGTTCGCTTTAGGGGCGTTAGATTTTGTTCTGGATCTAGCCGATTGAGCATTCTGCGCGCAAGGTGAAGTACACCTAATGAGTGGGTAAACCTGCTGTGTTCGGCGCCTGGAAATACTAGGTAGGCAAAACCTGTTTGGCGAATTCGGCGCAAGCGTTGGAACTCAGGAGCATCCATCAGGGAGAGCAAAAGCTGATCCGTAGGGTTGCTAAGTTGAAAGCCAATGAGGTCATGAATGGGATCTCGAAGGAATTTTTCGCTGTTGAACACGTGGGATGAATTCATGGTTTCCTAAGCATTAATGTTCTGTAATTGGGCGTACTGATTTTGGTTTGCGGCTTTCAGTGGGTTTGCATTTGATGTTCAAGATTTTTTGTATCAGGTAGAGAGTAATGGTAGCAAACGCTGAATACGCGCGATTGAGCAAAATTCTAGGGCAATTGCCTTCCGATTATTGGTTTGCCTATGAAGGGATTGTTTACCGATACGTAAACCACCGGTATTGCGATGATGCAATCATTGCCAACGGCGTGGGAGCCTACAATGCGGGCGGGCGTTGGAATTACCAGAAGGTATACCATGCGGTATATTGTGCCAGTACTAGCCTGCTTGCCCACGAGGAATATTTTCAAAGCACCAGACTCGCTGGGTTGGATGAATTCACAGTAATGCCGCTTACAGGGAAAGCTTTACGGGTAAAGTTGAACCGTGTTTTGGATTTACGTTCTGCTGAAACATTGAATATATTAGGGTTGAAAGAGGTTAATCTAATGACAGATCAATGGCGAGAACTTAGCGACCTAGGGCAAGAATCACTTTGTCAGGCAGTTGGGCGAGCAGCTTTTCAGTACAAATGCCAAGCACTGTTAGTGCCCTCCTCAGTGCTGCAAGGGCCAGAACACTACAACATTGTACTCATGCGAGAAAACATCAACGAACCGACAAAAATCGAAATCATGAAATAAATGCAAAAATGCGCGTAAAAATGCTTGAATGGGCAGAGGAGATGTGAAACAAAAAAAGAAAGAAAAATGAGAGAAACTGATGGCAAACAAAACTCAACAAACCGAAGAACACAACGCCTACCTTGTTGAAGAAGCACCCGCTACTTACTTAAAAGCCAGCCAAGTCAACCCCTTCAAAGAACTTAGAACACGTTACCGATTCAAACAAAACGAAATGCACCGCCTAGCAGGAATCTCACTCCGCAACCTTTCAGCCCTTGAAACAAACCAAAAACAACCAACAGAACAAGACCAAAGAAAATTACGGGAAATGGAAGCACTACTGGAAGAACTTGCTGAAATCATACAACCAACTGAAATTCACCGCTGGATGACCAAGGCAAACCCCTATTTTAAGGGGGCAACACCTCTGCAATTAGTTGAACGTGGGGACATTGACCAACTTTGGCGGTTAATCTGGCGCATGAAGCACGGTATTCCCTTGGGCTAATAAAGCCTAAGAAACAGTGGGCTGCTGGTTGAGAGTTTTTTTCATCCGGCAGCAATTTTCCCCGGTCGGCAGCTTGATGTATTCTAATTCGTCCATTAATTTTTTGACGAAATGAATGCCTAATCCCCCGCTTTGGCGCTCTTTTAGGGAGCAATCAAGTTTAGGTTTTGGGTAATCCTGAAGTGTGAATTCAATTCCGTGATCAACAACTTCAACAATGATTTGGTTGTTTTGAATAGAACACCGTACACGGTAATGCTTTTCACGATTACCTTTGTAGGCGTGGCAAATAACGTTGGAGCAAACTTCATCCACGGCAAGTTCAAGTTGGCGTTGGCTTTTTTCATCTAGCCCGTGAATTTGGGCAAACTGGCGTACTGCAGTGCATACAATCACCAATTGGCGCGGATCGCTTAGCAGGTTGAATTCTATGTCAGCAGGTGATTTTTGCACAATGAATCAAGCTCGATTGGTAGAGTTTTTGACCGCCTGAATTAGAGTACAGGAAGGCCAACTTGCTTCTTCGCTTCGGGAAGGGATTCCACGATGTCAAAAACATCGGTTAATCCGGCAAATTCAAAGACTTCCATTACGCCAATATCCATTCCGCACAGGATCATTTTTCCACCATGTTCATCCACATGGTTGAACGCCGCAACTATGACACGAAGCCCGCTGGAGCTGATGTAATGTACGTCGTGAAAACTAATAATCACGGTGGAATGTTGAATTCTTTGCGTTTCTAGCTGTTGCAGATTTTGCTCTACGACTTCAGCACCGGCAAGATCCAATCGACCCTCCATGTGGAAAATCGTGGTGGTTTCATGTGCTTCAATTTGTACTTCCACGGCGGCAGACTCCGAATGATAACGATATTGCAATTTGTACGGTTGTTTGTTTTTTGGCAATGCCTAATTCAGGTGCGTTGTGATTAACCTTCCGCGCCAATCCCGACGTTTTTCGTGAGCTTGGACTTCAAATACCCTTCGATAAAGGGATCCAAGTTCCCTTCCAACACTTTATCGGCGTCAGAGATTTTAATGCCGGTGCGTTCATCGCGTACAAGTTGGTAGGGTTGCAGCGTATAACTGCGAATCTGCGACCCAAAATTTACGTCGCTTTTTGTGGCTTCTACATCCTGCGAAGCCTTCAACCGTTTCTCCATTTCAAGGGCATAAAGCCGTGAACGTAGAACTTGAAAGGCGGTGTCGCGGTTTTGGTGCCACGAACGCTCGTTTTGGCAGGAAACAACAATGTTAGAGGGGAAGTGCGTTATGCGCACAGCACTGGTTGTTTTATTTACCTTTTGCCCACCTTTACCGGAGGAGCGAAAACTATCAATGCGCCAATCTTTGTCCTTCACGCCGATATCAATTTCCACCGAATCATCAATTTCTGGCGAAACATAGACCGAAGCAAAGCTGGTTTGGCGTTTTCCTTGAGCATTGTAGGGGCTGATGCGAACCAACCGATGAACACCTGATTCTGCTTTCAAATAACCGTACGCCATGAATCCTTCAAGTCGAATTTCCACGCTGGAAATGCCCGCTTCGCCCCCCTCTTGCAGGTCAACCACGTCGATTTTGAACCCGCGTTTTTCCGCCCAACGAACGTACATGCGCATAAGAATTGATGCCCAGTCATCAGCTTCGGTACCACCCGCGCCGGAGTTGATCGACAGGAAACAGGGCATGGGATCCGTTTCTTCTGTTAGCAAAGCCTGAATTTCAAGCTTACTGTGGCGCTCTTTCAACTCCGTGCAAAGCTCCTCAAGGGACTTTGCATCGTCCGTTTCATCCTGCCCTTCTTCTTTCAGAAGTTCGGCAATTTCCATGTTTTCAGCGGTTTCAGCCTGCAATTGAATCCAAGGCTCAATCAGCTGTTTGATTTCTGTGATTTTTTGAAGGGTTTTTTGGGCGCGCTCCTGATCATTCCAAAAATCAGGGTGCTGCGATTCAGCTTCTAAGCTTTGAATGTGCTGCTTTTTGCCTTCAACGTCAAAGATACCTCCTGTTCTGCTCGCAGGAGCTGGAGATTTCGCGCAACGTGGTAATGCAATCGGCTAACATATGGGTTCAACACTTTCACAAATCGATGCCCCGAACATGCTTGATGGGGATAGATTATGCTGGCAGAAGAGTTGTTCCTTGGCAAGAGTTGGTTCTGTGATTTCAATAAGCAACAGAATCAACTAAGGAATGTCAATCCATGCTGCAAGAACAACTTGAACTTGAAATAAGCAAAACTGCCGAAGAATTTAACCGATGGGCAGCAAAACATGCCGTGATTTTTGATGGTTCCTTTCAAGATGTAGTGAAGATTGATGGATTATTGCTGGAGCTATCTGGGCAAATAACCGATCAAGAGCAGCGCACGCGCACACTCAATGCGGCGGCCTCGTACCTTGGCATTTTAGTTCAAGGCCACTTTCAAGGGGAATGGTGCGAGCATGAAATTTTTGGGATTTGCCTAAACCAGCTCAAAGGTATTGAAGGGCTTGTATTTTCCCCCAAGCACTTGGTGGAGAAAAAATCGGCCCTGCGTGAAGAGCTTTCACTGGAGCGCATTTTGGGTTCCCTCCCACGCCGTATTGAAGCCGTGGAAAGCGACCGTTCGCGTTTTCCCTATGAGTCTACCTCAGCAGAGGAACTGCTAACCCGTTACTCGGATTCCAGTACACCCCTAGCGGTACGCTTTTCCCTGATTGCTCAGGAGTTTACCGCCCACTGGGAACAGCGATTCCGCAAGCCTCTTACCCGTTCCCTTGTGGGGGCAAAGGAACTGGATATTTTTTTGAAAAGCCAATACTTTGTGTTCTCCTGCGATCACCTGCTTCTGCAGCATATGGGGATTTTTATCGGAGAAATCGCCCGTGGGCTTTATGGTGGTCAGTGGACGCTTGAATCCACCTCAGGTGTTTCAGACTTAAAGCTTGTTTACCCCGAACTGGCACTTTCCCCTTTAGGGAAAATCTACAAAACCCTAAGCAAACAGGCTGAAGATGAAAGCCTAGAGGAATATCTACGCCTTATTCCTAGCGCCCGAGAGGAATTGCGGAAGCGGTTGAATTGAGACTAAACCCACAGAAACGAAATATGGGAAGCTTGCCCCCAAATGCGGAAACTTAGGGATGAATTCACCCCTTACAAACCTACATTAAAGTAAAGCCCAGTTGAAAAATCGCTGATATCGTGTGTGTTTTAACTTTTAGCAAGTACACCTAAAACCGATAAACGCCCCACAATTCGGGACTTGCGCTTTATCAAGTTAGGTTGCTACCGTTGACTAATTGTTGAAGGAAAAGCACTAAATGAAACCTGATTTGAGTGAATTTACACGCAGCCTTATTATACGCCAGCTTGTACCCGCTGATTATGAAAAGCTGGTTTCCCTGCAATCAGCTTGTTTTCCGGGTATGCCCACGTGGGAGAAACCCGCTTTTGATAATATGCTTGCCGTTTTTCCCGAAGGGCAACTTTGCGCTGAGCTTGACGGAGAAATTATTGGCAGCAGCAGCAGCTTGATTGTTGATTACGACCTTTATTCCGAGTGGCACGATTGGATGAGTATTTCCAGCGACGGAAACCTTACCAAGCACAACCCTAAGGGTGACATGCTTTACGGTATTGAAATGATGGTGCACCCCGAGTACCGAGGAATGCGAATTGCCCGGCGTTTGTATGATGCACGCAAGGAATTTGTGATTGATCAAAACCTAGAAGGCATCGTGATTGGAGGGCGAATCCCCGGGTACATTGCCCACAAAGATGAAATGACGCCCGAACAATATGTAGAAAAAGTAGAGAACAAAGAGCTTTATGATCCTGTAATGACAACGCAACTGGCGAATGGTTTTGAGCTGAAGCGCCTGTTGAAAGATTACCTTCCGGTTGATGAAGATAGCAGCGGTTGGGCAACCCATATGGAGTGGATGAACCTAGAGTTTAGGCCCTACAGAAAACGCTCCATTCGCCCCGTGCAAATGGTTCGGATTGCAGCGGTACAATACCAAATGCGCAGCATTCACTCCTTTGAAGAACTTGAAGAGCAGGTGGATTTCTTTGTTGATACAGCCTCCGATTACCACGCGGATTTTGTTCTTTTTCCCGAGCTGTTTACAAACCAGCTTATGTCCTTCTTGAAATTAAAAAGCCCCTACCAAGGCGGACGTGCGATTGCTGAATACACCCCCCAATATATTGAGATGTTCACCAACCTTGCCATTCGCTACAACATGAACATTATTGGTGGCAGCACCTTCGTATTCGATAAAAACAAACTCTACAACGTGGCATTTTTGTTTCGCCGAGATGGTTCCATTGAAGAGCAATATAAAATCCATATTACCCCTGCTGAGTGGAAATGGTGGGGAGTGACAGGCGGGGATAAGGTTAACGTTTTTGATACTGATAGCGGGCGCATTGCCATTCTTACCAGTTATGATATTGAATTCCCTGAGCTGGCGCGTATTGCCGTAAGTAAAGGGGCGCAAATCATCTTCTGCCCGTTCAATACTGACGTTCGCACCGGGTTTCAACGAATCCGTTATTGTGCGATTGCCCGGTGCATTGAGAACCACATTTACACGGCAACGGCTGGGTGCACGGGGAACCTGCCAAAAGCAGCCGTGGCAGATATACACTACTCGCAATCAGGGATCTACACGCCCTCAGATATATGCTTCAGTCGCGACGGTATAGCAGCGGAATCAACGCCGAACATTGAAACCTTACTTGTTCAAGATCTTGACTTGGAACAACTCCCCCGCCACCGGTACACAGGGACAAGCCGCAATTGGCTTGACCGACGGAAGGACATTTACGAGGTAAAATACAAGGAAAACGGAAACGATTTCAGCGTTTAAATCTGCCACATTAGGCCTTACTTTGTTGCTTTTTCGCTTTGCTTTTTCGTTTTGTTGCGTTGTCCGAAAGATTTTTTTTGCCCGTTGTTTTTTTCCATTCATCAGCCCGCTCATCCCAGAAAAATTCTTTCCAAAGAATGCGCACAATACACATCATGGGTACGGCTAAAATCATTCCTACAAACCCAAACTGCCCCCCAATGACTAAGGCCATGATCACAGAAATGGGGTGTAACTGGGCACTTTGACCAACAATCTTAGGCTGAAAGATAAACCCATCGATTGTTTGAATTAGGCCGAAAAGCCCAACCGTAAGAAGCAGGTATATTCCGCGTTCCTGAAATGTATCAAAATCCGATGTAAACAGCATGTACAATACTGCGGGCGTTGCTCCTAATATGGGGCCCAAGTACGGAATTACGTTTCCGACAAATGCAATAAAGCCAATCAGCAAGGCATACTGCTGCAACCCCATTGCATAAAGGCCGATGAAGGCAAGCAACCCCACAAGGGCCGACGAGATTATTTGCCCCCGTATGAAACCACCTACGGCGACATCGATTTTCTTCAATATATCGAACAAACGATCTTCGTGTTCATCGGGGCAAAGCACTTCAATCACACCCGTCATGGAGGAGAAATCAATCAAGAGATAGAAGCTCAAAATCAAAACAAAGGTCAGGAACACAACGGAGCTGATAAGTGTTCCTATGGCAGAAACAATAGCACCCGCTGCTCTCGCAAAAAACCCTGCACCCCCTTCTGCCGCTGATTTTGCCGCCGTGCGCAGTTGGGTGCTCCCTAAGGCTCGTTCAACCATTTCACCACTGCTGGTATCTTGTGGTGCCATAAATTCATCCGCCTTGGCAACAATATCATCCCAAGTTAGGGGATAACGTTTGCCGGAGTTTTCTTCTATTACCCGTAGGTATTCTTCCAATGATTGTAAGGCAAGCGTGGATGATGTTTCAGAATCAAACCAAGTGGTAAGGTGTGTTGCAAACTCCTCTTTTTTGTTCGTTTTCTTTGGAGAAACAAACTGCCATTCTTCTACAAATTTTTCCAGCTCTTCGCGCTCTAGTGGTGAAGAAAGTTTTTCCACATGGGATTTATAGTAGGATTGAAAATCCGAAACAATTTCTGAATTTTCCTCCACGGGATAATCAAGCACCGCCTCCGAGATCCACGGAATGATTCGAACCTCCGTTGTATCGCGAATGCCAACGTAAGCTGCTTTCACTTGGCTGGAAAGTATGGGGATTACAATCGCAATAAATCCAGCAACCACGAGTAGGATCAATAAATTGACGACTACAACCCCGCCGATGCGCTTCAGCTTTAGGCGTTGTTGCATGAAGTTCACAATGGGGTTCAAGATGTACGCTAGAACTAATGCAACAATAAAGGGCGATAGAACACTAAATAAAGTGGAAATAAAGGGCCAAATTGCAATGGCAGAAAAAACAATGCCCGCGGCAAAAAGCAAATAGCCTAGGCCAAGTACAAGACGTCGCATTTCTGGATCAAACTTCAGAAAGGGTGCTTGCTTTTGTTCTGGATCTGTCATGATTACAACATCAATTCTTGTTCATTAGGGAAAGTTCAACTGCAATGTTCCTTGGCGCTTTGCTGTTGCAATTCGGTTATGTACTTCGCCGAGCCGTTTTTCTTCAGTTATTTTTTTCTTCGCCAATTCCCGCAGTTTTTCCATTGGCGGAATTTGCCTTGGGCGCGTTTCTGCAATGTAATAACTAATCAGCTCATTCCCAAACTGGCGCGGGCCTGAGAACTGCCCAATTACCAATTGGTTCTGCGAAAGGCCTAAGTCCGACGCAGCTTCGCTGGGTGTAAAACCGCCTAGGTTTTTAAAGCTAAAGTATTGCGCGTTTGACGCTGTTCGTAACAACCGATTCATCACCGTTTCAGGAACAGCATAAGCTGCTTCGCTGCCAATTGAAGCACGCTCCTCTAACAATTGGCGCGAACGCAAAATTAAGTCGGCTTGTTCCTGATTCACCCGGCGTTGAAGATCTGCACGTGTTGTGGCATTACCAACAAACGTTTCGGGAATGGAAGCAGAGAACGCCCAAATAGTGTAATCAAATGCAGGGGCCAACGCCTCCTGATTTGCGGCAACGTATTCATTCAATTGATCGGTGGTAATTTCATCCGTAGGAGCGTTTAGAAAACGATTTCGCGCAACCAACCACTGGGCATAGGTGAATGCTTGCGGGTAGTAAGTTGAATCAAGCAAGCCCGTAGATTGTAGTTCTTGAATTATCCCTTCGCCTTGTAGAATTTCTTCCGCACTGTAAGCGAGTTTTTTTTCCCGATCGTTTGGGGCCGCAGGATTTGGAAATTCATTCACATAGGCCAAAAATTCCTCTGTGCTTAATTCAAAATCATTCATCCTCAGAATTGCCATTTCCGATTCCATAAACTTCAAATACCCAACCCGATTTAGGGGAAAACGGGATCTTACATTTTGAACGGCAAACAAGCCAAACTGCTGACGGTACAGCGTAGGGAAAATTTCTCGTTGAAGTTGCTCGCGAACTTGTTCAAAGGGGATTTGCTTTGCTGGGGTTTTTGATATGAGTTGAAGCAAACGAAAGGAGCGTTGCCGTTGAGTGGGGGGTGAAACTTGGCCGGGAAAAAGTTTCTCCAGAACGGCGAACGTTGCATCATCCAGCGTGGTTGTAGGAATTTCCTGAAATGTAAGTTGAAGCTTTGAATCTGGGGTAATCCAATCACCGTAGGCCTGTAAAATTTGCTCCGGAGTTTGGCCGGTTTGAACGGCGTTGCGCACTTGCGTTGCTCGTTCATTTGCCGTTTGAATAGAAATACCACCGGCGATTGCAACATCGATACGATTGTAGGAAACTGTTGGGGGCGTTTCAAACCGGTCGCTATTGAGTTTGTAGGCATACAACAAATCATTCTCTGAAATTACAACATTACCGCGCACCTGTTGTTCAGCGTAAGAAATTACCGCAGGCCAACTTGCAAGCAAGTGCGAAGCTTGGTTCAACGAAAGAGGGGTTTGCGGTTGATTTGCTGACGCATTGGGGTAAAGCAACTTTGCCTCAACAAACCCTTCGATTGCCGCTTCAAGCCTTGCGCGCAGGGAGGAATTCTCCGCCGCTTGGCGCCAATCGCGGGCAATAAAAGGATCTTGATTCGTCAAAAAAAGCCAAAGGTACAAATCTTCCTCGGTAATTGATTCACCCTCAAAAGTTGCAATGGAAGTGGTTGCATTTGGAAGCCAAGAATCTTGAAAAACGGGGATGGAATGTTTGCCTAAGGAATACACATTTCCCGTAAAAAGTAGAATGAGAGTAAGAAGTAATAATCGTGTAAGCATGCGTAATCTCTGCGTCGTTATTTTATGAGTTTGATTTTTTGAGTAATGACTTAATTTTATACCATGTTTGCATCAGCGGTTTTTGGCGCAAGCGTTGAAGCGAAGCCTGGGCAAATAATGCTCGTTCATAATTACCATTCAGAACTTCCTCCAGGCGCGCGCGCGGTGTGGTGGGTGCTTGGCCAAAATCACTGGCATGCACCGGATTGCTGCACCATTCAAGAAAAGGGCCCAGCGTAGCAGCGGCAGAGAACTCCGCTAAGGCAAGTTTTCGCCCATTCGCTGCCCGGGTAAGCGCTTCTTGTTCATGGGTAAGTGTATGTATAATTGCTTCAGCAAAATCCCCGGCGCTCCCTAAAGGCGTTGTAAGCCCCACGGCTCTGCGCTCAATCCAATCGGCAATTTCAGTTCCCTTAGTGGTTACAACAGGCAATCCTGCGCCAAGCATATTTGTAAGTCGGTTTCTAGCGCCGAAGCGCGTTTCAGAATTATTGCCGTCAACATTGATCCCAACATTTGCCCGAGCATGCAATGCAACCACACGATTCAACTTCGTCCAACCTAAAAGATAAAAACGCATGCGTAAATCAGAGTTTTGCACCAGCTTGCAAAACTCTGCATATGTTTGTTCATCATGAACATTTACAGCGCCGCCGGTGCAAACAACTTCGGTGTTGGGCAATTTCGCTAGTACAAGGGAAAGCGCTTCAAAGAGCAGCGGTACATTCGTCCACGTATTGAACCCGCCGCTCCAGAGAATTAACTTTGTTTCAGGGCGAACGTTCTTTACGAAAGTTTCGTGGAAAAAAACTTTTGGTAGATTCTTTGTTCTTTTTACCTCTTGGTAAATCTTATAAACTGCATTTGGAACAGCGTGGGCGAATTGTTCTTCATGAGTACGAAATGAAAACCGGCCGAGCATTGCCAGTTCTCCAAAAAGACAATTTGCTTGCCGCTCTGAAACAGTTGAAAACCGATCAGCCCGTAAAAGTGTTTTTGCCTCCATGCGCCAAAAATGCTCAAAGTCGCAATCAGTTTGCAAGCGTGCGCCGCGAGTTTGCCCTTCTGCCATTGTGTACCCATTTAAATCAGCCCAAAAGGGGATTTTAAGCTGCTCGCAACAGGCGATCAGGAAAGCTGGGTAAGGATTTATGCCGACAACACAATCGAACGGGCGCTGAAGAATTTTGGAAAGATGGGGAATAATGGCTGCCGGCTCGGAGGTTCCCAAAGCATAGTAGGGTTTTCCATCAAGCTGTTTTTTAGTGATTGAAAACTTCGTCCCAGTGGTTTCAGCTCCGGGGATTGGAACGGTGATTAGTGTTACCTGATGCTTTTGCTCCCACAGGGGGCGAACAAAATGCAAGGTGCGCAAACACTGGCCGCTGGCAAGGGGGTTGTCCTCCTCAAGCAAAGGGCCCGTTGCAACAACAAGCAATCTGCTCATCGGCGTTGGTCTTTGCGGCGTGTGGTCAAAATTTCCGGCAAACTGAGTACTGTGTCACCGTATGCTTGCGCTAAAGGGCGAAGATGATCCCAAGGGGAATTTCCGGAAAGCCAACGTGCTTCCTCACGAAGAACCCGCAGTAAATCTAGGCCAAAATTATTCTTCAGCAAAAACCGCATTCTATTGCGGTGATACATAAACATAAACCTATAGCTAAAGCGCACAGTGGTTTGTGACTCGTGGTGAATGACTACAGATTCAGGGAGAACTTTAATCTTCCACCCCTTGCGGCGGGCTCGAACGCAGAAATCCGTTTCTTCAAAGTAAATGGGCCAAAAGCGTGGATCTAAAAGCCCAACATGGCGTACCAAACTGCGCCGAAAGGCAAAGGCTGCACCCGTAACATAGTCAACTTCCAACGGCTGAAGAACTGTTTGCTGGGATTCATCCCGCCCGTAATCAAGGTGATTTGTGAGGCCGTTGCGCGAAATGGTTCCGCCCAAATGCTGGATGGTTTTTTGATCCGGGTAGAGTAATTTACAACCCGCAATACCAAGCTTAGGATCGGCAGAAAACGCCTGGTCGATAGAGTGAAGCCAATCCTCACGAGGCTCTGTATCATCGTTCAACAGAACAAGTATTTTCCCTTTAGAATTCAGAATCCCTAAATTATTGCCCCCGGCAAAGCCAAGGTTTTTGGGGCTGCTAACAAGCTTTACCTCGGGATAATTCTCACGCACAAAGGCTGACAAACCATCCGATGAACCGTTATCAACCACTAGTACTTCACCGCGAAACCGGGTACATTTACGCATGGCATTCAGCGGCATTGCAATACGCTCTCTGCCGTTGAGTGACACGATGATGATTGAAAAGGAATGCTTTGTAAGTGGGTTCATGAGCTGAAAGTTATTGGGGAAATGGAGAATGTGGAAGGGCTAATACCGTTGCACCAAGGCTTCATTCTGGGTTCAAACTTTCAACGGCTTTTTTCAATTCTTCCGCTAAAACTGTTTCCCCAAACCAGCCTTCGGTTACTTGGGCAAAAATTTCGGGGAACGAATCCTGAGCATTTTTGTCCAGCTTGCGAGCCCGCATGAAGAGTGTTTCCAACCCACCGCCGCGGGTATTGAGCCCGCTTAGCGTGGTTGCCATTAACGCTGCCTTTGCAGGATTATGATAACGAAGCATTCCTACAACAAACGCGGATGAAAAACAATCACCGCAACCCGTTGTATCAACAACCTTCTCAGTTTTGAGGGCGGGAATTCTTAGCAGGTAAATTTGATCTGGTTCATCACCTAGGCGGTGGGCCATAATCGCGCCTTTTCCGCCGATGGTAATTGCAGCCGCTTTGATTTCAGAAACCGACATCAGCTGCAAAATACTGGTGCGGTATTCTTCTTCTGTTTCGGGCTTTTTGCCGGTAAGAAGTTGAATTTCCCATTCATTGGCTTGAACTGAATCCACAAGCTTCAGCCAATCTCGCCAATTGGGTAAACCCGTGGGGACTAATGATCCATCGGGGGAAATAGTTTTGCCTAAATTATGAATATCTAAATGAATGTGCCCACGGGATTGGCCTCTTAGTGCGGCAAGCTGCTCAAGTGTCATTTCCCGACCGTTGATGATGTTCACCAAAATGGCTGCACTGGAAGCGGCTGCAGAAATTTGCTCGTCGGAAAGGGGCGGAGTGTGAATCGTCATTTTTTCATCACGATCACTGTCGGTCCTATAGGTAAGAACGTTCTCATCGGTTCCTTGGTCGCAAGTTTTCAAGGAAAGCAACCGGATTTGAGGTAGCATTTCAAAGTAGGTATTTTTAATTGATTCCAAGTGCTTTTTGCCGACGAAGCAGATCGGCTCGATTGTATCCGTGGAGCGTGTTAGGCTGGCTAACGTAATCACATTATACAATATTCCACCAAAGGACTCGCGTTTTTCGCCTGTAACGGTGTGAATTTCATCGCGCATGATGGTGCCGATAACGGATATTTTCACGAATCAACCTCTTAAATTATGGATAAATGCATTAGTCAGCAAAATTCATTGCACTTAGCTTGATGCATTTTTTCACTGGTAGAGTTAAAGGAAGCACGAACCCCTGTTCGGGGTCAAGAAAAGGCCCAACGGTAATTGGGGTTTTCAGGGGAATAATTATGGGGAATTCCCTGCTTTTTTTGAACGATTAATAAGCTTCACTTGCGGAATTGAAATCGCAGGACTTATGGCTTCCGTCGCAGAAGGGGGCTTTATTTGTTTGGCCGCAGCGGCATACAAATACCGCGGGCTTCTTCGCTGATTCGTAAGCCTTACCAGTGGAATCAACCACTTCAAATTCACCTTCTACTTTCAGTGAACCGTTTGGGAGTACAGTAAGTTTTGCTGCCATTTTACTAATCCTAATTTGTGTAAGTTTATTTCCGATAATAGAAGTTTGCCAATAAAGCACCCGCAAGGCGAGCCAATTATTCACCGAGTATAATGAAAAAAATGCGCAGGAATGAATTCATTCCCGCGCAATAATCATTCAGGGTGCTAGTGAAAGTAAATCACTACGGTTGCTTGCTTTTTCTAAAGCGAATTTATTCGGTTGATTTCTTTCTACCGAAAAGATCTTTCACCGCACCGCCAACACCATCCACGGCTTCTTTGGCGGAATTTGTTGCCTCTTGAGCAGCATCAGTTGCCGAGTTCGTTGCACTATTTAACTGGTTGCCAACACCGCCAACCGCTTCTTTCAGCTGACTATCAATCTGGTCTATGCCTAAATTGCCCAGCTGATCTTTCAAGTTATTCAGGGTTTCTTGCGGCAAATTCTTTAAATCGCTGGTAATATCTTTAAGGAAATCCAAGGGAATAATCCCGTTCCCAAACTCCGTAATTTTAGCGAGAATGGTTGCGATAATCTCTTGAGCCGCTTCCGCTGGTGAAACGGGTTCTTTATCGTTGCCAATATCGTTCATCTCAATTTTAGGAATTTCCACCGCGAGCGGTTGATTGATCAGGGGAAGCAAAACGCCAACAACAGTTCCATCGATAATAACTTTGTTGATTCGCATTTTGGCTCCAGCGGGTTCATCCTCAGCAGGGGGCGCTTCTTCACCGGTACTGAAGCGGCTGGCGCTTGCTAACAAATCTTGAAAGTTCGATGAACCACCGGATTGTTCCAGATTAAAATCGGAGCCAATCAGCTCTATCAGATTCACTACTTTTACGTCCCCTTGGAAGAGTGTGTCTTTATCGACTTCAACCAGAACTTTAGCGAATTTCATTGCATGGGAAGATTTATACCCGCTCGGGTTTGGAATCACAATTCCATCAAATTGAAGCGAGCCTTTACCTAAATCAAGTTTAGCTGCACCAACGGTTGCATCTACTTCCAAAACAAACGAAAGGCCTTGTTCAGTGCCGCGGCGAACCAATTCATCTTTATTGAGATAAACATAGTAAATCCCCACACCCAAGGCGGCTACAATGAGTACAACTAAAACGCTAAGAATAAGTAGTATTTTTTTCATGTTTGGTAATGACCCCAAAGAATAATTAAGTAATGTAAACGTACTCTTTTTTTGACGGACGATGAAAGCAAAATGTTCCGTTTATTCTGAAACCGCAGGCTTTTCAATGATCCACTCTTTCCGCAAAACCTTCACTAAATCCCTTTTGGCAGCATTTATTCTGGCGGGGATTTTATCTACTAATCCCCTCAACGCCCAAAGCAACCCCTTCAGCCGGGCCGAAGACGACCCCACCACTAAACCTCTCATGCTCCCGGTGCTGAAGCTGAATGGCATGATTGAAGAACGCTCTTCGCCGTTCTCTTTTTTTGATGAATCAACTACTTCCCTTCACGACTTAATCACCATTTTAGACCGCGCGGCTAAAGACGATAAAATAGCCGCGCTTGCCATTCAAGTTCAAAGGCCCTCCATGGGGCTTGCACAAACCACGGAGTTGCGTAATGCCCTGCTGCGGTTTCGCGAAAGCGATAAAGACTTGATCATGTTGTTGGATGTTGCCGATTTGCGCGGTTATTACCTTGCCTCAGCAGGGAGCGAAATTGTTCTAACGCCCGTGGGTGGATTGATGACGTATGGGCTGAGTTTCAATCTGTATTTCTTCCGCGATATGTTGGCTAAAATTGGCCTTAAAGCCCAGGTTGTTAACACCGGTGATTTTAAAAACGCGCTGGAGCCTTTTACTAATCAAGAAATGAGTGAAGGAACTCGTACTCAATACACCACACTCATGAACGATCTTACCAAGCACTTGGGCAATTCAATAGGAAGTGAACGGGGAATCACTGAAGATCAAGCACTGAAAAGCTTGTTCGCAGGCCCACTGTTAGCACCAAAAGCTTTTGATGAACAACTGATCACACGCGTGGAGTATATTGATGAGTTCCTAACCAAGTACGCGGATGATCATCAATTAGAATTAGAGCACGATTATGATCCGTTGGATAAAAAGCCCCAAGAAGTTCCGAATCTATTTTCACTCTTTAGCTCCACCGGATCAACCCGAAGCAAAACTACCAAAGCACCCAAAATTGCTCTTATCTATGCATTGGGTAATATCATAGATGGTGAAGAACCAGAAGATCCGTTTGCTGATACAAGCATGATTGCCAGCGATTCGTTTATTGATTTACTGGATGAAGCGGTTCAGGAAAACGCTAAGGCAATTGTGATTCGCGTGGATTCCGGCGGGGGAAGTGCTGTTGCGAGCGACCGAATTTGGCAGAAGCTAAATACCATTCAAAACACAAACAAAATCCCCGTTGTTGTAAGCATGGGGAACATTGCAGCTTCCGGCGGGTATTATATTTCCATGGGAGCAGAGCGAATTTTTGTGCAGCCAACAACCATTACGGGCTCCATTGGTGTAATTGCGGGGCGCATTGTAATGGGGGATTTGTACAACAAAATCGGCGTAAACCGTCAGTCAATCTCGCAAGGCGAAAATAGTTGGTTGGTTGATGAAACTACCGAGTACACTCCCGAGCAGATTGCATTCATTGAAACGTTAATCATGGCAACGTACGAAGATTTTACCCGCAAAGCGGCTGATAGCCGCGCAATGACGCAGGAACAAATCAAAGCCCTTGCAGGCGGGCGCGTGTGGACCGGCCTTTCGGCAATTGACAACGGCTTGGCCGATGAACTTGGGGGCTTGCAAGATGCCATTGCATTTGCGCGAACTCTTACGGAAGACGGCGGCGATGATTTGCCCTTGGTGGAATACCCGAAGGAAAAATCATTCTCTGACATCATTAACGAGTTGATGAGTGGTTCTTTATCAACAGGCAAAATAAATCCTTCCGCACTCGCTGGCAATTCCCTCGTTCAATGGAAATCAATACTCCCCGAAAACGCACTTCTCCACAGATTCTTAGGAACGCTTTCTGTACTTACGGAGGAGTACCAAGTGTTAGCGGTGGAACCCCTGTTAGTAGAGTTTTAATAGCCCAAGACGTAGCACTTCTTAAGGCTGATAATAAGCGCCTGAACGACGGGGAGCTTCAGCAGTATGCCCGGATTGTGGCGAGTGATATTGAGGCGGGGCGCACGCCAATCTCAACCCAGAAAGAGGGGGTTGAGGAGTTTGATATGTTCGCCACGGCGGATGATGTTGATGTTAAAGCTTGGGCGGATAATGCAGAGGTTGAAGCAAAGGCTTCGGCTAAATTGTTGCGGGAAACGCGGGATCAATTGCGGGCGTTTGAGGGGACGATTAAGAATGAAAAGCGGGTTGGCGCCGCGGCGGAAGCGGGCGTTGAGGTCAAGAATATTGGCAAGGCCAAGCAGCGCGAGGCGGAACTGCGGGCGCGGGAAGCGGCGTTGTTGCGCAATGATGAGAGTGTTCGGGAGGAGATTCGCGCCAAGGCGGGGGATGTTCGGTTTTCGCTGAGTGATGATGTTGTTCGCCCTGCTAGGGCTGAAGAGCGGGATTTGTTTGGGGAGGTGTCGGCTTCTCCGTTGGAGGAAATTCGGGTTGGGGATATTGTTCAACTTTCTTACGGGCGCGAGGTTGTTGCAGCCAAGGGAATGAAATTCCCGGAGTCGGCCGTAGTGATTGGTCGGCAGGATGATTTGTTTGGGGGTGAAGGGGATTCTCGCGCAGAGGCGCAGAGGGCGCAGAGGAAGAACGCTGGGCCTAAGCCGGAGCAGTTGAGTTTTCCGGGGTTTGAGGATGAGCAACAAACGTTGTTTTCGTTGGAGCCTAAGGAGCTTGGGGAGATTGATCAGGTTGCAGTTGTTCGAGACCAAGAGGGGCGGTTGCTTGCGCCTAATGGGAAGCCTTCAAAGCTGAATGAGCGCCAGTGGAAGCAGGTACGGACGCCGAGCTTTAAACGCTGGTTTGGGGATTGGGAGAAGGTTGGCGTTCAAGATTATTTGTTGAACGGGGAACCTGTTGCAGACCTCACAGGTGAAGAGTTTCAGAAAGTTTCCGGTAAATCCCTTCTTGATCGTGTTGCAGCAAGTTATGATGAGCTGGGCGGTAAAGTTATTCACCCTGTTTTAGGTGAAATCTCTCTAACAAAAAGGGGGGTGAAAGATTCTTGGGCGCACGGCGGTGGGAAGCTAAAGGCCTCTGCCTTTCAAGCGGTTCCGCAGGTGCTGGAAAAAGGGGTGATTATTGACTCTCAAAAAAAATGGAAAGAACGAGACTATGATTCTTTTGTGATCGCTGCCCCTGTTTCGATTTCGGGGGAATCATAT
>DAIOTT010000008.1:0-8834 GCA_036751885.1 Candidatus Sumerlaeota bacterium
TTGGGATCTTCTGCTTCGTACACAAAATCTGGCAAGCGTTGTTCTTTCAGGCGTTTGCGGGTGAAATGCTCAATCTTTGCGACAAGAATCACGTCAGAGGCGGACATAAGCGTCCAAGCTTCTCCAGGCCTTCCGGCGCGGCTTGCACGGCCCACACGGTGCAGGTAATCGCTGGGATCGTCCGGCAAATCCACGTTAATCACGTGGGAAACTTGGGGTATATCAAGGCCCCTTGCAGCAAGATCCGTTGCAACCAGCACGCGGGTTTCACTGGCGCGGAAGCGGTTCAGCGTGGCAAGGCGGTCTGTCAGTGTTTTATCCGCATGTAGGGCTTCGCAACTCATTTCGCCGCGCAGCAGTTCCTGGTATAATTGGTCTGCCCGGGCTTTTGTTCGCACAAAAATAATGGCAGAGTCCACTTGGTGGCGCTTGAATAATTCCCGCAGCAACTCCCCCTTTTGGTGGCTGGCAATAGGGAAAACCGTCTCCGTTAAACCGTCTGGGGTGGACGATTCGTCTGCTTCAATACGCTCGGGCTTAATAAGTAATTGACTTGCAAGTTGCTGAATTTCTTGGGGAAGCGTGGCAGAGAACATCATCGTTTGCCGGCGTTCGGGAAGGTGGCTCATGATGGAGCGAATGGCCGGAAGAAAGCCCATATCCAGGAGTTGATCTGCTTCATCAAACACCACGTGTTTCAGCTGGGTAAAATCTAGGTAGCGCTTGCGCAGGTGATCCTGAAGGCGGCCGGGAGTGGCGATCAAAAAGTCGCCGCCAATTCTTAGGGCGTGCTCTTGGTTTTCAATATCCTGATTGCCGCCGGTAATGAGTAAGCCTTTGAAGGGCGTTTTTTCGGCGAAGGAGTTCATTTCGGCAAAAATTTGATACGCGAGTTCCCGTGTAGGGGCAAGAATCAGCACCCTGAACCGACTTTCCGGCTTGGGGTAAAGCTGGTGAAGAATGGGCAAAACAAAAGCGGCGGTTTTTCCGGTTCCGGTTTTGGATTGCCCAAGAACATCGCGCCCCTTCATGGCAAGGGGAATCGCTTGGGCTTGAATCGGCGTCGGCACAGTATAATGCTTTAGGCGAACCCCTTCAAGCAGGTCTTCGTGCAGATTAAATGATTCGAATTTCATTAGCAGTGCCCTTCATCGTTGAAAGAATAATACGATGCATTACCAATGATGACGTGATCAACGATTTTGATGCCAAGGATTTGGCCGCACTGTATCAATTTTTGTGTAATCTGCCGATCCGCAGTGCTGGGTGTTGGATCGCCGCTGGGGTGATTGTGGGCAAATACAATGCCGAAGGCTGAATCACGTATGGCTTCAATAAAGGCCTCGCGGGGGTGAACCAGGCTTTGATTGAGAAGCCCAACGGAGATGGAAACGTCTCGCGTGGCCTCTAGCTTTGCGTTTAAGTGAATGGCAATAAACTCTTCTTTTTGCATGCCAACAAAGCGGTTTTTCAGGTAAAGGTAAATGGCTCGGGAAGTTCTTAGGGCGGGCCGAATTTGCCCAGCCTGCTGCCCCTGAATGCGCCTGGCCAACTCAAAAGCGGCTTTCAGGGTAATCGCCTTCACTCGCCCAAGGCCCTTGTAACGGCCCATTTCCTCAAGCGACATAGCGGCTAATCGGTCTAGGGTTTCGGCATTTTTGAGAATATTATTTGCTAATTCCACGGCGTTTGCTTGGCCGGTACCTGTTCTTAGTAGAATGGCAATAAGCTCCGCATCGGAAAGAACGCCGGCGCCTTTTTCCTCAAGCCGTTCGCGGGGGCGCTCCTCCTTGCGAGTGGTAACGGCTAAGCTTCTGTTTTGCCGAACGATGGTGGATTTTGTGTGCTGAAAATAGGGGCAACGATCTTTCACGGGGCATTCTGGGCACTTTGGTTTTTTCAGGCAAATTGCCGCCGCGCTGTAAGCTTGCCCCTGTGAACCGCAGAAGGCGCCTAATATCAGGTTGAATTCACTTACGGGAAGATTCAGGGCTTGGGCAAGTTCTTGCAGTTCACGGCTTGCTTTGGCCCGTTCTTCCGCATTGGTTTTACGCTCTTGGGCAAAGCCTAATCTTTCCTGCCAGCGCATGCGGGCAGCATCAGGTACCACAACGGGAAAGCCCACTTCGGCCAGCCATTCGTAAGCTCCTACGCCGTTCAGGGGGCGAATCTCTTTTTGAATCAACTGAATTGCCCGTTGGGGTGTGGCAACGCCCTTGAGTTGCTTTTCAATAAACTCCGCCGAAACGGCAGTTAGCAACAGCTCAACCCCTCGCAGCTGTTGTGGGGTTAAATCAACTTCGGGGCTTTCCTCGCGGAGTACGGTTTTATCGCGGGCTGCGTTGATCTCAGTCTCGCGGCGGCCCATAAGTTTACGGGCTTTTCGGCGTAAATTCGGAAGGCTTGTATCCCACTTTAAATAGCTCATCAGGGCATAGAGCCGGAATTCCTCAAGGGAGCAAGAGCGCCAAGCGGCATCGTTGGGGATTTCGCGCAAACGAGTTGCCACTTCCGGTGAAGCGGCAAGCACGTGCTTCTTAATTGTATCGTATAAATCCAAATAGCCAAGGGCGTTGGCGGGGTTTAATTTTAACAATAGGCTTACTCTGTAATAAAAAAAGTTTTTCTGTAAACTAAACACTCATACAGGAAAAGTGCTTGCCTAATTGGGGAACAAAAAAAAGGTAAAGCGTCTGACTTCCAAAGTAAATCAGATACAACCAACTCTTTGAAAACGAGAATTTGACCTTATGAAAGCTTTTCCAACGTTTCTGACTATACCTTTGATCTTGCTGAGCGTACTGCCGCTGCCCGCCTTAGCAGAGCGCCCCGCACCAAGCGATGAATTGATTCAACTATTGAATGAAAAATTCAACGACGCCCGCTTTAGCGATGCGATTTGGGGGGCAAAAATAAAGTCCTTAGAAACAGGAAAAGTTTGGTACGAGCGTAATGCGGATCAGTTGCTAACCCCTGCATCAAACGAAAAAATACCGACTTCTGCAGCAACGTTAGAAATCCTTGGCCCTGATTACACGTTCAAAACCACCTTCACTGCTTTTGGCGAAGTCAAAGAAGGAATTCTTCACGGAGAGCTTGTTGCCTGGGGCAACGGGGACCCAACGCTTTACACGCGGTTCATGAAATCACCAACGGAACTTTTTGAAACGGTTGCAGAAGTACTGAAGCAAAAAGGCATTTCAACCATTACAGGAAATATTGTTGGGGACGACAACGCGTTTGACGATGTTCACATTGGCGAAGGGTGGAAACCGGGTTATTTAGATGCCTGGTATGCGGCTGAGTTTGGCCCTCTTCAGTTGAATGAAAACTATGTAGACATTCAAATCACGCCCCCCACCACGGCTGAGGGATCCGTTTCAATTGAGCCCAATTTGCCCAGCAATTACTATGAAATCATCAATAAAATTGAAGTTGTAACCAGCGGTGATTCTTCAATGTACGCTTCCCGCGAAAACGGAACGCGCACGATTGTCCTTTCCGGCAAAGCCGTTGTGGGAAAATCCGGCGTTGAACGTTCGCCAACGGTTCCCAATCCAACGCTTTGGTATACAACCGTTTTGAAAGAAACGTTAGAAAAAAATGGGATCACCGTACAAGGTGAAGCCGTTGATATTGACGATGCTTCCGGCGCGCTGCTGGCTGCGTTGCAGACACAACCCTCGGCCCTTGTTTTGGAGCACCGCTCGGCGCCCCTTTCAGAAATTTTGACCGGATTAATGAAGCGAAGCCAAAATATGTATGCTGAAACAATGCCCCGCCTTGTGGCGTGGGAGGAAACAGGCAAAGGAACTTTTGACGCCGGAAAAGAGCTGATTGCGATTGAGCTGGAACGCATGGGGGTTGAAAAAGGAGCGAACCATTATGTGGATGGATCAGGACTTTCCAACCTCAATAAAATTTCCCCGAATCACATCATATCTATTCTGGAGTACATGAGTAAAACATCCACTCACGGGGAGTTGTGGAAATCCATGCAGCCGATTGCAGGGGTTGATGGAACGCTTTCTCGCCGCATGAAAGGAACCCCAGCTGAAGGAAACGTTCGCGCTAAAACGGGGACTATTTCCGGCGTGCGAGCGCTTTCAGGTTATGTAACCACGGCCGATGGTGAAGAGCTTGTGTTCTCCTTTATTGTGAACAACAGCACTGCTTCAAACCGTGCAACGGAAGAAGTTACCGATGGTGCTCTTGCCCTGATTGCTGATTACGACCGCACAACAGCAGCAACGCAACCTGCGGGGCAGTAATTCGCTGCTCTTTGAAAGTGTTTTTGAATGTGTGCGTTCAACTACTTCTCTAAGGCTATTTGGTTTAATTGATTACTTTTCCCAAAGGGCCTTAGGGAATTTAATGTTGAACCGCGTAGGCAATAGGCTTTCTAGTTCTATGGAACCGCCCCACTGCTCTAAGATTTGGTGGGTGATAAAAAGGCCCAAGCCTGTTCCGCCCGTCCCGGATTTTGTTGTCTCAAAGGGGATGAAAATTTTGTCGGCGATTTGGGGGTGAATACCGGGCCCTGAATCCTGAATTGTAATGGTAATCTCCGTGGTCGTTTTTGAAAACTCAATCACCACTTCCCCTTGCTGTTCCATTGCTTGATAAGCGTTCAGCAGTAAATTTGAAAACACCTGAATCAGTTGTGTTGAGGAGCAAAACACTAGCGGCAATTCTACCCGTTCATTCCCGATTTGGTTTACATGAACGCTCCCTTGTTCATAGCGAACTAGGGCAACACTTCGCTGCAAAATCTCCTTCAAATCACAGTATTCCCTTTCTTCATTGTTGCCTTGGCTAAATTTTTCAATCCCCAACTCGCGAAGAATTTGGTGAAACAGCTCCGCGTGTTCACGGATTTCTTGCGCATCTTGCAGGGTAAACTTCCCCCCTTCAATGGCATCGTTTGTTGCATGCTTAATGTTCTGAACGGGTTTCTTGATGTCGTGAAAGATGTTCGCAGAAAGTTGCCCAACCAATGCTAATTGTTCTAGGCGAATCACTTCACGCTGACGTTTCTTTAGCTCGTTGGTTGTAAGCTCTAATCTTGCATCCTTCTGCAAATACCCAACAAGCAATAGAAGTAAACTGATAACAAACAAACCAGAAGTGAGAATTAGGGCTCGATCAATTGCGTTTCGCGTGGAGCGGTTTAGCTGAAGGTAGATTTTGCCGACGGCAGTGTTTTCCACTGTGATTGTTCGCTGCAACCAGGGTTCGGTTGTTGCCCAATTGGGTTCCAACGCGCCCAGTGAAAATGGGTAGAGTGTCACTTCGCCCTGCGGTGTTGTTTTTGTCACCACCAAACGATGCACCAGCTCGCGCTCGGCCAAGCTTTCAGCGAGGAATTCCAGCTCTTCAAAATCTACGCTGTTTTCCTCAGGGCGTAACAGGACTTCTGAAATTTCAAACGGCCGAACCGTTGATTCTAAGAATCGTTCTTCCTGTTCTTGAAACTTAAACCGCAACCACCCTAAAGCACCAAGCACCCCAACCATGGTTAGCAACACAATCATAATGGGGAGCAAGCGTTTGCTCCTCATGGCAAGGTGCTTGTACCAGAGGAAACTTCGCGGAAGCGCTGCATCAGCATTTCAGCTTCAAGGTAATCCTGATTGCTTGAAGGGTTTAGTTGCATTCCCTCAAGACCGCCGCTACGAGCGTACTCCCGCAAAACGGATTGCAACCTGCGGCGCAACGCGTCGTTCGCCATCAACTTGTTGTGCAAAATCACTGGGTGTGCGGGAATGGGTGCTGTGCGTGCAATTACTTTTATCAGGCGGGCTTGTTTATCCTCAAGGTTGGATCGATGTAATGTTGAAATAAGTTCTCGTTCTTCGCAGGCACCAATTGTAGCAAGCCCCGAAACCACGGTTTTCACCACTTCATCCCCAGATCTACACCACAAGAATTGCTGCTGTACAAAAGGTGAACCCATGCCAGCAGCAGTAAACTGCGTTTCAATCCACAGCAGGGGAGCAACATAACCGGCAAGATCTTGCGATTGCACAACAGCAAACGGCGAAGCTTCTTCGGTGTTGAAATACCGCTGAACAGTGGTTGCTTGTGGCGTGGATTCATTGATTGATTCAGCAAACAGCGGGTGAGTTGGGCCGATGAAAATTACCCCTCGGCGAAGGGCAAAACCCGTGCGCGAGTTAATAATGTCTTCAGGTTCGCGGGTTTGCAGAAATGCATTATACTCGCCAGAAACATCCACCCAATTTCGCGTGGTGCAGAACGCAAGATCAAATTCTCCCCCTTTTAAACGCGGAAGAAGATCCTCGCTTCCGTCTGCTTCATACAAACCAACACCCCAATAACCTGCTTCTTGCAACAGCTGGTAAAGTTCCACATCATCAAGCAACGCCTTACGTAAACCGTTCATTGAAGTTGTCGTAAGCGGAAGCCCTGAATCCCGTGATAAATACCCAATGCGGAACAACTCGGTTGTTTTTTCCTGATCCATCGAAACTGGATTTTCTTCTGTTTGAGCCCAAATTCCAAGGGCTGAAGAAAGAATTGTCAGGCATAAAATAAAGTAGCAAACCCGGTTCATGAGTGCGCGCCAACTTCAGCTGCAAATTGCAAAATACGTTTTGCCCGTTCGCTGTAGGAAAGTTCATAGGCGGTTTTCAAAGCACCAGTAATCAGTGTTTCATATAGTATAGTATTGCTGCTAAGCTCTTCAATCCCCTTGGCAAGGGCTTCAGCATCATCTGGTTTCACTAGCAAGGCGTTTTCCCCGGTGCTCAGCAAACCCCGCAACGAATGCAAATCCGATGCAACTATTGGCGTTCCAGCTGCCATCATTTCTATGGCTTTCAGCGGACTACAAAACAACCGGGCTTCTGGAAATCCCATTTGCGGCAACGGCACAACGCCCACTTTTGCGCGCATCATAAACTCTGAGATCAATCCGTGGGGCTGATGACCCAGAAACTCTACGCGGTTTGCAACGCCAAGTTCATTCGCAAAACGTTGAAGCCTTTCCCAATCATCTGTTCCCGGTTTGCCCCCAACCACGGTTAGCTTGCGCATTGGTAAATGCGAAAGGGCTTGTAAAAGTAAATCCACGTTTTTCCACCGGTACAATTGCCCAACGTAAAGTACATCCAAATCGCGCACCCGTGTAAGGGCTTCCGTGGTGCTTACAGTTTCTGGTAATAGTGTACCATTTGGAATTGTACATAAGGGTTTTTGAAATCCCGAACGCCGCAACAGTTCACTCATGTTATCTGTGGTTGAAACCACGCCGTGAAACAAGTTCAAGCGTTGAAATTCCTTCTTCTTTTCACGGCGTGCGAATTCGCGATATTTTTTTAATGCAAGCGGCTTTGCTTTATTTTGATCAATCTTCCCCTGCAATCGATTCACGTATTCCAACTTGTGGAGTTCATTGATCATCAGAGGTTGCAAGGGGGCTAAACTGCGGGCGCATTGTTCGGGAATTTCTTCGTCCCTTGTGAACAATATTACAGGCTCACTTGGAATTGTATGCTCGGCTAAGATTTGCGTAAACCGTTTGCGGCCGTAAAGCCGTGTTAAAAACCGTTGGTGTTCACTCAGCAGGTTTCCTTTGATACGGCGCTTTTTGTACGCAGAATACTCCACAAGCGGTGCAATCGTAAGCGAGCTTGGAAGCACCTCCCCAATTTGCTTCGGTAAAGTTTCTAATGTAGCTGGGGAAACCGTACGCGGAATCAACAGTACCCGTACATTTGGTTGCCGAGCAAGCGCGCACGCAGAGTGCAGAATCTGAATCCAATGAGCCTTTTGCAGGCTAAGCGTGGTTCCCTGCGGGTAGATTACTAACATCTTACTCCACAGCAGATGTTGAGTCTGAAGTAGGTTGTTGAACGGTGCTTGAATTCGGCAGTACAGGGGGATTATTCAACGTTTGGGGAAGAATAATCGAGGGAGTGCTGAATGAATCCAAGAGGGGAAGTGTTTGAAGCGGTGGTAATAAATTCAGTGGTTCGGGAGTAGCAACAGGTTCAACGGGTTTTGCCGGAATAAACTCTAGCAACGCTGAACTAGTTGAAAGAGAAGAGCTTAGGTTTTGTGCCATGCTGGGGTCTTCAAGGGAATAACGAGCCTGCAAGCCCACCTCGAGTTTTGTAACATCGGTGCGAGAAATGTTTGAAAGCCGTTCCCTTGGCTGAACAAGAAGCTGCTCTTTCGTGAGCTTCTTAATAATACTCAACGGCCCACGAACCGTAACATCCACCGTTCGTGGATTGCTGTTAATCAAATCAATTCCCGTAATGGGCTCCACATAAATGGGAACTGTGCTGAATGTAGCGGAACTCTCCAAAGGGCTGATCTCCAGCGTAACGGCAACATTCTGTTGCCCAACCTGAGGAACTCGGTAAATCCCTTGCTTATCATCGTACCGAAGGGCAACGGGCTCGTTGATGCTTGAAGTGCGATTGGCCAAATCAATCGGCGCCGTTTGAATCACAAGTTGCTGTGAGCTTTGGAATCGTAACCGATCTTCTGAAACGGCAACTTCAACAAACGCGGGTTCAATAATCACGTTCTCGTAGTCGATAAAGTAATCCGATTGAATTGATTCCGGCAGGGGAGTGGTGTTCACGAATTGGGGTTCTACCCGGGCGCGCATCACCCTCATTTTGGCTTTCACGGTAATATCGCGGGAAGATTTAAACCGAATCAGCCGAACCTCGTTCGGTGCTTGAACAAACTCATCTCTTATGGAAATGGTTTTTGTTTCTTCGGATTCCGAGCCAAAATCTTCTTGGGCAATATCGGCAAGATCAAGCCGAGCCGTAAACCGATCCGTTTGGCCAATC
>DAIOTT010000008.1:8844-28403 GCA_036751885.1 Candidatus Sumerlaeota bacterium
AATCATCAATTCATCCGCACGGCGAAACCTGAACAACACAAGCAGCTGTTTCGGTTGGTAATCGGTAACCTCAACAAAGGGGGGAATATTTTCCAGCCTTATGCGCACAGGAATGGTACTGATTTCTGTGTCTTGATGCCGAATGATAATCCACAGTAAGAAACCAAGCAGAATTGAGATGAGCAGAATAAATATGTCAGCAGAAGGGCTTTTAGTCGATTTCGCCATCTTCATCCTCCTCGTCAATCTCGAACAAATCGCGCAATTTTTGCCGCAACGAGTCCGGCGTTTCAGGCCTGAATAATTGGCCGTCGTACGCCAAAGAAATCACCCCTGTTTCCTCGGAAACAACAATTACAATGGCGTCGGTTTCCTCGCCCAAGCCCACGGCAGCGCGGTGGCGAGTTCCTAAATCTTTATTCAACTTTTGTTCCGTAAGGGGAAGTAAACTCCCGGCGGCTGCAATACGGTTATTGCGAATAATCACCGCACCATCGTGCAACGGCGTATAAACGGCAAATATTGTTCTCAGCAATTCAACGGAGACTAAGGAATCCAGCTCTGTTCCGCTATCAATATACGTTCGCAAGGCGGTTCGGCGTTCTAAACAAATTAGTGCCCCAACTTTTTTTTCGCTTAAGCGGCCAACGGCCTTTATAATTTCCTCTAACGGGGCGATTTCCTGCCTGAATAAAACGCGGAAAATGGGCAATCGACCAAATTCCGTTAAGCTCTTCTTGAACTCGTTTTGAAAAACAATCAAAAAAATCAGAACAAAAACAATCCACAGCCGCTCTAACAAAGCCTTAGTTGCATCCAAGGACGCTACAATGGTAATCAAATAAAGAAAAAACGTAGCACTTAAAATCACCGCAAGGCCTCGCAGGGCAACTTGGCTGCGCGTGGAGCGTATGATGTTCAGCAGTAGAAAAAACACCACGGAGAGAATAAAAACATCCACTACATCCTTGGCGGTCATGTCTTGCGCTACAGAAAAAATGTCGGAAAGCAGTGGAAACACAGGGGCGCTTCAATTACAAAGAATATTAGTGTACGAGTTATTGTTAGGAAGCCTAGCTTGAGGGCGATCAAAAAATCGAGAGAATTATCCAACAATTCCATCAACAGTATAATATCACGTTCGTCTTTTGGTAGTAAATGACTGAAACATCCAAAATTCCTTCCTTCTTTTACGCCCTCCTTGCGTTTGTTATCGTTTGTGTGGTGGGCGTTTATTTAACGGATGTTTCAAACAACAGCCGGCAAGCGCAGGCATACAGAAATTTCGGAAGCAATATTCCCGAACGCGGTATTCCCGGGGGAAATTCTCAACCCGTTGTTGAAGGTTCTAATACCGCTGCAGCAGAGGCCGCGGGTTCGCCTTCTGTTGAAGCAGCAGCTGCCAGTGAAGCCGCGAAGTCAGATCCCGTTGTTGAAGCTGAAGCCCTTAAGCGCGGTTCAATTTACGGCAGAATAACAACCTCTGAAGGATTTACGGTTTCCGGGGTAAATTTAGAGTTCACCTTCAGCAATAGTATTGAAGGCGGCAAAAAGCCCCCGGTTTACACAGCAACTTCAGGGGAAGCAGGGGATTTTCAACTCTCGGAAATGCTTGCGGGGAGTTACAACATTACCTCATCGCACCCCCATTATAAATCCAGCCACGCAAAAATCCACGTTGTACGCGAAGGCCTTCCGCTTTCATCCCTAGAACTTTCGATGCAATCAACAATTGATATGAACTTAACCGTGAATGACACACGGAATAATATTTTGTCTGATGCTGAAGTAAAGCTTACCTACATTAGAGTACGGATCCAGTCCGAAACAGACTTCGTGTCTCGCAGCGAAAACTTGTATCGTGAAGGAAAAACCAACGCCAAAGGGGCCTACACCGTTAAGAACGTTGTGTTGGGCCGGCAGATCCTTACCGTAACTTCACCCGGCTACGTGAACTACTCGCAGGAAATTGATGTTACCGGCTCAATACCCCCGATGCCGATTGTGCTAGAGCCTGCTTCTACCCTTGGTGGCATTGTGCGCACAACCACGGGCGTTGCACTGGATCAAGCTACAATCAAGGTAAACTCAGAGAAAAACCCCAAGCAAACGTGGGAAGTAAAATCAACGAATGGCTCTTTTTTCTTTTCACAAGTTCCTGAAAATCACACGTTCAATCTTGCGGCTTCCGCAACGGGCTATTTGCCCACAACACTGAGCAATATCCCTGCGGGGCGAAATAATTTAGTCGTGGAATTAGAAGCGGGGGGAACAATATCAGGAGCTGTTACAAACTTTAGCACAGGCAAAAAAATTGAAGGAATCGCGATAATTTGTCAATCCGTTGTAGAATCCACTGAAAGCAAAACCTTGCGCACAACCTCCTTAGCCTCCGGGGAATATTCCTTTATTGAGCTTCCGGCGGGTCAGTATAATTTATACGTGCAAAGTGAAACGCTAACATCAGAGCCGCGTTTAGGTGTTACGGTAAAATCAGGAGCTAATACCAACAATATTGATTTTCTCGTGTACCCGGGGTTAAGGATTAACGGCTTCGTGGCAGATTCATCCACCGGTGAACGAATCATGAGTGCCAACGTAAGCTTAGAAAGCCTTGTAGGCCCGCAATTTTTGGAAAAAAGAAATTCCACAAAAACCACCAATGAACTGGGTTTGTTTTCGTTTAACAACATTCCCTACGGGCTTTACACGCTTTCCGCCACAGCTGATGGCTATAGAAAAGTTCCAAGCGGAAGCTCCCTTGTTCAGGTTCACTTGCTGCCGGGAGAAGCAGTGGAGCCACAAGAAATTCTGCTCAGCCGTGGGGGCAATATCAATGGTCTTGTATTAGGCCGCAACAACGTCCCCGTTTTCAATGCAACCGTACAACTCTTTACAGCGCCCGGCGCGGTTCGCAATTTAGGACGTAACCAACTCAAAGCCTTTGATACAACGACCGATTCCTCCGGGGCATTTGTGATGGAGGGAATACCGCTGGACGATCGGTTGGACCTGATGGTGAGCGCCGATGCTGCCGGGTATGGAAAAGATAAAAGCGAGCCGATTGTTCTTACAGAATTTCTCCCCACCGGTTACGCAACGGTTTACCTGCGCGCCGGCGGCAAGCTTGAGGTGCGCGTTGAAGGGGACGACGGCTTTATGCTTATTGATGCTGACGTGCAGTTTTCAAGCAACGAGTTTCCCGGTGATCAATCCCCGGAACGATGGAAAGCAAAAACAAACACCGTGGGCATTGCACAACTATCGGACTTACCGAATGGTTCTGCTTCCGTTACAGCATCAAAAACCGGGTACCTAAGCGAACGCCGAAACATTGTTGTCCCCGCTGACGGTCGAGTTGATTTAGTTCTCTCCAAGAGCACGACAATTTCTGGCCGTGTCACGGACGATGCCAACGTTCCCTTCAGCGAAGGCTGGGTAGCAGCCTATGCTGAATCCGGTTCCTTCGGCGGCGGAAGAAGCAATATTGATTCAAACGGATTCTTCAAGATTGAGGGCATTGGCTCGGGAACCTTTACCCTTGAAGCCGAGGGGGCGCGGGCAACGCAAACCGGCAAGCATACCGCTCGCAGCCTAGTGCGCAAAATCCGGGCGGGGGAAACAAAAGTAACCATCAGCATTCCCATGCGCGGCAGAATAAGTGGAACAATTGTGGATGCACAATCCCTGGAGCCAATCCCTAAAGCAACGGTTAGAATTAATGGCAACTACGAAGCGGAGCGAACTTCCAATCGGCGTTTTGGCTCTTCATTTGCCACAAATCAAATCCCGGGAGAATTTAATTTCACTTCGATTCCGCCGGGTGAATACATCATCAATTACGATGCACCAGGGTATTTGCCGTTCACCAGCGAGCCCGTAAAAGTTGGGTCCCCGGGTTGGCGCGATCAAGGCAAAGTGCTGCTGAGTAAAGGGGCTCAAGTGACAGGTGTTGTGGTGGATAAAAAAACGGGTCAATCGTTGAATGGTGTCACGGTGCGGATAAGCCCCAGTAACAAAAGCACCAAAACAAATTCCAAAGGTGAATATAGAATTTCGGCTTTAGAACCAAATATATATTCCTTGGAATTTTCCCACCCAGAATACATTAATACAAAAAAAGATCTCGTTCAAATCAGCACAAACAAAGTAACAGATGCAGGGCGCACCGAGCTTAGCCCCGGCGCCGCCATTACGATTCAAGTGCTGGACGGGAAAAAGAATCCCGTATCACGGGCTGCCGTTAGCGTTCGGGAAACTGTTCAAGAAAAATCCCGAACCGGAAACACCAATGCCGGGGGGCGTGTAACGTTTCAAGGTTTGGAGCCCGGGGGGATATTTATTTCCGTTTCAAAAAAATACCGCGATGGAACGCTTACAAAAACCGCCGAGCGAACGATTTCAGAAAATGATAATCTGGAAATTCAAGTAACACTAGAGGGCGGGTATTCCCTTGAAGGGCGAATTCTACCACCCGCCGGAAAATCCTTCGTCAGCCCGCTGTTGATGATGTACCCTATTGAACTGGACGGCCGCCCAATCAACCGTGGTAACATCAACGTTCCGCTGCGGAACAATGAATTCAATCTTACCAATCTTTCCCAAGGGAATTACCTGTTGTGCGCACAGGTAACCATTGATGGCATTATAGCGCGTTGGCACCTTGCGGTGCGTTTGTCTGAACCGCAAACGGTTGTCACGCTTCAGCCCCCCAGCAGTTCCCTAAGCGGAAAAGTGCTCTCACAAAATACCCTGTTCGAGCTTGCTCCTATGGAGAATGCCGTTGTGCGCCTTCGGGCGCTTTCATTTCCGCACAGTGGGTTTTCCTCACTACAAAGTTGGTGGCAGTGGCAAACAACCGCTAGTGGTACAGGCGCTTACCGCATTCCCTATTTGCGGGCGGGGGAGTACGAACTTGTTGTAACGCCGCTAGGCTCTGAGGATCCGTATGTGGATATCATCACCATTCAGCAGGGAAATCAAAAACAGTATGATGTCATCATTAACACTTCCATCAAAGCTTTATATAAAAGCGAGCTCAGTAAGCCAGAATTTAAGGGGACAAATGTTTTTTTACCCTCCTATTTTGAAGATGAAATTGGCCGTTGAAAGTTCAATTTATAGAACTTAGTTGCCCGCCTGCTAGAATAAAATAAATTTAAACGCAAAAATGTTCTTGATGCTCAACACATCAACCATCATTAGTCCCGCTAGAACTCCCAACTCGGTCGGACAACTATGGTTCCACAACCCAAGAAAATTCTAATAATATGCGGCGGCCCGTCCTCAGAATACGTGGTCTCTTTAACATCAGCTCGCACTGTTTCCCATCATTTGGATCGGCATCGGTACCACTTGCGCGTTTGCTGCATCGATGAAATGGGCTCTTGGTTGATGCCTGATGAAGTGTGGAGCAGCGAAACGCCTCCGTCGCGAGTTGAAAAACTTTTTGATCTTCTTGATATGCCCGATCTTTGCCCCCGTGGGTTCTTTGTAAACCGCTCATTGCCAGATGGGCTAAAGAAAATCCAAGAATGGCAGCCGGATTTAATTCTTCCTGTGATGCACGGTTCCTTTGGCGAGGACGGTCGTTTGCAGGGCTTGCTGGATTTCATGGGCCTTCCTTACGTTGGCTCGGGCGTGCAATCCAGCAGTTTGTGCATGGATAAACGGCGCACCAAAGATTTTGTCTCGGCCCACGGAATTCGCACCGCCCGCCACATGATGCTGAAAGCCCATTCCAACACCAACCTGCTGGAAGATCAGCTTGCTGCGTGTGGTAATCTTTTGCATTGGCCTTTAATCGTAAAGCCCAACCGCGGCGGCAGCAGCCTTTCCTCGGGTTTGGCTCACAATGATGAAGAATTGCGCGGATTGGTGAACCGAGCCTTTGATGCAGACGATGAAGTTTTGGTTGAGGAATTCATCAGCGGAACAGAAGTAACGTGCGGCGTTCTCGATTTGGCTGAATCCTTCGGCGGTCGTGTTGTTTGCCCCCCTACAATGATCCGCCCCAAAATGGGAAGCTTCTTCGACTTTGAATCAAAATACCGCCCCGGTGCGACGGAGGAAATTACCCCCGCCCCGTTCCCTGATAACATCAATCACAGAATCCAGGCGTTGTCTGAAAAAGCCCACGATGTACTTGGTTGTCACGGAATGAGCCGTTGCGACTTCATCGTAAATGAGGACGATATTCCCATTTTCTTAGAGGTGAATACGCTGCCCGGAATGACATCAACCTCCCTGCTCCCGCAAGGGGCTGCGGCTTGTGGCATCAATATGACATCCATGCTGACAGGCTTAATTGAAGGGCGTTACGAGCGGGTAATTGAACAAAATGCCCGGAAAATGCGCTGATTAATCGCTCACCCATTCATACTTGCCTACATATTCGTGTTTCACTGATCCATCTGAATCAACGGGGTCGGTGGTTTTGAATCGGGAATAGTTTCCAACTGCACATCAACAAACGCAACGCCTTCCGCGGTTTCTACTCGACCTGATGGTTCAATCAATCGTATTCTTACGGGTGTATTAGTGTTGCATACAGAATGGTGGGTTTCGCAGTTGCACCCGTTTATTTAGGCTTTACCGAGAATGATTTTTTACTTTTTCCCCATCGGCCTGAGCACGATTAAACTTCGGCATGTGTTCATTGCTTACGCGTTTTGCTGCATGTTAATTTACCGATTTGCCGCAACGCTGTTCTTCCCTGATTTGCAAGTAAAGGTAATTGCCTTTACTCTTTACCCAAAAGCAAACACAGAGCTTTTCTCCGCTTTATTTCAATCCTTAATTACCCCCTTTTCAACCCCCGATTTACCCAGTTGGGATCATGCGATTATGACTGTAATTGGCAGTTGTGCGCTCGTAATTTTCTGGATTGTTTTCGGAAGCTCTTTTGAAATGCGGCTCAAGAAAAGCTGGTTTCTGATTTTATTTGCTTTATCTGTTTTGCTTGCCTGCTTGGTTGCGTTTCTACCGGTTTTTTCGGTGAATCCCGTTTACAGCATTTTACAGGGAAGCACCTTCGTATTTCTTGGAATGACGTTTACACTCTTCATGCAGGACGACGTTAAATTCTTCTATCATTATTTTACAATTTTTGGAACTCACAACCAAGGTCGGCTGGAGTTTCCGGCCCCAATTTTTGCTGCTATTTGGCTGCTGATTCTTGCCGTTCCGTGCACGATGTATTGGTACCCGGAAAGCGAGGCAATTGATCTTCCGCTCCGCCACGGAATCATTCCGGCTTTTGGGTGGATTGCAATTCTTACTACCATTGGGGCGTTGATTGGTCTTTTGATTGAAAAAGTTTCACCCCACGAGCGGGTTTGATGTTTCAACATACGGAGTTTTGTCGAATAGTTTTAACTAATGTTTTTTCCCGAAGGGCAATTAGGGTTTTTTGCAGGGGCGGATTTCCATTTCACTGATGAGCGAATTCCCCGGCAGCGTAAGAACGTGTAAGGTGGAATCGGCAACATCCTCCGGGGAAATCATCCAGCTTTGGTCCTTCTCGTGGCTGTTGGGGTGGGAGTCGTAATGAAACCGCGTGTCAACACTTCCTGGGCAAATGGTTGTAACGCGAATATTGTGCTGGCGAACTTCCTCAAACACGCACTTGCTCATTCCTTGAACAGCCCATTTTGTGGCGAAATAACCGCTTCCCATGGGTGCGGCGTTTTTAGCCGCCAAGGACGAAATATTCACAATATGCCCGCCGTTGTTTTGCTTCATCAACGGAACGCAGAAGTGCATCATGTAGAATGTGCCGAAAACATTGACGCGGAATTGCTGTTCAAACTCATCAGCCAAAAACTGATCAACGGGCCTGAAGGTTCCCATCCCTGCGTTGTTGATCAAAAAATTAGGCAAACCCGCAACCTCCCGGGCTTTCGCAACAAAGGCTTCGCATTGTTCACGTTCGGCAACATCCAAGGATTGCACAAATGCCTTACCGCCACGATTGCGGATTGATTTTGCAACAGATTCTATGGATTCAACATTGCGCGCGCCCAGTACAACGGTTGCCCCGGCATCAGCTAAGCGCTGGGCAATACGTTCTCCAATTCCGCGGCTTGCACCGGTAATCAGGGCGGTTTTGTTTAGCAGGGGTTTGCTCATTATTCAACTACCTTTCGGGGGTAAGGGGTTTGGAGGAAACAAACGCAACTAGGATTTTTTTGCTGAGTCTGCACTGGAAAGTTTACTGGCGGAAGTTGTGTACGGTTCCGCACTGGAATCACCGTGCTGTGGGTTCGATTCCTCTTCAGAAAAATACCGGTCAACCGAGGCTGGCACGATGCGGGTTCTTGGCCTACCGGGACGGAATAATGTCATCATCAGGATTTTCAGATCCAACCACAGGGACCAGTTTTCAATGTAATACAAATCATAGCGCAAGCGTTGTGCAAGGCTGGTTCTTCCGCGAAGGCCGTGAACTTGGGCCCAACCCGTCATTCCAGTTTTCACAGAATGTCGGCTCATGTAGTGGGGTATGTTTTTCTTGAGTTGATCTATAAAGGCCGTTTGTTCAGGGCGTGGGCCAACAAGGCTCATTTCCCCGCGAAGCACGTTTACCAGTTGGGGAAGTTCATCTAAACTCCAACGCCGCAAAAAACTCCCCAAACCGGTGGAACGTCGATCCATTTTATCCCCCCAAACGGGGCCGTTTTGTTCTGCGAACACGGGCATTGTTCTGAACTTAATCATGTTGAAGCTTTCACCGTTCAGGCCCATACGCTTTTGCAGAAAAAATATTGGGCCCGGTGAACTTAGGCGAACCAGAATCCCGAGAATCAGGAATAAGGGTGAAAGAAAAACCAAACCGCATAATGAAGCACCAACATCAACCATGCGTTTTACCACTAGGTTCCCGCCTTGAAGCGGACTATCACGCATGCGGTAAACGGGAACACTTAGAACTTCATCGTAGTAAATGGTGGTGCGCATCATTTCAGAAAGCGAAGGTATAACATGAACTCTGGCGGTTTCTTTTTCGCTCTCCAAAAACAACTGGAACAGCGTGTCGTTTTCCACTTCATTCTGGGTAATGTAAACATCCTGAATGGCGTTGTCTTGCAGAACGCGCCGCAAATCACTGATCAACCCTAATACCGGAGCACCGCCGATGGTTTTGCCGAGGTTTTTTTCTTTTGATGTTAAAAACCCTGTTAGCACCTGAGCATATTCCGGCGTTTTTTTGATTCGCGCCGCTAATCGAAATGCAACGGGGTTTGTGCCTACAATCAGAACTCGCGAACGGGGCAACCGGGCCCCGAGCAAGAATCGATTGATGAATTGCTGCAGCAATAAACGCCCTGCAACAAGGCAAACAACAACGCTTACAAAGCAAAGGGGGAACATAATGCGGGCAAGATCAGGAATTCGGAAAAAATAATTCCGCACTATGATCAGCATCAGCGCCAAACCTGAGGCAATCACCAACCGCCGAGCCCGGTTGAACGTAATCACCAACGGCTCGTTTCTGAAGTTTCCTGTTACGTGAAGCGAAAGCAGCCAAAACAAAATTGCCCAAGGCAATTGGTACGCATACAACCGCCAATCCCAATTCCCCTGAGTGGGAATCAACGCCAACTCAAACCGAATCCAATAGGCAAGCAATAACCCTAGGAACACGAATAGTCCATCGGTTAAAACTTCTAAGGCTACAAATTCAGTTCCCCTTAGGGTTTTCAAAGGCATCTGTTTTCTACATGGTTTCTTGCCCACAGGGCAAATTGATGTTGAAAGGAACTCAGCGAAAACCGCTCCGCTTGTTGCCTGCACGCTTGATCATCAAATTTGTTGGGGTGGAACGTCGAGAGAATTTCCGCCAACTGGGCAATTCTCTCGTCTTCATCTTCTCCGTTGAAGAAGACGCCAGTTTGCCCTTCAAGCACCGTTTCCAAGGCCCCGCCTAAGCCGTAGGCAATCACGGGTGTACCACAAGCCTGTGCCTCAAGGGGGGTAATTCCAAAGTCCTCCTCCCCAGTAAAAATCAGGGCGCGCGCTTCCCGAAACGCGTGGCAAAGCTCCTGCTGCGGCAGCCAGCCGCGAAATTGTACGTACCGGGGGTTTGCCTCAGCCTGAAGGCGCTTGCGTTCAGGTCCGTCCCCCACCACGACTAATTTCACCCGTGCAAGCTCCGCTGCTTGAATTGCCCGCTCCACTTTTTTGTACGGCACAAGAGCAGAAACAACCAAGTAGGAATCAAGGCGCTCTGTGTTTTTGGGGGTAAAGGATTCAAGATCCACAAACGGGTAAATCACCGTTGCCTTGCGCTTCCAAAATTGCCTTAGCTTCCCGGCAATGTGGTGCGAATCTGCCGCGTAATGATCAACCAGTTGCGCCGCAGCAACATCAAACCGCTGCAACCTTAGGCGATTTTTTTTCAGCATCCAATCCTGAATCAACCCGCCGCCAAGGTATTCCTCATGCTGATCCCAAATGTACCGCATAGGGGCAAAAATGTAACTCAAGTGCAGGCCTTTTCGCGGGGGGCGAACGGCGTGGGCAACACAATGGCTGGTGGAAATCACTAAATCATAATCTGCCGTGGGAAACCGGTGCACCAAGCGGTGCATCATGGGAAGAAGGGCTCGGTAATGTTTCAACGGAAAGCCCCCAACGGAGCCCTTCCACAGGGGTTTTACCCTTGCTTGCCGAATCTGATTGCTCACCCGGCTGGAATCGTAAAAAAGAGTAAATACATCAGCCTCAGGAACCAGTTCAAGAATGCCCTCCAGCACTTTTTCACCTCCCCGCATTCCCAATAACCAATCGTGAACCAGTGCAACGCGTAATCCGTTCTCCAGCAGGGGAGTTGGTTTTGGCTTCAAGCTAAGCGGGTTGGGTTGTTGAATCATGGGTAAAAGGTGATTTATCCTGAAGGTAATTTAGGCGTTGAACGGAGAACTGTTAGAGTCGATGTTGAGTTTTTGCTGCACTTGGAGTTTGCGATGAGTTTCACCGAAGATTTTTTGACTGATTCCTACGACTATCATTTGCCTGAGGAATTAATCGCCGAACGGCCGACGGCGAAACGCGATGCAGCCCGCCTGATGGTGATTGATCGGTCAACAGCGCAAATCCAAAAGCACACCAATTTTCATGAACTAACAACCTTCCTCAGGGAAGGGGATTTACTTGTTCTGAACAACACAAAAGTGCTTGCCGCAAGGCTTTACGGTTCACGTTTGCCAAGCGGCGGCGGCTGCGAGGTGTTGTTGCTTAGGCCCATGGCACAAGGTTTTGGCAGCGCGGTAATAGGGGAAGCAGGGGGAAGTTCAACAGAAAAATGGGAGGCAATGACGCGCCCCGCAAAAAAACTCACCGTGGGTTGTGTCATCGATTTCGGAAATCAGTGCACGGCAACCGTGGTGGAGGAGCTGGCAGAGGGGCTTCGGGTTCTGGCGTTCAACCTACCCAACACGATGGATGAGTTTTTACAAGCTCGGGGCAATATGCCCCTTCCCCCGTATATTTTGGCCCGCAGGGGAGAAAAAGAATCTCGGCCTGAGGATAAGCAAGATTACCAAACCGTTTACGCCAAGCAAGCAGGCTCGGTTGCAGCACCCACGGCGGGGCTTCACTTTACGGATGAGTTGCTTCAGGCTTGTCGCCAAATGGGCGTTCAAACCGTGGAGCTTACCTTGAAGGTTGGCGCAGGAACCTTCAAGCCAATCAACACTGATTCAATCTCAGATTACGCCATTCATCAGGAAACTTACTCAATTTCCCCGGAAGCAGCCGAACAAATAAACCAGGCGCGCAGCCAGGGGCGCAGAATTATCGCCGTTGGAACCACCTCAACCCGCGCCTTGGAATCTGCCGCCACAGCTGATGGAACTCTGCGCTCCGGGGAATATGCAACTTCCCTGATGATTACCCCCGGCTACAATTGGAAGTGTGTGGATGGGCTTATTACCAATTTTCACCTTCCCCGCTCGTCCTTGTTGTGTTTGGTTTCTGCCCTCATTACCCGTAAAGATCTGCTTTCAATCTACGATATTGCGATTGCGGAGCGTTACAGATTTTATTCTTATGGGGATGCAATGCTCATCGTTTAGCTAGATTGGAATTGAAATCAGTAATGACTTCTCGGCCCGACTACCCATTGGTTCTTTCCCCTCATTTTTCGCCCCGCCCGTGGGGCGGAAGGGGGCTTGAAACTGTTTTGGGCAAAACTTTACCCGCCAACGAAACCGTTGGTGAATCTTGGGAACTTTCGGACCACCCAAACGGGAAATCTACCATCCAAAACGGCCCCTTAGCAGGCCGTGAATTTGGCGAACTCTACCAAAAATTCCCCTTGGAAATGGTGGGGACAACGGAAATCCCCGAACGATTCCCCCTGCTAGTAAAGTTTATTGATGCGCAGGGCGATCTTTCCATTCAAGTGCACCCGAATGATCTTCAAGCTCAAAAGCTTGGCGACCGCGGTAAAACTGAGTGTTGGTACATAATGGATTGCGAGCCGGAAACAGAAATCATCTTCGGAATCAAGCCCGGCATTACCGCTGAGGCCCTTCGCACCGGCTGTACAACCGGCGAAGTGGAAGGCCAAGTTGCCTCCTTTCCCATACAGCCGAACAACTTCCTTTTCGTTCGTGCCGGAACTGTTCATGCCATACGGGGCGGAACCTTGATCTGTGAAATTCAACAAGCCTCCGACACAACTTTTCGACTTTGGGATTGGAACCGTGAACCCAAGCGCGAGTTGCATATTGAGGAATCCATTGAAGCAATTGATTGGAACAGCGCCGCTGCCGAGCCAATCATCGTCCCTCCCGTGGGAATGCTGACCGAACCGCAATTGCTTGCCGAAAATGAATTCTTCAGCGTTGTTGCGGTGGATGTTGATGAAGAAGAATCAACCCTTCCCGGTACTGGTGAAAGCGGCCAAATTGTGGTTGTACTTCAAGGTGAAGGGCACATTCACCAAGGGTACAATAATGTGGAAATCCACAAAGGGCAAACAATCTACATTCCCGCGTTGATTGCTGATGAAGTATTGCTTCAAGCAAACCAAGGTTCTACGTTGCGCCTGCTGGTTGCGGAAAGTAAAGAACTTCAAACGTTGCAACAACAAACCCCTTAGCGAAAGTTGAATCCCCCAACACGCCAGGCAAGTTTTCAATTTGTAGCAAGTAAAAGTTCAAAATCTTATAATAGGCAAAATACAAGAACGAGTAACATATTTTATGGCAATTGATCTTTCACTCCTTCCGCAAATCGGGCCTTATACAATCAACCAGTGCTTGGGCACAAACGGCGTTGTGGCAACTTACGATGTAACGAGTTTGCAGGGTGAACGGTTTTGCCTTGTTGCAATGCCTGTTGAGCAGCTTGCCCAGCCCACTGGGTGGTCTCAGGCAGAACAAGCTGCACAACGCTTGCAATCCGGCATGCCGCCGGGCGTTCTTGTACCGGAGCATTTTGGGCAGGAAAACGATGTATATTTCATGGTTTATCCTTTTATTCTTGGGGTTCACCTCGGCGGGTTTGTAAACGCGAACGGCCTGCCAACGCCCTTTCAAACTATTGATATTGCGATTGGTGTGTTAGAAAACCTAAAGCAGCTGCACAATTTAGGGATTTCCCACCGCGTGATAAACCCCGCCAGTATTTTTCTGCCTGAGGGTGATTCACCCGTGCTGCTGCACGGGGGGTGGTCGCGGATGTTGCTGAATGCGCAAAACGGCCCCCTGAACGAAAATCTGATGAGTAATTTACCCTTTCTTGCCCCTGAAATCATTAACCAACAGGGCGCAGATTTCCCCGCAGATGTGTACGGTTTAGCCGCAAACCTGTTCTTTTTGTTCACGGGTCAACCCCTGTTCTGGGATGATTCCCCCGAAACTCTAGGCCAACAAATAGTCTCGCAAGCACCAGATTTATCGCCTCTGAATAGTTTGAATACGCCTGAGTTGAATGATCTACTGGAGGAAATGTTAGAGAAAGATCCTGAGGACCGACCCCCGAACCTTGACGCGTTAACGAATCGATTCTTGAATATTCAGAATGCCTTTCCTGATTCCAACGATATTACCACAAAAAATCCGGCGTCAGAAACGCAGTCCTATTCGGATCAAGCAACCATTCGCATTTCCCCTGAACATGAATCCTATGCCAGTTTAGGCGAAGGTGAAGATCCCACCGTTCAGCTGAAAAACCAAACCTCCGCCGACGATCTTGAGCGCCCTCCCTCAGCCCGCGAATTGCATCAGCAAAACAAGCGCAAAAACCAGCACGAGCAAATTCAGCGCGCCCAAGAAGCCGCTGAAATGGCGAAGCTTGAAAAACAACGCCAAGCCGAATTGGAGCGCCAAGCAGCGATTGAAAAGCAAAAAGAAGAAATGCGAAAAAAACGAGAAATGGTCAAAAAGATCATTCTTGTCGTAAGCCTATTGATCGTTGTGCTCATTCTAACTGGAATCACCTACGCCATTTATGCCTACATCAGCAGAGAAGAACAAGCTGGCACCGAGAGCATTATTGCCATCAAAGAAGAACAAGAAGTAAACGTGCAAAAGATTATTGAAAATAAAGAACAAGAAACAAAAATGACCCAAACCCGTGAAGCCCTGAAGGTTGTAGGGAGTTTGAACGCTGAATACCTTAAAAAATACGGTATTTGGATTTCTTCTTTTGAGGATTTTGCCGAACTACACAAACCCTTGCCTGAAAACTACAACGATGGCTGGGGAACGCCGTTTCAAATTCGCACTCAAGGCTTTATCATGAGCGCCGGCCCCGACGCCGAGTTCGATACGGCGGACGACCTTTGGATTGATTCCGATTCACTTGAAATCGGCCCCTGAAGCAACCAACAAAAATGCTTCTCCCTGAGGAAATGCTAATTCAAAACTAAACGGCCTGCAGCTGAAATACTTCAACTACCATCAACCAGCAAATTTTTCACACGACCAAGCCAACACACTAAACAGCGAACAAAACAACTACCTACCAAACCAACATCCAAAACCATTTTTCATAAGGTATTCTATAAATGTCTGAAAGTAAAACATTCGTCTTCACCATGCTTGGCTTGAACAAATATTACGGCCAAAAGCAAGTTCTCAAAAACATCAACCTCTGCTTCTACCACGGAGCCAAAATTGGGATTGTTGGTGAAAACGGCTCGGGTAAATCAACGCTCCTGAAAATCATGGCCGGCTGGGATCAAGAATTCCAAGGCCAAGCCGATCCGCTTCCCGGCACAAAGATTCGCTTCGTCCCTCAAGAACCCGTGTTAGACCCCGAAAAAACCGTTCGCGAACACTTGGAAGATGCTTTCTCTGATCTGATGAGCAAAATGCGCGAGTACGATGATATTACTAACCGCATGGGCGAAATGGAGCCCGATGAAATGGATGCTGCCATGGAGCGCATGGGCGTGCTTCAGGATGAAATTGATGCCGCCGAAGGTTGGGAAATTGATACCAAACTCAACATGGCGGCCAATGCTATGGTTCTCCCCCCCGATGACATGAAAGTCGGCTTACTCTCCGGCGGGGAAAAGCGCCGTGTAGCCCTTTGCCAAGCCTTGCTTGAAGAGCCCGATATGCTGCTTCTAGACGAGCCTACCAACCATTTGGATGCGGAAACCGTAGATTGGTTGGAGCATCAATTGCGCGATTTTGCCGGCACAGTGATTATCTCCACCCACGACCGCTACTTCTTGGACAACGTTACCAAATGGATTCTTGAGCTGGATAACGGTAAAGGCATTCCCTTTGAAGGCAACTACTCCAGCTGGTTGGGACAAAAACTTGAAATTCTCATCAAAAATGAGAAAAAAGAATCCACCCGCCGCAAATCCCTGGAGCGGGAACTTCGGTGGATTAAAATGTCCACCACTGATCGCAAAGAACTAAGCCAAAGCCGCATCCGCGAATTCGAGAACTTGGTTGCAGAAGAGCAATCCCGCTCCGATGAAGATCAATCCATCATTCAAATCGCACCCGCTGCCGAGTTGGGAAGCCAGATTATTGACTTCAAAGGAATCACCAAGGGGTACGGCGAATTCCCCTTGGTAAAAGAGTTGGATTTCTCCGTTCCCAAAGGCGCAATCGTCGGCATTATTGGCCCCAACGGCGCCGGCAAAACAACCCTCTTCCGCATGATTACAGGTCAGGAAAACCCCGATGCAGGGAGCGTGAATATCGGCAAAACTGTTCAGCTTGCCTACGTGGATCAACACCGCGATGCCCTGGTAGGCGATAACACCGTTTACGATGAAATTACGGAAGGCAAGTCTGAAATCAGTTTCGGCAAACAGCTCATACCCGCCCGTAATTATGTTGGGCGGTTCAACTTCAAAGGCTCAGATCAACAAAAGAAAGTCGGCGTACTTTCCGGCGGCGAAAGGAACCGTGTTCACCTTGCAAAGCTGCTGAAATCAGGCAAGAACGTTCTCCTTTTGGATGAGCCCACCAACGATTTGGACGTCAACACCCTCCGCCTCCTTGAAGATGCCATCAACGGGTTTGCCGGTTGCGTGTTAGTTGTCAGCCACGACCGCTTCTTCCTAAACCGAATCTGTACCCACCTCCTTGTATTTGAAGGGGATGCAACCGTGCGCTGGTTTGAAGGGAACTACGAAGCCTACGAGGAAAAACGCCGTACTGAACTGGGGGATTCACGCGTTGAAAATCGACGCGCAAAATACAAAAAACTCCCCAGAATTGCATAAGAAAAAAAACTAAGGTTGACCATGTTAGCTAATCGGCTTGATTTCTAACTCTGCTCAACCTTTATTCAGTGTTAAAAAATAAGTGTTATCTTCCACTTTGGGAAAACTCAAATGATTCAATGCAGTCAGTGCAATTATGAAAATAAAGATGATGCTCAGTTTTGTTTGAACTGCGGAGCACCCTTGAGTAGCGTTGCCAATGAAGACGGTTATGATGATGTGTCGGACGAAGCAACCGTGCTCATCAACCCGGCAGCCATGCAAGCACGCATTAATTCTGAGATGAAATCCCAAGAAGCAAGCAAATCAGGCAGTTCATCGGGCGCGCAACCTGTGCCTCAAATACAAAAAGCCTCGAAGCCCGCCCCACAAGCACCCGCACAGCAACAGCCGGAAAAACAAATTCTTCCACCACAGCAGCAGCTGCCGCCGGCAAATCAGCCGCAGCATGCACCCCAAGCAAATGCCTCTAACTCCACCACAATCATACTACTAGGCGTTGTTATTGTTCTAGTGATCATTATTATTGGAATGCTCATTTCCAATTTCATCAGCTAATACACGGCCGCCTTTAACGTGTCTGAAACTACACAAGCACCTTTCACTATTTCCGAAACAAACCCCCGAATCGCCCTGTACCCCGGGTCCTTTGATTGTGTAACCTTGGGCCACATGGATATCATTATGCGCAGCGCTCGGCTTTTTGATAAAGTCCTGGTTGCTGTGGCGCAGAACTCCTCAAAAAAACCCTTCTTCACCTTAGACGAACGGTACCAGATTCTGCAGGAGTGCGTTGAAAATAACCCCGGGATTGAAATCCGCAAGCTGGAAGGCTTGACGATTGAATACGCTAAAGCCCATAAAGCTCGCTTTATCATCCGCGGATTGCGCGCTGTTTCGGACTTTGAATATGAACTCCAAATTGCCAGCATGAACCACCGCATGAACCCCGATATTGAAACAATTTTCCTCGCGGCGGAACCACGGCACGTTTTTCTGTCCTCAAGGGTTGTGCGAGATGTTTGGCAAAACGGCGGCGATATCAGCGAATTCGTCCCAGAACCTGTTCTCAGGGCTTTAACAAACAGAAACTAACCCGCCCATTCTCAGGGATTGAAGTTCTTATCTCCAACAAAACCCTAAGAGCTTCTCAAAATTACTAAATCCCTAACACTCAAAAAATTCAACTAATCGGAGGAATATAAACACGATGGGAAACTTTACAAAAAAACTAATCCACTCCATGCCCAAATGCGAACTACACTGCCACTTGGATGGCTCCATGCGCGTGGAAACAATTATTGATCTCGCGGAAAAACAAGGCGTATCACTCCCCTCCCACGATCCCGTCGTTCTGCGGAAAATCCTTGTGCAAGATGAAGCCGCAACGCTGGTGAACTACCTAAAGGCGTTCGATGTAACACTCTCGGTTTTGCAAGAAGCGGAAGCCCTGCGCCGCACTGCCTACGAACTCATTGAGGATGCAAAGAAAGATAACGTCATCTACATCGAGGTTCGCTACGCGCCAATCCTACACCAGCGAAAGGGCCTAAAGCTCACTCAAATTGTAGAAAGCGTGCTGAACGGGCTTAGCCGCGGCGGCCAAGAGTTCGGCGTTCGCTGGGGCCTGATCATCTGCGGCATGCGCAGCAGCCACCCAAAATACACACGTCAAATGGCCGAGCTTTGCATCGCCTACAAAAACCAAGGCGTCGTGGGTTTTGATCTTGCCGGTGCAGAAGGCGGAAACCCCGCTGCCGACCACGCCGATGCCTTTCAACTTATCCTGCAAAATAACATCAACGTAACCATCCACGCCGGCGAAGCCTACGGCCCCCCCTCAATTGAACAAGCCCTACACCACTGCGGCGCCCACCGCCTAGGCCACGCTGTGCGCCTTCGGGAGGACGGCGACCTGCTAAACTACTGTAACGACCACCGTATTCCCCTGGAAATTTGCCTCACCTCCAACGTACAAACCGGCGCAATCAGTGAAATGGCCTTCCACCCCTTGCGCCTATACTACGACTACGGCATGCGAGTTTGCATTAACACCGATAACACCCTCATGAGCGGTGTCACCGTAACCGATGAACTTTGGAAAGCCCACACCGTCCTCGGTTTCTCCCTCCCGGAACTCAAGAACCTCATCCTCTACGGATTCAAAAGCGCCTTTGTTCCCCAGCGCCAAAAAGTTGAGATGATCAACGAAGTGCTGGACCAACTCAAGAACTTCCACGAAACCCCAACCGAGGCTGAATCAACCACCGAGTCGCCCACGCTGGACATACCAACGGAAAACCTAACCGGCTCCATGGGTTCGAAAAATGACTAGGTGATACATAGGAATCTCAACAAACGCCGGGCATAGCAGTTGAACATCTGAGTTGGTCTAATGCTGATGCCCTAAATCCCCAGTGGTGATCGTGGAAGGCGAAGAGCACCTAGAAATTTGAAGTAGGAATTAATCCAATTCGTCCAAATCATCGTCCATATCAAAATCGCTCCCTATTCCGCCAAGCCCGCCGGTAAAGTTCCCAGTGGGTGCTGGCTGCAACGGCGTATGATTGCTGCGCTTGGGTTTGGGTGTGGCGTTTGACTTTGGAACGTCAAAGTCCCCGAGAATATCATCCAAGGCCCCTGAAAAATCATTGTGGTTGGGCAAGCCGCCAGAGCGTGGCGTGTTCAACCCTTGCATTGTTGGCATGGGGGTTGGCGTATTGTAGGAGGAACGGCTTCCGTTGTCGCGTATTCCTTCGTCGTTTACTCGAGCCCCTTCCAGCAGTACGGACATTACCGGCATGTTGAGCGTATTGAAATTGGTTAAGCAGCCGTTGTGAACGCGCAATTCAGG
>DAIOTT010000008.1:28413-29663 GCA_036751885.1 Candidatus Sumerlaeota bacterium
ACACGCTTCTCGCCGTAAAGCTGAATCAAGTCTGAAAGCTCAAGCCCAAGTAAATCAGTACCGTGCACGGTAAGGATGGAGAGTAAGTCGCGTAATTCCTGGCGGCACTGCGAAAGATCATCCTCAGGGTGAGTCAAAACCTTCACGGCCCCTTGGGCAAGCAAAGCGGGTTGGTAGGCGTTGATTGATTCCATTAGGCAAACAGCAACTTCCCACCAAGTGGTTCTATCTTGAATCACGTTGGAGATTTTCGTGAGATCAGAGGAAGGGCTCATGCTCATCACAATTAAGCCACTTCGGCTTGTCGTCCAAGGGTGGTACGTTAAGTCGCTCACGATTCTGATGTCGTTCGGAAGGCCTTCATCCCCCATCATGGAGATCAAGGTTGAAGCCGTGGTGGAGGAGAACCCCACAAATTGAATGGTAGATAAACTGCGGTGTGCCATAAGGATAAAAACCGAATAAAATAATTCGTTGAGTAAGTCTTATGAGCATCCAGCAAAACGTCAATCATTTGCTTACTGCCTTCACAACCTTTTTGGTACGTTTCTCAACATCGGGGATAAAAGCCCGTTGTTTTCTTACCCTGCCGCTGTTATTTTGAACCAAAACTTGCAACACAAAATAAATCATAACTCTTGAAAGTACCCCGCAGATGATAGCAGCAAACGTTGATCTCACGGAAATTCTTGAAAAGGCTCCTCAAGGTAACCGCCTGAACGAGGCTGAAGCCCTTCACCTCATCACCCATGCGCAACTGCCGGAACTTTCCGTTGCCGCTACAAAAATGCGGTTTCGTCTGCACCCGGAAAAACGTGTTACTTACATTATAGATCGCAACATTAACTATACAAACGCCTGCTTGGCTGATTGCGACTTCTGCGCCTTCTACCGAAAGTTCAACGATGCCGAGGCCTATGTGCTGACGCACCAAGAACTTGCAGAAAAAATTGAGGAAACAATCGCCCTTGGCGGAAACCAAATCCTACTGCAAGGGGGCATGCACCCCCGACTCAAGCTGGAATTTTACACGGAAATGCTCTCCTTCATCAAAAAAGAGTACGGCATTCACTTGCACGCCTTTAGCGCCCCCGAAATCCATGCTTTCTCCAAGATCAACAAAATGAGTTATGTGGAAGTTCTTACGGCCTTGAAAGAAGCAGGGTTAGATTCGCTTCCTGGCGGGGGAGCGGAAATCTTGGTTGATCGGGTTCGCGATGAAATTACCCGCGGCAAGGTGCACACTCAGG
>DAIOTT010000008.1:29673-35382 GCA_036751885.1 Candidatus Sumerlaeota bacterium
CACCGCACGTGGCATAAATTAGGGGGAAAAAGCAGCGCCACTATGATGTTTGGGCACGTGGAAACCTTGGAAGAGCGCATTGAAACCTTCCGCCTGTACCGCGAACTGCAGGACGAAACTGGCGGTTTTACGGCCTTTATTGATTGGACGTTTCAACCTGAAAACACCAAGCTTGGGCGAGAGCGAAACATGCAAGAAGTGGGGAGTTGGGACTATCTTAGAACTACCGCCGTTGCCCGGTTGTACTTGGATAACATCCCCCATTTGCAATCCAGTTGGGTTACGCAAGGGGGGCGCATAGGCCAAATTAGCCTATTCTACGGCTGCGATGACATGGGCTCCATCATGATTGAGGAAAACGTGGTTAAAGCTGCGGGGGCAAACTTTAGAATGACAGAAAACTACTTGCGCAACCTTGTGCAAGAGGCTGGCTTTCAGGCTCGGAGAAGAAATTTTTTCTACGAATTACTCCCAGATCCGGCGGACTAATCCCCACTGAATCCTCATTAAGCGAGTAAAAAAAGCGCGTTTATTCATTCTGCATTGGGGTTCAGCTTGACAACCCCAGCCCATTATCTGGTTTCCTCTTCCACCAAATATTGGTTACACTTACAACATATCGAGGTAATCCCCGCATGACTCCCATCGAGCCATCAAAAGCCCGCATCGGCTCCAAACTTGTTATCGAAGGCGACGTTTACAACGTTGTAGAATACGCCCACACAAAGCCCGGAAAAGGCCAAGCATTCGTTAAGGTAAAAGTGAAAAGCCTCTCAAACGGCAAGGTTCTAGAGCGCACCTACAAAATTGGTGAAATGCTTGAAACCGCGGATTTTGAACGCATGACGTGCCAATACCTTTACAACGATGCTGATGGTTACCACTTCATGAATCTTTCCACCTACGAGCAGTTTACGCTTCAAGAGTCTGATTTGGGAATGGCGATCAACTTCCTTCAGGAGAACGCCGAAGTGATTGGTTCCTTCTGGAACGGCAATCCCATTGGGATTGAGCTGCAGCCTAAAGCAACCTTCACCGTTGAAACAACCATGGATGTTGCCCGTGGAAACACTGCTAACGCCGTGACAAAGGAAGCAATTTTGAACAACGGCTATGAACTGCAAGTGCCAAGCTTTATCAAACAAGGCGAAAAGATTATTGTTAACACGGAAACCGGTGAGTACGTAGAACGCGCTTAAAGTCTAAACACGCTGGCGGTGTTTCGTTCAATTTCCAGCAAAAATGTATTCAATCAAAAGCCCCCTTCAATTGGATTGAAAGGGGGGCTTTTCATTTTCAGGGGAGAATCAAGCGCTATTTTATGACAGCGATTCCACGTGGATTCGCAAGCATAGATTCAGCTTCGCCCTAATCACGATCCCCAAAACCTTCGGGTCGTTCAATGGGCTCGCCGGATTCTTCAAGCTCGGATTTTCGTTCGCTGAACAATGCATCCAAACGCGACATTTTGGTACGTTGTGCTTCTTCCGCTTCTGCCACTTTTTTGGCGAGGCGCTCCGCCGCGGTATCAACGCGCTTGCGGGCATCATCAAAACGGTTTCCCGTGGTTTCGCCCTCCTTCAGCAGGGGCTTCCGATGTTCAAGAATCGCCCCTGTTTTGGAATCAATAATAAGCACGCCATTACAACCGGGGCATTTTACTTCTAAGGGTTTCATGGGGTTAATCCTTCAAGTTTATTCCACACGATCAAAGGTAAGCAGGCTAACATCATCGCGAATTCTGGAGCCCGCCGCATGGCGTTCAAAAAGCATAAACAACGCCTGTGGCACCTGCATCAGCGGTTGGCCGTACGCATTGCCTAAAAAGTCAAGGAAGTCTTCGCCCTCCAGCACTTTGCCATCCTTTGTTGGTGTTTCACACCAGCCATCCGTGTAGAGAAATACTCTATCACCAATTTCCAGTTTAATCTCTATTTCAGAGTAGGGGATGGGATCAATCCCCGCAAGCCCAAGGGGCAAACCAGATTCCAGATTAATGTAGTGCAAATCATTTTTCCGAGGCCAAATAATCGCTTTAGGGTGCGCGGCGCTACTGGCAGAAAGTACACCGCTGTAGGGATCGTAGATGCCAAGCCACATGGTTACAAACTGCTCCACTTCGAACTGGTGCCCCAGCCAGAAGCTCAATCGCTGAAGGATGTCCGATGGGGTGTTGTAGGGTTCCGCTTCAAGCAAGGCTGTGCGGAGCAACGCCCGGGAAGTTGCCATGCTCATGGAGGCCATTGCACCGTGCCCGGAAACATCTGCCATGCAAATGGAGATTCGGCCGTCGGCCATTTCAAACACATCGTAGAAGTCCCCACCCACATCGGCGCAAGGGCGGCAGTGAGCGGCAACGGTCAATCCACCGGTTTTGGGGTAAAAATGGGGAAGGAACTTGGCGTGGGCTTTGGCAATCTCCTCCAGTTGACGCCGATTGCTTTTCAAGGCTTGCTTCAATTCACCTTGTAATTGCATGTTAATACTTGATGAGCGTTCCTTTTCCTCACGACTATTCGTAAAGGCAATCCCTACTTCTTGTAATTGAGCAATCACGGTTTCCAGTTCAGCAATTTTGTTTTGAAGCTGCAAACGCTCACGCGCAAAATCTTCCACCTCAGGTGTGCTCATAGGATTCTCACTTTGTACTGTTTCAATTAGATCGTAATCTGCTAAGATAAGTAAGCAATAAATGATTCCACGTCAACTGCCTCCTTCAACATTGACGTTGATTCAAAATGACGCGATTATCAGGAGCTTATTTTGAACTTAAAAAATGATGTTGGCTTAGAGACGATCCCCTCCTTTGCGGTGATTTTTCTTAACCTGATCGTAATGTACTACGTGTTCCGCGAGAAAAAGACGGACTACCGCTTTTTCCTGCTTTTCAACGCGATAGTGATGATCGGCTATTCAGCATCTACTTACATCACCCTCAATCTATCCGGGCAGGATCAGTTTCTGCTCCACGCCTGCAGAATTTTCACGGCATTATGCAGTTTGCTAATGCTAACAAACCTGATCAGCTTTTCGCTTGAATTTCCCCGCCCGCTTTCCAATCGCGTTAATCGAAGCCTCGTGCGCATTGGGATGCTCGCCGTTTCCATTGTTGCATCCCTGGGGCTTTTTGAACCGCCCGTCAATGTAAGCCGCCGTGCTGATTTGGTGATCTACAATAATTGGGAGCAAATCTGGAGTATGGAGGGGCCTTGGCCGTTGTTGCTCGGCGTTTGTTACCTCATTTGCTTAATCACAATTCTCTCCGTGCAATACATGACATCTAGCGTTCATTTTCAAAAGAATCTCGCTCGCCACTTAATCTACATCGTAGCCTGCCCGTTGATCTTTGTGTTCCTGTTCTCCATTTTCTCCACCTACGTAAACTACCCGCTTGTACCAAGTATCTTTTTTGTTTCGGCATTAATCTCACAGCTTAGCACGTTGATTGTTGTTCGCCAGGTGGAGACAAAACGCCCGCTGTACCTTTCCCGCTGGATTTATTTTTCCATTACCGTGTTGCTTGGGTTTGTTCTCGCCAGTTTGGTTTACAACCTTTATGAGAGCCTAACGACGGAGGTTCTCATGGCGCCGCAAATTCGCAGCATGATTCTGTTCACCATTATAATCTTGGTCGTTACGGGGAGTTTTTCACCCGTGCAGGCGGTGTTTGATCGGATTATGTTTAGCCGAGCCTATGAGTACCGCCAGCTGGTTCGCGAGGCGCAGGAGGAGCTTTATGCCACACGGGCCCGACTTCGCCAAGCGGAGCGCCTCTCTGTGGTGGGGGAAATGGCGGCCCAAATTGCCCACGAAATCAAAAACCCCCTCGGCCCAATTAAAGGGTACACGCAGATGATGCGCTCCAAGCTGTTGGAATCCACACACTTTCCAAACCGCGACATATTTTTAAGTCAGCTGGAAGTGATTGTGGAAGAAGTGGATAACATCGACAAAAAAATCCACCATCTTTTGGATTTCTCCAAGCGCCACGATTTGAAGGTTGAGGCGCAGGATATTAACAAGGTTGTAGAACGAGCCGCAACTTTGCTGCGGTTGGAGGCCGAAGCCCTTGAAGAGGAATCTGCACGGCAAGGGGGGCAAATTACGATTGAGGAAAACCTTGATATCGATTTACCAAAGGTTGAATTCAATCGGGGTCGGCTGGAGGAAGTACTCTCCAATCTGTGCCGAAATGCCCTTGAAGCCCGAAAAGACTTGAATGTTGAGGTCATTTTGTCTACCAAAGCCATGAAAAACGATGCAGGGGTGGAGGGCGTGGAAATCTCCATTAAAGACAACGGCGTGGGGATTTCCCCCCGTGCATTGCGCCATTTGTTTGAGCCTTTCTACACGGAAAAAGAAGGCGGAACGGGCTTAGGGCTTTCCATTGTGCGCTCCCACATTCAAATCCACCAAGGTACAATCCGCTTTAACCTTCGCGAACAAGGCGGAACCTACGTCTCCATTTGGCTCCCCTTGAAGCAGCCAAACAGCCCTAATCAAGCCGATGAGATGCTGAACGGAGCCAACAGATAACCGGATATAGCAGAGGTGGAACTACAAATGGCCCGCGTACTGCTTTGATAATCGAAAGTACATAGTAAATCTTGAAACAAGAGCAAATCATTCAGTTTATGAACAAGTCGGTCTTCTTTATCCTATCAATCTTATATTTGTGCTGTGGTTCATTTACGAATATTGCTTCGGCAAAGATAGAAAATCAAAACCCTACTGAACTGATTGGCAAAGCTTTTCCTGTTGTACCTGATTTCCCATTAAGTGAGAAATCTAAGGTTAAGATTATTCATGTTACACAACTTACGCACCCAATGCTCATGAATTATCACCAAATCATTTCAGAATATGCATCCTCACAATTTACACCTGATGAGGTTTCAATTCATGTTATTTCCATTAGCCCTGCATCAAGTGCTAATCCGACCCTTGAAAATGCATCACAAAACGTTCTGATTATGTATGATCCAAAAGCTGAAGTTTTGAAGCAAGTGATGAATGTTCAAAATTTAAAACTCCCGTTTACATTGGTTTTGAATGAAGAAAATCAGGTTGTTTATTCAATAACGGGTTTTCGGGAGGGGCGCGAAATTGAATTGGTTCGTGTTTCCCGTGCATCCGTTGAGGGGCGCCAATCTGAAATTGATCTCATTAACGCCTATTTATTTTCACCGGCCCCTGGTGAACGCGTTGGGGAGAAAGCACCGGAATACAAAATCTCAACGTGGATTCAAAACAAACAGGCCAAACAAGAGGGGAAATTCCAATTGGTTGAGTTTTGGGCAACATGGTGTGGGCCTTGTATTCAACTTTTTCCGCACAGTGAAGAATATTACCATAAATTCGGCGATCGAGTTCAGTTTACGCATCTTTCAGATGAACCAGAGGAGCTTGTTCATGAAACCCTGGAAATTTTAAAAGACCAAATTGATATTTCATTCCCGATTGCAATTTATGAATCCGGTTCTATTATTGAAAACGATACGATTCCGTACGGTTTTCTTGCAGATCCAGACGGCATCGTTGTTTGGGAAGGTAATCCTGTTGAGTTTGCAATGAACAAAAATCTTCTACAATCCTTCATTGATGCTTACGATCAAAAGAAAAAACTTGAAGAAAACTAAGGAATAAGTTTTTGCTCTGCTGCCGATGAGCTAATAATTGCGGGCTTTTTTCTTAAATTACAGGAATCCA
>DAIOTT010000009.1:0-7155 GCA_036751885.1 Candidatus Sumerlaeota bacterium
TTCCCTAAAAGTAACAACTGTTTGAGTGAAAATTCAAAAGTCTTCCCCCGCAAAATGAACCCCTGCCTTGCAACGAACGTAAGGCGGGGATTTTTTTTCTTAAATAGCCCGCCCTTGGGAATAGCAGTTGCCCGGGCTAACAACTGAAAATAATGCTTAGTAATACACTTTACAAAAACCAAGGAACATTGACCTCGATATGGATCAACAACAACCGAAGCTTGAGATTACAACGTCTCGGCTATTCACCAGCTGGCTTGCGGAAATGAATGCAAGCATTGTGTTTACAACCTACCAATCGGGGAAAATCTTTTTCCTTGGCATTCAACCAAACGGAAAACTCTCCACCTTTGAGCGTACTCTTGAACGCGTTATGGGTTTATGTTTGCACGGGAACGATCTTTACACCAGCACGCTTTACCAGATTTGGCGTTTTCGTAATACCCTGATGCCGGGGCAGAACTTCAACAGCTACGATGCCGTTTACGTTCCCCGCGAATCCCGAGTGACAGGCGATATTGATGTGCACGATATGGCAGTAGAATCTGATGGGCGCCTGGTTTTTGTGAACACGCTATTTGGCTGTGTTGCCACAACGGATGATGAGTACAGTTTTCGCCGTGTATGGCTTCCCCCTTGGATTGATAAAGTTGTGCCGGAAGATCGGTGTCACCTGAACGGCCTTGCCCTGCGCGATGGTAAGCTTCGTTACTGCACCGCCGTAAGCCGCAGCAACGTAAGCGATGGTTGGCGGGATAAGCGTTCAACCTCCGGCGTGGTCGTTGATACACAAAGTAACGAGGTGATTTGTGAAGGCCTTGCAATGCCTCACTCCCCCCGCTGGCACAACAATAACCTGTACGTGCTGAACTCTGGCCGTGGGTACTTGGGGAAAGTAAATACAACAAGCGGCGAGTTTGAAGAAATGACGTTTCTTTCCGGGTACGCACGGGGAATGGCGATTCACAAGGAATGGGCCGTGGTGGGCCTTTCAGATCGCCGTGAAAACAGAACCTTTCAAGACCTACCGCTGGAGGAAGAACTAAGGAAGCGTGAAGCCCAAACCCGCTGCGGACTGCAAGTCATTAATCTAAACTCCGGCGAAGCGCCTCATTGGGTTCGCATTGAGGGAATTGTTACGGAACTCTACGATGTTGCAATTATCCCAAATACCCGGAACCCCATGGCAATCGGTTTCCGTAACGATGAAGTGCGCCGATACATTTCCCACCCTGAAGGTTGATTCTTCCTTCCATTTACCTCACCACAAATACGTAAAGCATGCGCCGTTAGTTTTCAAAAAACTTCCGCGTGTTTTTTGTGATCATCTCTCGAAGCGTATATTGATCTAGCACGGCGAGAAACGCTTCCGTTGCTTCCACCAGTGGGCTCTTCAGCTTGCAAATTGGGGTAAGGGGGCAGTGATTTTCGCCGGGGCCTTTGAAGCATTCTACCAAATTAAAGTTCGGCTCCATTGCTCGCACTAAATCACCCACCGTGGTGCACAATGCTTTTTCCGTGCTGGAAAAACCACCCCCTCGGCCGCGCTGAATCCTAAGATAACCTTTATCACCAAGCTCTGTAACAATCTTCCCAACATGGTGTCTTGAGATATTATACGCCTCAGAAACCTGTGGGATTGTTACAAGCTGCGGATTTCTGGAGCCGCAGAAAATCAAAATCCGAAGGGCGTAATCACTGTGTATTGTAAGCTGCATAACGTTGTATCACCCAATATAACCTCATAAATGTTCCATCGGTATTAGGTTGCACTGGGAAGAAATGCATCAGAAAAAATATGCGTTGGTGATAATCCTTCAATAAACAACTCAAAGCTAGTTTCTTGAACAAAGTTGGGATTTCCGCACAAGTAAACCCGGTGGGCGTGTAGGTTTCGGCAAACCTCCAGAGTGTGGGCTTTAATTGAACCCGTGGAAACGCCGCTGCCCGTTGATTCTGCCTCCGAGATCAACTGACGGATTGAGAGATTTTGGTGGGCTTTTCCTAACGCCTGCAAATATTGATTCAGGTATAAACCCCCCGCGTTGCAGGCGCCGTGAATCAGAATGATTTCCCCCGAATGGTGATTTGCTAACGCATCACGCATCACCCCTAGTATTGGGGCTAAACCCGTGCCGGTTGCGGCCAACACAATCGGCGCTGAAGGTTCAATAGGTGAGTAAAAGCAATTCCCAAAAGCCCCTTTTAGTTTAAGCGAATCGCCCACGCAAAGTTCCGTTGCCATCCATTGGCTCATGACTCCGTTTTCCAGAATGCGAACATGCAGCTCTATAAAACCATCATCAGGCAACGAGGCTATTGAGTAACTCCTTGAAACGCCGTCTGCCCTGATGACCGAAACAAATTGCCCAGGTCGGAAGGCAAAATCCGTCGTGGGCAACAATCGAATTCTTAGAACTGAATCACTCAAGTATGCCAGTTCGCGAACAACTGCAACGGCCTGCAACCCTGCACCAACATCACACACCGCAAGGTTTTCAGTTGGCTTGCAAACACAGGGTAAAAAGTAACGTTGCTCAATGAGGTGTAGCCCCATTCCTTCAGTTGCCATAAGGGGAATCAAACCAGACTGCACTTGCATCATGCATGTTTGGCACACGCCACTTTTGCAACTATGGGGGATTGAGTGTCCCTCGCGAAGAAGAGCCGATAAAATCGACTCTTCCTCGTTTACAGAGATTAAGTTATCGTGATATTTAACAGTTGGCATTGGGTGATTGACTCAACGATTCAACACGTCGCCACGAGCACCTTCGCACGTTGTAACTACTTGGGCAACATGCGCTTCCTCCACCCCAAGTTCACGCAGTGTATCAGCAAGGTACCCAACGGTAATATCAAAGTGCTCATCATTCAACCCGCGGTCAACAAGGTGCTTATGGCCTTCGCGCATGCTTTTGCCTGTGTAGTGTGCCGGCCCTCCGGTAACCATGGTTAAAAATGCTTTTTGTTTTGCCATTTGGCCTGCCATATCAATTCTTTCGAAGAATACGGAGACCCTTTTATCTGTGAGCATTTTACGGTAGAAAACCTCCACCGCTTTTTGAATGGCTGGCTCACCGCCTAGTAGTTCATACAATTTTTGTTCATTCATTTGAAATACTCCTAATTTAGAATACGCTTTTTGTTTGCGCGTTTATCGGGATGGGCACAACTAAAAAACGCAAATTAAATGCGTGTTAATGAATTCATCATTTACTTTGTCGCATTCACGCCCGAAAAAGTGCTGGAAGATGCCACAGCCTAAGGGGAGTTTTCAGAAGTCGGAGGTGGGTTTTACTCCCAGCAGGGTGCAGGTTGTTTGCACCACAAGAAGGTACTGAAATTAGCTCTCACAATCGGATTTTCAAAACATTTATCAAGTGCAGGCGCTTCATTGTGATTGGTTATTTAGCCGTATGGTGTTGTTGCCAATTCTTTCAACGCATTCTTCCCGCAGCTTGAACATCAATTTCTAACATTCAATAAGTCGAATAAATTCAATATTATGCATTTCTCATATTAGCTTTATGTGGTCGCAACACTGCGGAAGTGCACCAATTATGCTTGGCGCGCGTGTTGTTCCTAAGTTCAACTTTCTCATGTAATCAAATTCACCGCCCGTTCGATCAATGTATTCTAGCAAGGATTTTTAGAAATGCAGACAACTGTGAAAAAAAATGCCGCTAAAAGCGTGCTTCAACTTAAGAGTGAAGCAACACTGAAAGACGTACCTGCCCTCGCTGAAATTGCCATTCCACAACTCTACGCCGAAGCTGAAAAAAGCGGCTTAGTTGTCGCCGGCCCTATTGAATTCGTCTATATTGGAATGGATGAATTCTCCGATGCACCGTTTCAGCTGAGCATTCAACTTCCCATCACGAAGCGAAAAAAACTTACCCACCCCCACGGAATTCAGCAAGACCGTACAAAAGCTATTCGTTGTGTATCGGCTGAACACCACGGCAGCATGGAAACAATTCGCATAACGTACAGCGCCCTTTCCCACACGGTGAAGGAAAATAAATATAAGCTCATCGGTGAAGTGCGCGAGGTTTACCACAAGTGGGAATCCTATTACTCGCCCTTCAATATCACTGAAATTCAAATTGGTATTTCTTAGCACTAGCTATAAACACTAAAGCTCATTAAATAAATTATTGCCCATTAAAAAACGGATCTTTTTCTGGCGGGTAGTAAACATGCTCCAAGCAAAGTCCGCAGGCGTCTGCTGGCGCAACTCGGTGGGGGAGCACGCCGTTCTGCAGGTCTTGTTGTAATTGTTTCACGCTCAATGCTCCGTGCCCAACCCGGGCAAGGCCCCCTACTAAATACCGTACCATGTGATGAAGAAAAAACCGTGCTGAAATGGTAATCTCGTAACAACCAGAATCGCCCCCATGCAGTGCCCTGTCACTCCAAGGGTCTACCCGCAGTGTTGTAAGATTCATCTTGGTGCGTTTGGCTTTACAGATGGAACTGCGCCAAGCTTTAAAATCCCATTCCTGCGAAAGCAAAACTTCAGTAGCTTGTTGCATCAATTTAAAATCCAAATGCCGCTTTACTGAACCCATTCGATTTGCCATCAGCGGTGGCAATGGTTGCCCGCCGCAAAGTAAGTATCGGTAAGTTCGTAGGCGCGCATCAAACCTCGGGTTAAAATCCTCAGAGCATTCCACAGCTTTCCTAATCCTAATATCCGTGGGCAAATGCCAGTTCATTGCTTCCAGCAGCCTTTCACCGTGTAGGGATTTTGGCATACACATAACAATCACCTGACCCCTTGCATGCACGCCAGAATCCGTGCGGCCGCTCGCGTAATATTGGTAGTCTTCAACACCAAACACTTGTGACATTTTCTTGATTTCACCCTGAACAGTGTTGCTGTTATCTTGTATTTGGGAGCCCGAATAACGTGTTCCATCGTACTCAACAATAGCAGCGATTTTTCTGCATTCCTGCGGGGGAACAATTCGTGAAGTTGCGTTGCTCAAAGGGCGTCTCGGTGCGGAGTTGATATTGATTGAATGCCTCACGTTCTGATAAGTTACGATTCCATGCAAGGGGGAATTCTTGTAATTCCGAATGGATCAATTTCTGCTCACCTGCATTAGAGCACAAAAAACTGGCTCGTTTCCTTGAGGTTGGTGGCACAAAATTCTTCCGTGAGTAAATTGTTCAAGTTGGGCACGTAGGCTTGCTATACATTGGTGGCAAAAGAACTGCAACTCTTGAATCCGGCCGTTACGCCTACTGGATTGGGGGCCCCGGAGTCAGTGTGATCATGGTGGATTTGCTATCTCGCTCTCTGGATATTTCCGGACAAGAGCTTATGACTCGCGACCGTGTCACTCTGCGAATGAATGCAACACTTGTTCTGCGAACTGTTGATCCGGTGTTGTACAAAGAAAGTTCTGAAAACGCAGACCAAGCATTATACCGTGATGCACAACTGATGTTGCGATCTGTTGTGTCCTCCCGAGATCTTGATGGGCTGCTTGAGGATAAGAAACTCATTTCAGATGAAATGTTGAACGAACTAAAGGCAAAAGGTAATCTTTATGGCATCCAGAATACAGCATTTGGTATTCGTGATTTGATTCTTCCCGGTAAAATGAAAACCTTGATGAACAAAGTTGTGGAAGCGCGAAAAGTTGCGCAAGCAAGCCTGATTCACCGCCGTGAAGAAACCGCTGCGATGCGTTCACAACTCAACACGGCTAAGTTACTGGAAAGCAACCCCGCGTTGATTCGCATGCGTGAACTTGAAACGTTAGAGAAAGTTACATCGGGCTCTAATTTAACGGTTATTCTTGGTAACAACGATAGCCTTGCCGATAAATTAGTCAACCTGATGTGATGTGCCGAGATAGTCTTGCTTGGGCATAAAACATCAATCACCCTCTGCAATCATTCTGTAAAAAACAAAAAGCCCACCAAATTCGTTATCTTTTTTTGGCGGGCTTTTTTTGTTCCGAGTGGGAATGCTTACTAAGTTAGTGGGCGGTATATTCGTCTATTTTTTCGCGGAGGGTTTTGAAGATCCAAGCACGTTTCTCTGTGTTTGATTCCAGCAGTGTGGCTCTGAATCCATCGTACTTACAGTAGAATCCGCTTAGAGGAACAATGACGATTCCCGTGGCGCCCATTAGGTAGTAGACGAAGCGTTTATCCGGAGCAACGCCTTGCACAAGCTCCTGAACGCGTGCTTTGATTTTTGCATCTTGTATGGGAATTTCCTGCGAGTTGTTGAGCACGCCTTGATGAAATTTTACGGTGTAATAGAAGGCGCCGCCGGGTTTCATCACGGTTATTTTATCGCACCCCTCAAAGGCTTGCACGGCTTCGTTTGCTCGGTCATCAAACATTGCTTCACGTTTACGAAGGTGTTCTGGGTACCGTGGGTCGGCCATGATTACAGGAATGCTTCGTTGCGGAAGGGTTGTGCTGGAAACCTCCAATCGCTTTGCTGCTTTTAGGGATTCAATGTAGGTGGCAAAATTACTGTCCAGGTGTTCGTTGTAAACTTCAATCCATCCGCACCGTGCGCCGGGCCAAGGGTACTCTTTGCTGATGCCGCGCATGGCAATGCCGGGCACATCGCCAATCCACTGGCTCATGGAAATGCGGGGGTTGCCGTTGTACACAATGTTGGCGTAGATTTCATCGGCAATAATAAAGAGGCCAAACTCCTTGGCAATCGCGGCAATCTCCAGCAGCAACTCCAGCGGGTAAACAGCGCCGGTGGGGTTGTCAGGCGTAAGAAGCAAAATACCGGCAATGCTATCGTTGTATTTTACCTTGTTGCGAATGTCCTCAACGTCGGGGAGCCAGCCGTTATCAGGATTTAGATCGTAGGTAACGTGGTTGTAACCGGAGTGTGCCGCCTCAGCAGATGAGTGTGTGCTGTAGGCAGGCGATGGGCCAAGAATGCGCGCCTCTCGCCGCAGGAAACCGTAGACTTTACTGACTGCATCGCCCAAACCGTTGAAAAACAAGATATCTTTTGCTGAAACCTGTACACCGCCTCGCGAATTTACTTGCTGAGCTAAGAATTCTCTGGTCTCGCGGATGCCTGCGCTGTCACAGTAACTCCAAGATGCTGGCTCGGAGGCAAGCGTGGCAACGTGATCGCGAATCCATTGGGGGGGCGCT
>DAIOTT010000009.1:7165-8859 GCA_036751885.1 Candidatus Sumerlaeota bacterium
TTCTACTGGATCACCAATATTTTCCCAAGTAATCGGGAGGCCCATGTCTCTGAATTCATGGGCAACTTTTACGATTTCGCGGATTTCGTAGCGGAGTGATTCAACTCCAGAGTGAACGATATTTCTTCTCATCTTATTGGCGGTTCCTTTGCGGTAACAACATTGGGGAATTAATCCCCTAGATCATTGCTGAGAGTCATTCTTAATATTGTCTGCTTTGGGTACTTATTTATAAACAATTCACTCTATTGATCTTGACAGTAATTTACAAACATGTAGCATTTGGTAATATTTATAAGCCTCTAAAAATTTTCAAATGATACTGACCTATTATGCCCTGATAAAGAAATTCAAATTGAAACACTTTCTACTTTCTTGCCTTATTATGATTCTGCCTGCGGTGGGCTTTGCGAACTGGGTGAACGTGGTTAAGCTAAATGTGCCTGCATATTACTACTCGTTTTTAGCACCCACACCGGATGGTAATTTATTGGCCGTAACGGTAAATAGTACCCCCTTGAACACACCGCCCACGGAGATTCCAGCACTTTTGATTGTGAATCCGGCGAGTGCACAGCCCGAGGTGCATGAGTTGTCCCGGGTGGCATTCGATCCGCAACGCGGCTACGGCGGCATTGCCAGCGATGAAGAGGGCAACTTCTACGTTTCCGGTGATACAGGGGACCCGACGACATCGTTTGTTCTAAAGTATCGAGGTGATGGTACGCCATTCACGGATTTTGGGCGTAACGGGGCAATTTTTCCGGGGCGCCGCTGTTTGGGGATGGATGTATTTGGCCCTTACTTGCTGGTGGCAATGGATTGGGGAAGAATCTGGATTTTTGACCGGTTTACCGGCCGTAAAATTAATGAGCTAAGCCAAACGCCTACGCCGTTCTTCATGCGCGACATTGCGATCGATCCCAAATCACTGCGCATTTTTGGCGTTGCGGAAGGGGGCCTTTTAACCTTTGGAAACGGATCCCCATGGACGCCGAAAGAATACCAGTTTCGCCAGTTGACTCCCAAAACAGCGGAAGCACGCAGCGGGGAAGGCGTCTCGATTGATCCTCTTCGCCGAACCGTTCTCATTACCCCAATCCCCGGCAACACCTTGAACGAGGTTCAGGGAAACGGCCAAGTTAACCGCTACCCAATTAGTTCAGCCGCTGAAGACGCACACTTGGCGGATTCAGTACTCAGTTTCGATGGTCAATTTCTGTTTGTGTCTGACATGCGCGCCCGAACCATTCACGTAATGCAGCGCAACGTAGATCAAATCATCTCTGCAACGGGCCAAGTCAGCGCCCAAGGAACAACATCTTCCATTGGGACAACAGGCAATATACCACCCCCTGAGTGGGCGCTTTCCTACGAGGCCGTTATTGAGGAAGCCCGCAGCCAGCAACGCCCAATCATCGTATACTTTCGCAGCCAAGGTGCTACGGAAGAGTTTGAGCAAAACGTGATTCTAACGTACCCATTTAACAAGCGCGCAAACGACGGAAAGTACGTGTGTGTGTTTGAGGATGTTTCGAAAAGCCGACTACTTGCTTACCGCTTTGGCGTTTACCGCGTTCCCCATATTTCCATTATTTCACCAAATGGAACCACGGCGGCGGAGTTTACCTACAACATTAATGCGGAAGAATTATTCCGCACCATGGATTCCGTTGCGGGTGTAAAGCCACAAC
>DAIOTT010000009.1:8869-31107 GCA_036751885.1 Candidatus Sumerlaeota bacterium
GGCGGATAAAATGTTATACGATTAGTTTTAGACTTAATGATAAAAAACAAGTGTGGGATCAGTAATGATCACCGACCCCACACTTGATCATTTTTCTATAGTTACTGGTGTTATTTTGTACAACATGTCGCAACGATTGTATCGCAAGACCCGGCTTCAATAGGTAATGTGCAGCAAGATTCGGCAGCAGGTTTTGCTTCAGTATCGCAACATGGAGCAGAATCAACGCAGCAATCAGCAGAACAAGTTCCGTCAGTGCAGCAACTTCCGTCAGTGCAGCAATCATCCGCACAATCAGCGGTGCAGCAGCCTTCACTTGAGCAACATGCAGCAATAGATGATACAGCAGGTGCTTCGGAGGCGGTTACTGGAGATTGAAAGCCGTATATGCCGGCGAGTACAGCGATGACGCCAAGAAATGCGGTGGCAGTGTTTTTTGTCATGTTCATTTTAGAATTCTCCATCAATTGAATCAATTAGTTTGCAGTGTAGGGTTTTGATTTCAAGGTTATTCAAAGAGCTTTCTATTTGTTGGGCGAAGCACTTTTCCCGGTTAAATCAAATCCTGTAAACGCAGTTCAAATGATAGATGGTAGATGAATTTATGTGAAACGGCGGTCCACATTGCGTTAGTTTTTGTGAATGGCTAGTCGCCAGATTTTGCAAAAACAATTCATCACAAACGATTTCAGTGTATTCTTTTTGGCGTGGTAGTTCTGATTTTAATGGTGCGACAAAAAGCAGAACAGACCCGGTAGGGCAGTCACAGTTGCACAGTAAAGGGTTTGTGCACAACGAACCGTGTGCGGGTAGAAATAAGCAACAAAGGCTCTCCGTACAAGTTACTTCCGGCTCTGCGATTGCCAGTTCCAACGGTGCGTTGGTGTGTGCAATATATAGTGTAGGCGCTTTGCAACACTCGTGAGCGGCGTCAATCCGTTCAGGCGAAACGCCAGAGAAGAAAAGAAAAACTATTGCTATAAATAGGGCGTTGAACATGAAATTCATTATCTAATTTGGACAGTCGGAGTGGCAATCTTCAAGTGTTTTTAGGTGAGCGCCTGCAAAATATCTTCAAGCAAATCCTCTTTATCTTCAATGCCTACGCTGAAGCGCACCATTTCATCTGATATGCCTTTGGCATGGCGTGCTTCCGGGGTAAGGCTTCCATGGCTCATCATGGCGGGGTAACCGACAAGGCTTTCCACGCCGCCTAGGCCTTCGGCTAAGGAGAATAATTTCAACCGTGAAACAAACCCAGCGACTTCTTCCTTTTGGTTCATTTCTACTGTAATCATGCCGCCGTAGCCTTTTGGCATTTGTGCTTTTGCCAGTTGCTGGTGGGGGTGGGAATCCAAGCCGGGGTAGTAGACTTTAGCGAAAACGCCTTTAGCCTCTAGTTGCTGGGCAAGCCACAAGGCGTTGCTGCAATGGCGCTCCATGCGCACGCCAAGGGTTTTGATTCCGCGCTGTACCAACCAGCATTCCATGGGCGCAGGTACAGCGCCGGCAGATTTAAGGTAGAACAAAATGGGATCAATCAACTCCTTGGATTTTGCAACAACGGCGCCGCCCAAAATGTCGCTGTGTCCCCCTAAGTATTTTGTTAAACTATGAATGATTAAGTCGGCCCCAAACTCAAAGGGCTTCTGCAGATAAGGGGTTGCAAAGGTGTTGTCCACTACCATGCGGCACCCGGGGATGGAATCGCGCAGTTTTGCAATGCGCGGTAAATCCAAAACTTGCAATAAAGGATTGGTGGGGGATTCAGCCCAAATCATCTTCAGGTTTGTTGCTTTTTTTGCGGCAATCTCATAGTGTTCTGCTGTGTCCCCCTCGGCGTACAGCACTTCAAGGCCCCAGGGCTTGAACACCATTTCCAACACGCGCCAAGTGCCGCCGTATAAATCTTTGCCTGCAAGCACCTGATCGCCGGGGCGAAGGTTTTGCAGAACGGCTGTTACTGCGGCAAGGCCGGTGGCAAAGGCAACGCAGTGGGTTCCGCCTTCAAGGGCGGCAATGCAGCGCTCTAGGGCGTCGCGGGTGGGGTTGTTGACGCGGCTGTACTCAAACCCTTTGTGTTTGCCTAACCCTTCTTGTGTGAAGGTGCTTGTCATGTAAATCGGCGGAACTGTAGCGCCTGCATGGGTATCGGGCTCTTGCCCAACGTGAAGGGCAATCGTGTTGATTCCGTGCTTTGGTTTGCTCATGGTAAAAACTTTCTGGAAAAAACTTGTGGGTGAATTAGGATGATCTACTTGTGATTATTATTACACGCTAAGTTTTGCACGTGTCGTGCCGCTGGGGCAAAGGTGAATGCAACGGGCGAATAAAAACACCCATGCTGCGGAAGCCGGTAATGATGGGCAATCGCTCTTAGATTGTCTTCAAACGGAACTTAAGCGTTGGTTGATTCGTTCGCATACATGGTATCGCCTACGTAGGCAGCGCCGATTGAATCGCCCCAAACGTTTGTAAGTGTTCTGAACCGATCCAACAACCAATCTATCATCAGAATCATTTCAATGCCTTCTATGGGCAGGCCAACAGCGTTCAGCACAATGACCATCATCACCAGGCCCGCTTGGGGAACGCCGGCGGCACCGATGCTGGCGAAGGTTGCTGTAAGAAAAACCAGAACTAACTGCAGCGCTGAAAGATCCACACCGTAAGCTTGGGCAATAAAGATTACAGCAACGGCTTCGTAAAGGGCAGTACCGTCCATATTAACGGTTGCGCCTAACGGCAACACAAAGCCCACGGCCTTTTTGTTCACACCTGCCCGTTCTGAGGCTGATTCCATAGTAACGGGCAGCGTTGCAGAGGAGCTTGAACAACTCCAGGCAAGCAGCAGTGCAGGGCTCATTTGAAAGGCATACGTCAGCGGATTACGCTTGGTTAAAAACCAAAGCAAAAGCGGCAATGTAATCAGCGTATGAATTCCAAGCCCAAGCAATAGCACGCCGCTGTAACTTGCAACGCCCGCAATCATTTGCCCAATACCCCCTTCGCTTAGGCTGGCTTCCCCAAACTTGTTCACCACAATACCAAAAATCCCGATTGGCGCTAAGTACATAATCAAGTGAATAAACTTCATCATGGCTTCGTTCAGGCCGTTGAAAAATGCAATCACGGGTTCCCCCTGAATACTGGGCAACGTGGTGAGAATGCCCCCTAAGATGAGGGCGAACAAAATAATCGGGAGCATTTGCCCTTCTGAGAAGGCTTGCATAATGTTGGGGTGGATAAAGGAAAGCAAAAGATCAGCAACGGTGATTTCTTTTTTTTCTTCAATTGATTCCATTTTGGAGCGTTGATCGGCTTTTCCGAATTGCTCGCGAAATTGCTCAATCTTTTGCCGCGCTTCACCCTGCTCTTGTGTTTCCCCTTCAAGAAGAACCACTTCGGCTGATGACTCTGATTCACCTGCAAGAAACTGTGAAAGCGATTTGCCGGGTTGAAAAATTGTGACAAGGAACAACCCTAAGCCCACAGCCAAAGCCGTTGTTATGGCGTAAAAGCCAATCGTTTTGGTACCTATACTCCCAATCTTACGAACGTCGCCAAGGGATGTTATCCCCACAATAACCGAGGCTAAAATCAACGGCACAATAATCATGCGTAGGGCGGTGAGGAAAAAGTTTCCCAGAAACGTTCCCATGCCGATGATCATTTTGTACGTGCTGACAAATTCAGGGTTTGCAGCGAGCAGTGAGTTGCAGATGAGTACGGTAATCGCCGATAGAATCAGTGCTGCAAAGATGCCAATCAAAATTCCGTTCGAGTGTTTACCAGCCATTCAGAGAGCTCACTTTTTTAGGGATCTAAAATCCTCGCGGCTTCCATAAATGAGATCAAGTCCGAAAATGGTTCACTGGCTCAAACCTGTGTGGGATCAAAGAAAAAAGTTTAGTATATCTCAAAATCAAAACGTTCGCAGCTTACAATTGCTGCGCTTGATTAAACAGTTTCAGGGCCTTTGAAGAAATGTTCCACCTCAAAACCTTCAACGGGGGCTTGGTGTAATTTCAAAAAGCCTTTGCCAATTTCATCTGGATCAAAGTCAGTTCCACGTTCAACACTACCCATGATTGAGAGCAGGCCAACTTTAATTCCTGAGCCTTGAAGCTCTTCTGCCAACGTAAACGCAAGGCTGCGTAGGCCGGCTTTCCCGATGCTCGGGGAAGCGGCAATTGCCGCGGGGTAGTGGGCCCAGCCGCCGCCTGTAAACAATAGCGAACCCGCCTTCACAGATTGCATTTGTGGAAGTACGGTGAGTGCGGCCACAAGCGCCCCTGCCACATTCACCTTGAAATCATTATTTAACTGCTCGGCCGTAAGTTGCGTGGGCATAACAAACGTTGGTGCCACGGCGTTGTAAATAAGCACCGTTGGCTCACCCTGTTGTTCCTTTACCACATTAAGTGCGGCACGAAGGCTTTCCTCTGAACCCGCATTGCAGGCATAGGTTTCAATGCTAATTGAGTTCGATTGCCCGCCGGCTTGAACAGTTGAACTAATTTCTGAAACAACGGCTTCAGTTTTTGCAGGCGTGCGGGAAAGCAACGCCAAATGGTATCCTGCATTAGCAAACGCTTTTGCAGCACCAGCTCCAACTCCTGCTCCAAATCCTATGATTACACACAATTGTTTTGGCATTTTAATGATTCCGTTTCAGTGAATAATTAATCCAGCCCGAAGCGAATCAAAGTCCAATGAATCATGAAAAATGTAATACGGTTTAGGGTTCGGCTTTCAAGCGAAACAACCCAACGGCAAGCGCAGCCCAAGCTGCTAAAAAACACAACCCCCCCAGCGGCGTAATTGCCCCAAGCCAGCCATATTGTGGCATTAGGGCAAGGGCGTAAAGGCTGCCAGAAAACAATATAATGCCTGCAATAAAAAGCCCAAAAATTCCCCCACGCAGCCTGCTCCCTAGGGCTTTACCGGTTACGCTTAAGTACAACAAGCCGAAAGCATGCATGGTTTGGTAATCTACCGCCGTGCGAAAAATCTGCAACGAACGAGGCTCTAAAGTTTTTTCCAACCCATGGGCTGCAAACGCCCCCAGTGCTACAGAGAGAAATAAAAGCACGCACCCTGAAATGCCTTCGCGCGGATGAATTATCATTTTTATCAACTCCTGATTTCAGCAAATGCCTTTTCACCATTGCACCCCAGCGAAAAGGGCTCCAACACCTAAGGAATCATTATTTTACAAAAGGCTGAACCAATGAAATTTCGCGCACTTGTAACAGCGTCCCTCTTAGGGTTTGGGGCATTTGGTTTGTTGGCATGCGCCAACACCAAATCCAACAAGGTAACACAAACAGCTGTAGTAGTTCCTCAAACACTCCGCGTGGCGGTTTTCAACATTCGCGAGCTTTCAACCGAAAACCTAACCCTTACGGATGCAAACGGAATCGGTCAAAACCCGCAAACGCTAGCCGCGGCGCAAATCATTCAGCGCATTAATCCCGACGTGCTTTTGATTTGTGAGATCGACCACGACTACTCCATATTCGACGGATCAAATGCCTCGCTGGCAGAGAACCTTCGTCGCTTCCACAATGCCTACATTACACAGGGCGAAAATCCGGTTCACTACTCCTACTTTTACGCCGCCCCCAGCAATACGGGTATACTCTCGCCCTTCGACTTCGATAACAACGGCCGCGTGGCAACAAAGGCCGACGAAATGACTCGCGACCATGGCGGGGACGCATGGGGGTACGGCGAGTATCCGGGTCAATATTCCATGGGTATTCTCTCGCGGTTTCCCATTGATGAAGCCAACGTGCGCACCTTTCAGAACTTTCTGTGGAAGGATTTGCCCGGCAATCATTTACCTACTGAGTGGTACTCCCCTGAAGAACAAGCAGCCTTTCGCTTATCAAGCAAATCCCATTGGAACGTTCCCGTTCTAATACCCACCGCGAGTGGGAATTCCACGAGCCTTCATTTGTTTGCCTCGCATCCCACGCCCCCGGTATTTGACGGGCCGGAGGATCGCAACGGCCGCCGCAACTTCGATGAAGTTCGCTTTTGGGCGGAGTACCTCAACAACAACGAAGCCTTATACGATGACAATAAACGTTTCGGCGGGTTCAACTCCAACGCGCCGTTTGTGATCCTTGGGGATCTGAATGCCAGTGTGAAGTCGGACCCCATTTACACAGGCGAGCTTGCAATTGAAACACTCTTCAACCACCCGCGTGTGATTGATTACTCAGCATTCACCATTTCGAACGGCGGTTTGATGAGTCGACCCGCCGGCGCTCCTGAGTATTGGGAGCGCGCCACAGCGGACTTTGGCAACGGTGCGCGGGTGGATTATGTGTTGGCGTCGCAAAACCTGAACGTCGTTGGCGGAGGCGTATTTTGGCCTTCCGTAGAAGAAGACGCCGAAGGAAACAAGCTTGCCCTCAGGGCCTCAGATCACCGCCTCGTTTGGCTGGATGTTGAATTAACAGTAAACAAGTAACGTGAGCACTTCAAACGGGTTGAACTGTAACTCAACTGCTCCGTCCCTCAAAGGGACACTTGTTGCATTTTCTTCAAGCAAGTTTGTGAGTGCCGCCTTTTTAGCGGGAACAGAGAGCTGCACTCTTACGTGGGTGAAGGATTTCTCCGCCTCGTAAAGACGAATGACAAAGGCGTTTTCTTCTTCAGCCCATTTAATGCTTTCCACAATAATGTTGGGCTGATTGATTGAAAGAAGCGCGGTTTCTTTTGCCTGAGTTTTGCTGTACAACACAAGGGGCTTCACGTTAAGCTCGTAAGCGGGGCGAATAACACTCTCGGCATTGAAACTTCCGTTGTGGGGGAGCAAGGCGTAGGTGAAGTAATGCTGGCCTTTATCCGCTGTGGGGTCTGGGTGCGTGCCGGATTTAATCAGCGTAAGCGCTAGCGTGCTACGGTAGGTTCCTAAACCATATTTACAATTATTCAACAAGGCTACACCGTAGCGAACCTCAGAAAGATCCGTCCATTTTTGCTGACTAACTTCAAACCTTGCGCGGTCGTGCAAGGTGTTGCGGTGCGTGGAACGCTCCACATAACCGAATTGTATTTCATGCCGGGCTCTATCCACATTTAGGCGCAAAGGGAAGGCGGTTTTCAGCAACATGTGTTGATCCTGCCAATCAACGCTCGTGCGAAATTCAATGCGTTTATTGCGGGCAAAAAAGAAGATGTCTTGCTGCAAGGTAGAGTTTTTTGTGAGGTGAATCGTTTGGCGGATTTGCAGAACCAACAGCCCATTTGCAATCACCGTAAAGCCTTCACTCTTACCGCAAAACACCTGCTTTAATTCTTGGTCGCTATCAATGTCCCAGTTGTCCCAAAACTCGGGAATGTCTTCACCAATCATGAAACGGTTCAACCCAGTTTCCTCTAGAACTAATTCCCGTCGTGCTTCTTTATCGATCAAGGAAGTGAAGCTTCCGTACTCGGTAAGTTCCGCTAGGAAATACGGAGTTTCAATGCTAGAGCCGTTTACCGTGAAAGGTGTCACTGTGGTTTGCTGAAGGGGTTTTTCCAAGGTTTTTATCGGGCGCATTCCGCAAGCAGGCAACAGTGCATCGGCAACAAACAACCGTGTGTTGCCTTCCAGGTTGATCACTTGCTGCATCGTTGCTTCAGGAATTTCAAGCGCATCTGTAGTTTCAATTTCCCATTCGTTGATTGGCCAACTCAAGGGGTTGAAGAGTGTTATTGATTGAACGTTTGCCTCGGTTATTTTTGCGGACTGTTGATCAATGATTTGGGCAAGCTCTAGGCGTATGGCACCAAACTCTTGAAGAGCTTCTTCATGGGCCCGCTGAATGGATGTTCCGGGAAGTATATCATGGAACTGCAGAATTAAAAAGCGTTTCCAAAGAGCGGTGAAGGCTGCTTTAGGGTAAGAGTGTCCCTCAAGCTGGGCGAAAACGGCGAGCATTTCAGCGCGCAAAAAATCATACTCTGTGGCGCGGTTTTGTTTCTTAATATTACCGTTCGTTGTGAGTGTCCCTCGGTGTAGTTCTAAGTACAACTCGCCGCAATACTCTGGCAACTGATGTGCGCCGCGTTCCATGTTTTTCATGAAAGCTGAGACTGTTTCATTTTTCAATTTTGGCAAGCCATCAAAATCGCGCATGCGGCGAACCTGCTCCATATCTTCCAAACGGGGCCCGCCGCCGCCGTCGCCGTAACCGTAGGCCAACAATCTGCCATTCATGGCGTCCTTATGCTGGGTCCAATTCCATTCTTTTTGAACCTCCTTGGCGTCTATCCATTGGGGAATACTTGCCAAGTGGGAAACCACGCTGGTGCCATCAATTCCCACCCATCGGAAAGAATCAAAGGGGAAGCGCGTGGTATCGTTCCACGCCATTTTTGTGGTGCAAAAGTACTCCACATTGCACTGCTTTAAAATCTGCGGCAAGGAGGCTGAGTAACCAAAAACATCGGGCTGCCAAAAAGTATCAGGATTATAGTTGAAGTGTTCACGCGTCCATTGAATGCCAATCAAGCACTGGCGCACCAGGCTTTCGCCGTTGGGTATGTTGCAATCGGGTTCCACCCACATGGCACCATTGGGTTCCCAGCGTCCCTCTACAATCAGTTGTTTCACCTGGCTAAATAGTTCCGGATAATCTTGCCGTAAATACTCAGCGTGGGCAGGGGAGCTTTGAAAGAACGTCACTTCAGGGAATTGCTGAAGCAAGTTCACCATGGTGGAATACGTGCGGGAGAATTTGCGCCGTGTTTCCGCAATGGGCCAAAGCCAAGCGGTATCAATGTGGGAATGCGCAATCACGCTGTGCTCCGGGGCGGAGGCGCTGTTGCGTGTTTCAAGAATTGGTGCCATGACCGCTCGCGCCTTCAACACACCGGGCAACCAAGTTGCTTCGTCGTGTTCCGTAGGCATTGCATGAATGCACTCAAACACACCCACAAGGCAGTTCAAAATAGTAGCCCGGCGAAAGCTGTTCGCATCTAGCACGTTGTAGGCATCAAGCAACAATTGAAGATCAAAAACAAACGCGCTGACCTCAGGGCGTTCTGTAACAAGTTCAAGCCCGTAAAACTCGCGGCAATTTTCATCCACCACAATCGGCTCTGAAAACGGCATCGTGCTGGGAAAGCTGTGTAAGGCATAGGCTTCAACGCTAAGCTTAAAGCTGCGGCCTTCGGTGGCGCTTTCTTCAACCAACACACAATGGTGATTGCAATCCAAGCCGCCGATTAGCTGATCGTTCAAGCGCAACACGCCTTCCACAGAGAACAGACCAACGGGATCAGTCTTGAACCGAACAAACAAGCGTTTTCCTGCCGCTGAAATTGGCACCGCTGCTACACCGCGGAACCACCCTGTCACCCAAGAATCCCCCCACTTCATACCCTTGTTAGCAGGTTGCCATGAAAGGTGAGTTGGCTCCTCGCGAAAAATTTCCCGCGTTTCAGTGAACTCAGTTTCCACTGTTTGAACAACATCAAATCGCAGTTGGTTGTATTGACTTAGGGAGTTGCGCAGCTTGGCGGGGATTTTCGCAGGGGCGAGCATAAATCAGATTCCTATTGGGCGAAAGTAGGCCTATAGGTACTGCATGTTCAGCCCTGTGTCACGCCAAGAATGGAGCCAATAATTGCTGACAATGTTCCTTCAGCTCGGGGTTTGCTAAATCAAGAATTGGTTCTGTATCGTATTGCTCAAAGAATACACTGGGCTGCACGTGATTGGGAATTTCCAACTCACGGCGCAATCGTCGCTCGGCAGGAATGAAGCCCCGCTGAAATAAATTAAGCAGCGATGTGCCAATTGTTCCTGTTAGGCCGCAGATAAAAACCACTGAATTCGTCGGGTTCAATCCCCGTGGGCCTAATGGGCTTAGGGCCTCTAAACGGGCCAATGATTCCCCCGCAAGTAAGGATTCTACCCGGCCTGTAAAGCCCTCAGCAGGCCAAGAATTAGGATCTTCCGGGGGCCGGCTCACCGTGGGGAAGTACCGTTGATTTTCAAAGCCCAAATTCAATGCCTCTTCCATCTCAGCCTTGTAACCTAAATCCCCGGGGTAGCGTGCACCGTGCAAAACAATAAACCGATCCGCAACGCCCGCGTAGTGTTTCTCCTCAAATACCATGGAAGTAAATGGGGCCAAACCCGTTCCGGCTGCAACGCACACACGCCAGCGATTATCCTGCGGCGCCAGCTCGTGCTGCAGAGTAAACTTACCGAGTAACTTCGGCCCCATATAAATTCTAGAACCCGGATAAGCGTTGAACAGCAAGTGGGTGAGCGGATTATCGGAGGTTGGCTCGCGAACAAAGCGCACGTAGAACTCAAAGTCCGGCAAAATATGCGGCGCCGAAGCAATGGAATACGCCCGCTGCACGGGCCCTTTTTCCTCGTGATTCAAGCCTAGAATTGCATACTGCCCCGGAATAAACGATTGAAAAAAATCCGGCAAATCATGGCGAACGCGAAACAGCGCTAAGCCCTCAGCTAAATCTTTGCGGGCGGTAATAGTTGCATTTTCAATGAGCGGATCACGAGGCATAAGCAGACACTTTGTTAAGGTTTTATACTCTCTATTACATCCTTCACAACTAGGTGGGGTCAATAATAGGATGAAGGCAATTTTCACTCATTTTACATTGAATCAACCAAGGTACGAGCGGTGAATGAGGCTTTCCATTCAGGCCTACCCATAAGCTCACGAAACATGTTCCACCAATTTTGTTGCACTGCGACCTTACACTTGCACCCCTCGTCCCCTTCAATTACCAGAATACCACACTGCAAAAAGAGATAAGCAAAGAAAGGCACAATTTTGTCCACAGAGATTTTTGAATTTGAAAAGCCAATCGTCGCGCTGGAGCAACAACATGCAGAGGCCCAAAAGAAAGCTGAGCAGGGCGACGTAAAGGCGCAGGCGCAACTCGCTGGTTTGGAAGAGGAAATTCGGGCAAAAAAAGTTTCAGTTTACGCCAACCTTACCCCTTGGGAACGGGTACTATTTGCCCGCCATAAAAACCGCCCCCGTTCTCTTGATTACATTAAGAATATTACGACCGAATTTATTGAGCTTCACGGCGACCGAAATTTTGGCGATGATAAAGCCGTCATCGTAGGAACGGCCCGATTGAACGGCGAACCCGTTATGATGATTGGTCAGCAAAAGGGAAAAGACACAAAGGAAAACGTGGAACGCAATTTCGGGATGATGCATCCTGAAGGGTACCGAAAGGCCCTGCGTGCCATGCGCCTTGCCGATAAATTTGGCATGCCAATTATTATCTTCGTCGATACACCCGGAGCATTTCCCGGCATCGGTGCTGAAGAGCGCGGCCAAGCGGAGGCGATTGCCTATAACATTCAAGAAATGATGGGCCTAAAAGTGCCGATTGTGATGACCGTTATTGGCGAAGGTGCCAGCGGCGGCGCATTAGGCATTGGCTTAGCAGATTGTGTTTTAATGCTGGAGAACGCCTGGTACTGTGTGATTTCCCCGGAGGGTTGCGCGGCTATTTTGTGGAAAGATGCGGCCAATTCCCCCAAGGCAGCTGAAGTGTTAAAGCTAACCGGCCCGGACTTAAAAAAGCTTGGCGTCATTGATGACATTATTCCCGAACCCCTAGGGGGCGCACACCGGCACCCTCAGGAAACCTTTGAAGCGGTCGCGAAAGCATTAACCGCTAAGCTGAAACCCCTGAAAAAACTTACCGTTGAAAAACTGCAGGATAAACGTTTTGATAAATACCGCAGCATGGGTGTTTTTCTGGAAGAAAAACTAGAAACGCCGAACGCGTAATACCAACCAAAATGAAGTAAGTTCTCAGGAAACAAAAAAGCTAACATCAGTATGATGTTAGCTTTTTTGTTGAATCATAAGGCTGTAGTTCAGAACAGTTCAGATTGAGCAAGGAGTGCCCGTGTACCCGGCGATGTGCGGGTTCAGCATTTTCTTATTCAACGCCGCGTCGTTGCTCTACCACTTTGTCAATCAGGTTGTATTCTCTGGCTTCATCGGAGGTCATAAACCGGTCTCGGTCTGTATCGCGTTCAATTTCCTCAAGGGTTTTGCCGGTGTGCGTGCTCAAGATTTCATTCAGCTTTTGCTTAATGCGCATCATCTCTTTGGCTTGAATGGCAATATCACTCGCTTGGCCCTGCATGCCACCAAGAGGTTGGTGAATCATGACACGGCTGTTCGGTAGGCAATAGCGCTTGCCTTTTGTGCCTGCTGCCAACAATACCGCGCCCATGCTGGCTGCTTGGCCTACGCATGTAGTTGAAATATCTGGCTTGATGAATTGCATGGTATCATAAATCGCAAGCCCTGCTGTAACACTGCCGCCGGGGCTGTTGATGTAAATATTAATATCCTTCTCGGGGTCTTGGCTTTCCAAGAACAACAGCTGAGCCGTAATCAGGCTGGCAACTGTATCGTTAATGGGCGTGCCGATAAACAGAATCCGATCCACAAGGAGTCGGGAGAAAATATCCATCGAGCGTTCGCCGCGCTCGGTTTGTTCAATTACAAAGGGAACATCCACAGTTGCTATACGTCCTTAAGGGGTTGAGTTAGGATTTTTGATCTTCTTGCAATTCACGCAATTTTTTCGGCGTAACAACTTCATCTATCAGGCCAAAGTCTTTTGCTTCCTCGGGAGACATAAAATTGTCTCGCTCGCAGGCTTTGTAAATTTCTTCAATTGTGTGGCCGGTATGTTTTGCCATTAGGCCGTACAATGATTCCCGAACGCGCACCATTTCACGGGTTTGGATTTCAATATCCATGGAGGTTCCGCCGGAACCGCCGCTGGGTTGGTGAATCATAATCCGCGAGTTGGGAAGAGCAAAACGTTGGCCTTTATCGCCGGCTAAAAGAATGAACGAACCCATGCTTGCCGCTTGGCCCATTACCGTGGTGCTGATTTTTGGTTTGATGAGTTGCATTGTGTCATAAATCGCCATTCCACTGGTAATCACGCCCCCGGGGGAGTTGATGTAAATGTGGATTGGTTTTTCGGGGTCTTGAGATTCCAAGAACAATAGTTGAGCCGTAATCAAGTTTGCCATACGATCGTTGAAATCGCGGTTCAGCATTATAATCCGATCAACAAGCAAACGGGAGAACAGGTCAAAAACCCGTTCTCCACGCTCTGTTTGCTCAATAATTCTTGGTACAGGAATATAGATTACGTCCCCATCATCATCATTTGCTACCGGAACGGGAAGACCTTTAATGACTGCTTTTTCAAGCTGCTCTTCGCGAACGGTTTTCAGAAAACAAGATGGATTACAGGTGGTCATTTAGGCCTCGGGTGCTTTTTCTTCAGAAGGTGTTTCTGGAGCAGCTTCTTCTTCAACGGGTTCTTCTTCGGTGAGTTTATCAACCCGCTTTACGTCTACCAAGGAAATGAGTTTTTCATTCGTAAGACGCATTTTGATTTCCGCTTCAAATTGTGTAAGCTGTTTTTGTGCCTCAAGGTTAGCACGAATCGCCAACGGCTTGCGGCCTTGAAGATCAGCAATTTTTTTGATCTCTTCATCAACCATTGCGTCTGTAACTTCAATTGCAAGGTACTTGCTAATCGCTTGGCCTAGAAGAGAGTTTTTTACTTCAACTTCCGCCTCAGCTTGTGAGCGAGCAACAAAGTTTTCAATCAGGTCTTTGCCCAATTTTTTCAATGAAACGCCGTAAGCTTCGCGCAATTGCTGATCGGTGCGCTGCAAGCCGCGGTTTGTAGCATTGTGCACCATTGAAAGGGGAACTTCAAACTCAAGCTTTTCATTCAATGAACGGTAGATTGCGATCAGTGTTTCGTTGCGTTCTTGGTTTTCAAAGCGTTTGCCTAGATCTTCACGAACGGATTTTTTCAGGTCTTCAAGAGAAGTATACTCGGAATTTACGTCTTTCGCAAATTCATCGTCCAGCGTTGGCACGTTGCGTTTTTTGATTTCGTGAAGTGTTACATTAAAGTTTGCGTGGGTTTTTTGAGCACCTTGGCCAAGCTCTACATTGCTTACATCCACAACTTCGCCGGCTTTTTTGCCGATTAGGGCTGTAACGATTTCCTTAGGAAGTTCATTCTCAAGGTTCTCAGAATATTCGTGGTCGATGTGAAGATTCTGAAGCTCTTTGCCTTGAAGGTCGTAGGCGTGAATTGTCAGCGTTGCCGCATCTTTTTCTGCGAACGTTGCACCTTCTTCGGCGGGGTCAAAGATTGCGCTTTCATTCCGGATGCGCTCAAGTTCGGCTGATACATCTTCTTCTTTCAATTCGCGCTTCAATACTTCTACGGAAATACCTTTGAAGGTTTCATCATTCAGCACAATTTCCGGCTGAAGTTCATAAACAATTTTTACGATTGCCGACTTCTCGTCGTCAATTTCCCAGCCGTCAAATCCTGATTGGCCGATTGTTTCCAAGTTTTCTGTTTCAATAATTTGTTTAGCCAAACGACCCGCAAGCTGCTGAGCGGCTTGTTCGTTGGTGTGTTTTGCGAAACGATTTTTAATCAACGCCACGGGAGCCTTGCCCTTGCGGAAGCCCGGAATGTTGACGTCTTTCTGAATGTCCTTCAGAACATCCTGAACCTGAACATTGAATGTTTCCGGGGAAACTTTAACGGTAAAACGCATTTGCGCGTTCTCCAATTTCTCGCGATTGATAATTTCACAAGGAATCTTTTTATCTTTTTCTTCAAGAACTGCTGAGAGGGCTTCTCCGTCTCCCGCTGATGCTACTTTCTGCGTCACAACGGACTCCTTTATCTAAATGAACTACTAAGATGTTTCCCTAAAACTGAATAAAAAAACGACAGAAAATTCCTTCGTCTTTATATTAGGGGCTGATTGATTACGTTCTACGTTCTCGCATCGCAAGAGAAAACCCGCGCTAAGCACCAGAACCTTTCAAACAAAGCGCCTAGATGAGGCGAATTGGGTCTTTTTCTTGGCTTGCCACTATGATTTCTGCCGAAAACCCTTTGGCTTCCAGTTCCTTGCCTAACAATGATGCGAGCCTTGGGGCAACGATCACCTCGCTGGCGAAATGCCCTAATAAAATCGCCCCAGCACCCCGGTCGCGAAGTTCCGCTGCCTGGTGGTGAGTCATTTCCCCCGTCAAAACGGCGTCTGCAAAGCCGGGTCGCCAGCGGCGAACAACTTCGCCCCCTGCTCCAGAACAAATAGCAAGGCGCTTTACTTCAAGCTCCGGTTCCCCAACAATTCCTAAGTGCTTTACAGGGAAAACTTGTCGGCATTGATCTGCTAATTCGCCCAGCGTAATTTTTTGGTCAAGCTTAGCAATCAGCCCAAGGCCGAATTTAGGTTCATTCGCATCAATCATGGGATAAACATCAAACGCAACTTCCTCGTAGGGGTGCGCTTCCTTTACAGCTTCAACCAACTTAGGCAAATTCCCTTCCGGGCAAACGGTTTCAACGCGAACCTCGTTTGTTGCCTCTTCCAATTCACCTACTTTACCAGAATAGGGGGTTGAATTGGCCCCAGGCTTAAATGTGCCCGTACCCGGCGTGCGGAACGTGCAGTGCGTGTAATTGCCAATTACCCCAGCACCAGCGCCGTTGATTGCTTCAATCATTGCCGGAACATTCTCCACGGGAACAAAAAAGCAAAACTTATAGTTTTTTGAGTTTGCTGAATGATTCGGGAACAAGGGCTTAGTATTGCCAAGCTGAAGTGCATCTGCCAATACACCATTTGTTCCGTTTGAAACAGAATCCAAATTTGTGTGAGCGGCGATTAACGCAATGTTAGCTTGAACGAGTTCTGTAATAAACCGCCCAACAGGGTTTGTTGGAACAATCGATTTCAACGAACCAAAGATCAGCGGGTGGTGAGTCACAATGCAGCTCATGCCGTGCTCTATTGCCTCGCGGATTACCGCCTCGGAGATTTCCAAGGCAATCAGCAGTTTACCCGTGCGTGAATTTGGATTTCCAATTTGCAACCCAATCTGATCCCAGCTTTCAGCCAAAACCGGCGGGGCAATGCGGTTCACTGCACCCAAAACATCGCTGACGGTTGGGTGTAATTGCTTCATGGATTTTCCTCTTGGTTGATGATCAGAAGCGGTGCTGAAGGCGACGAATCCTGCTTCAGTTCTTCGTCTTCAACGGTCGGTTTCTCCGTATTCTCAAGCACCTTGCTCTTGGGCGTTCTAAGGTTAGTTAAGTAAACTTGCCCGTGTTCAAAAAGTTTATTTTCTGCCTTCAACCGCTCAAGTAAATCCAGCGTGAATGGGCGGTTGTAGGGGTCTTGATCGAGAGTAAACAAATAGCGTTGAATCAAGGGGAGTTGATCTTGTTCGCTCTGCATTTGAGTGAACAACTCATCATAAACAAGGGGAACCAGACTCAAGTTAAGCCAAGCATTCAAGGCAACTTGCTTTGTTTGCGGGTAATGGTGGATGGATCGTTCAGGGATCAACGCTGTGTACCCCAGCACTTCAGCGGCGGCGGCAAACTGGCGGGTGTTGTTGGCTGATATCAACACATCAAGATTGAACTTCTGTGGGGTATTCAACGGTTGAGGAAGCTGCCGGTAGGCTTTCATGTTGAACTCAAAATAGGCTTCATTATACGAATCAGCCTTTTCTTGCTCCCCCCGCTGCATATAAAAGAGGGAAAGAATATTCGCCAGATCAGCCTTTTGGCGCAAAATTCGGGGCTGGTAGGGGTAGGAATCAATCAGCAAATCCAAATTGTTATAGGCTTTTAGTAAATCATCTTCCTTAATTAAATTATACTGATTATTTTGAAAGCGTTGCTTCGTTTGATTGTCCACAAAACGTGCTAAATCATGCCGTGCTTCCAAGCTTGAAGGATCAAGCTCTAAAGCGTTTGTAATGAACTGAAGACGCTTGTTGGACGTTGGGGAATTCTCCGCCAAGTAACGACCTTGCCGCAGTTGATTTTCAGCGCGGATGGATCTTACCGTGTTCAATAAAATCACCGAAACCAAAACCCAAACCGCTGCAGCAAAACCCACACGAAGCACTAGGCTTTGCATTGATTTTCCTGCAGTTTTTGGGTCATTAGTTTGTGGAGTTGGCAAAACGAATTTTCCCCCCATTGTGTGGCGGCTTACTGGGTTTAGAAGTTAATCCGTGAAGGAACCATAGTGCTTGTGTAAGGCAATGGCAACGGCTCCAAAAACACCCGCCTGCAAGCCAAAGGAACCAAGATCAATCTTGATGTTTCGCTCTAAATCTTCAAGCGCTCTTAGTTTCACGGTATGAAGGGCAGATTTAATCATTTGATCGCCGTCCTCTGACATTGAGCCGCCGAATACAATTGCCTCAGGAGCAAGAAGGTTGACGACTGATGCTAAGGAAATGCCGATGTAATGCCCGGCTTTATCTATCAAGCTGCCGGCAAAACGATCACCCGTTTCCGCCGCGCTGAAAATCGCTTGCGGCGTGATTCGGCCGTTTTCATCCGCGTGTTCAGGAATATGCGTTTGCACGCCGTCATCAATTGCCTTTCGTGCTTGAGCAACAATTGCCCAATCGCTGGCAACTGTTTCCAAACAACCGTAATTCCCGCAATAACAAAGGGGGCCGTCCTCTACAACAGTCATATGCCCAAACTCGCCAACCGTTGTTTTTACCCCACGGTAAACAACGCCGTCTACCACAATTCCCACGGCAAGGCCGGGGCCAAGGTGCACGTAAAGAAAGTTTTTGATTTCCTTAAAACGGCCAAAAATGCTCTCGGCAAGGGTAGTTCCTACAACGTGGCTGCTGAGATCAACGGGGACTTTAAACGTTTTTTGCAGAATTGCCGCCAATTCTACGTCCTTCCAATCGTCCATGCGGGGGAAGGTTTTCGATACACCGTTGATTTCATCCACCAAGCCGGAAACCACGACGCCAATGCGCGCAAGGTTCAGCTTTTCATCGTCTTTCAGGAAAGTCTTTTGATCTTGAATCGCTTCTTTAATTGCATCCAGTGTGGCTTCTTTGCCCGCTTTAGTAGACCACGGGCGAATTACGTGGTTTTGCAACCGCCCTTTCATATCGCTGGAGGCCGAAAGAATTCCGCGGTTGCTAAATTCAATGGCAACAATTCCGCCCTTTACGGGATTCACGTCCAGCAGTTGTGCTTTACGGCCCCCGGTGGACGTTGCAAAGCCCTCTTCAATGAGCTCTTCTGTTTTCAGCAAGTCCTGCACAATAGCACTTACAGTAGGAAGGTTCAACCCCATGAGATCGGCCAACGCGCCGCGGGAAATAGGGCCTTCCTTCCATAGTTGATACAATACGTGCGATTTGCGCGAATCTTGGTCGCGCCCCAAAAGGCCGGAACGGGAAGACATGATTGAACAAAACCTTTAACATTAATTTGGAAAAGTAAGCAGCTTCAAAAGAAACTTACGAAAACAAAGCGTAAATAGGGGCCTAAAGTCAATCAATACTAGCGCATTATTTAGAACTTCAGGCTTTTTGCCTTATTTACTCCGAACTTCTAAAGCAAATTGATAAATCGACTTAATCCAGTCCTTTATAACCCGTTCATGATTCAATCAACGCAGGCTTCGGTGTGGTTTCTTCCGTTGAGAGATTTTTGTACCAAGTAAAGTAAAGCGCAACGCTGAGTATTGCGAGTGTTACACCAAGTAAGATTGCCTCGTTCCAAGCCCGCAGAACCAGCATCATTGGGAACAAAAACAACACCAATTGCCAAGGTAATGCAAGGCACATTGAAACAATTTCCAACACATTTTCCCGGTTGATTGAGCGTCGTTCCTCAGGGCTTAGGCGGCTGCGGCTGGCAGCCCAAAACCCAAACGGGCGCGTTGTGCGGTAGTAGTTGTCCAAAACACGGTCCGGCGTTGGGTTGAACCAATACGCAACGCCAATACACCCAACCAGCGAAATGCAAGAAACAAAAATAAACCCATTAATCTCCTTGCTCATGTCAAAGCCGGGGATTGGATTGAGCTCAAATTTATTGAAGATCAAAAGGAGTATTGCTGCAATATTTCCAATGATTGTTCCCACGGCAAAGCCTTCGCCGTTGAACCGCCACCAATACCACCGCAGGAACAAGGGAATCGTGAGTCCGCCCACCAATGCCGTTGTTAGCCAGCCCCATATCTCGTTGATTGAAGCGAACAATAAACTCATGGCTAAACCGCTAAACACAAAGAACATTGTTGCAAGCCGGCCTTGAAATACCTCGGACTTCGGGTTCGGAGCTGAAGCAAAAAACGGCTTGTAAATATCCTGAACCCAATAGGATGCACAGGAGTTTAAGGCTGAACTCAACGTGGACATAAACGCCGCCAAAAATGCTGCAATCATTAACCCTTTCATCCCCGAAGGAAGTACTTGGTTAATTACAACCGCCAAAACAGACTCCGGATTTTCAATTGGTACAGCCCCTTCTTTCAAGGAAAGCTGAATCCCCATTACGGCAACACTTACAACTAATGGCCAACGGAACATCAGCAGAAACGTCCAGAAAAACGAAATCAATCCCGCTTCACGTTCATTTTTTGCCGCTAAATACCGTTGAATCATGTACCCACCAGAACCCGACATTCCGTCTATCAATGTGCGAATCAACAAAATCCCCAGCGTATAGCCGAACATGTTGTACACGTCGTAGTTCCCCGGAAACTCCTCCACCTGGTTTGGCCACATGGACGACCATGATTCAAACGTTCGTTGCACGGTGATAAAGCCGTCCTCAGTGGGAGCAGAGACGGAGAAAACTTCCGGCAGGGGAGAACTAAAGATTGCCAGCCCAGTCATGTAAAGCACGCCGATCAGAATCAGGAACCCCTGAAATACATCCGTCCAAACAACGCCGGTTAGCCCCCCTGCCATGGAGTAAATTCCAACAAAAATCACAATAATCGCGGTAATGAGCAGGGAAATTTCATTCCCCCAAGGGTGCATAGGGCCAACAAAAGCCTGAAGCCCTTTGGTAAAGTAGGCGGTAACCCAAATCGCAAACAAAATTTCAGAAAGCGCACTCGCAACCCGGGCAAACTTGCCTCCGGTGCCGTTGCCAAAACGAAAAATCATCCACTCAGCCCGCGTCATTACCCCGGAACGGCGGTTCCATTTTCCCATGTAAGCCAGCAATACGGCCATAATGAGTACAATTCCGCCGCGAATTTCGATGAAAAAGCCCTTCACTCCCATGGCGTAGATCAGGCCTACGGCTAACGCCGTTCCGCCGATGTCTACGTTTGATGCCATTCCCGATGCACCGAGCGCCCACCACGGGAGCTTGTTCCCTCCTAGAAAAAAGGAATCGGCCCCTTTGCTTGCAACCCGTTGCGCCAAAACACCAATCAAAAAAGTCAACAGCAAATAGAACGCAATAATGCTGTAATCCAGGCCCGTAAGGGAAAACTGAAAATCGCCCATGAAAATATGTAAACCAAGAGTAAATTTGTGAACACGAAAAATAATCGTTTCCCAATTCCAAAGGCAAGTCTCACTTCTAGTTTTTCGTGAAAACTTCCTTGAGCTTCACAACAGGTGAACCGTGCTGTGCCTACCCATGCGGAGCTCGTTCACTGCGCCCTTGATCCCTGCGGCGGAAGCAAAAGTTCAAGAAATGCTCGACTTTTCTCGGGAGCATGCTATTCAAGAATCATAAACTGAGGGGTTTTGCTTTTCAGTATCAGCGCATTAGGGAAGCAGTATTCCGTGAATTCACCTGAAAACCAAGGCCAAAACGAGCATCCAAACCAAGGGGAAAATGCCTCATCGGGCAATTCGCAACGGCCAAGATCCGTCAATATTTTCGGAGAACCCGTTCCGTATTCTGACTATCAGCAGGAGCTTCCGCCTCCACCTCCGCCGCCTCTGAATCCTCGGGCCAGCAATCCGCCTCATCGGCCCCTTCAGCCGCCCCCGCCTACACCCCCTCAAGGGGAGCAGTACCCGCCGCCATACAATCAATATTCAACTATTCCCCCTCAACAATATAATCCACTTCCTCCAAATCCGCCTGCACAAAACACGCCTTCACAAAACCGATTGTCGGCCCCCTATTCTCCTTCCCCACAAACGGCCCAGCAATCGGCCCAGCCATCATACCAAAATCCCTATCAAGTTGCCCAAAATCAAGAAAAACCCCAAAGCAAAAAAGCTCTCTTTCTCTTAGGCGGAGCCGCCATTGGGTGCTTTGCCCTGGTTGCCGTATTCTTCATCGTGGTTATTGCAAGCCTAATGTACATTGGTTATACCGTACCCCCAAAGGAGATTCAGGCTTGGAACAGCGTTGAAGCACACCATAAAAAATCAATCAATAATCTGGGGATTATACCCAAGGATGAAACGGCCATTTACGTCTATTCTGATGAACTATCCTTCAACGATAGTTGCTACATTCTAACGGATAAATCCATGATCATCCATGAATTTAGTTATACTGATGTGGTTAAATTGCGGGATATTATGACAATCGAGCCCTATTACGGCAGCGGATTATCCGGTGGGTATGTTTGGATCACCTTGCACAACGAAGACTCCTTCGGCTTTCCCATTTCACCGGATTATGGTACGGATAAAAAATTCATCCGCCGCTTACAAGAGCTTTCTGGCGGTGAAATTATAGAGGATTCATACTAAGCCAACGGCGCATTAGCCAACGGCGCATTGATTACCGCTGTAATACTTCGCTTCTGCTCAGAGTCCGCTTTTGCTGGGTAATAAGTCCTTGCTTTGCTCTTCCGCATGATAACTGCTGCGCACCATGGGGCCTGATTCAACATGGGGAATGCCCAAGGCCTTGCCATACTCCCGAAGCTCCGCAAACTCATCCGGGTGCACAAACCGAACAATCGGCAAATGCCGCGGAGTCGGCTGTAAATATTGCCCAAGCGTAAAAATATCACACTCAATCTCCACAAGGTCTTCCATCACTTCCTTCACTTCATCTATTCCTTCACCCAACCCCAGCATTAGCCCTGTTTTGGTGCGTAAGCCTGCTTGCTTGCCCCATTCCAAAACCCGTAAGGATCTGCCATAAACGGCTTGCGGGCGAACCCTTGCGGAAAGCCGGGGAACCGTTTCTAAGTTATGATTGAAGATTTCGGGTCTGGCGCTGAACAGCGTTTCCAACGCTTCACGGTTTCCTTGGAAGTCCGGCGTCAAAACTTCAACCCCCGTCCCCGGGCAAAGATCATGGATTAACCGAATGGTTTCGGCAAAAATCGCCGCGCCGCCGTCTCGTAACTCGTCGCGGTTTACACT
>DAIOTT010000009.1:31117-35097 GCA_036751885.1 Candidatus Sumerlaeota bacterium
ATCCCAGTTGCCTTTTACATCCGGTATTAGGGTCTCGATGGTGGTTGAAGGGCTTTCTTGCTTTACCTGAACAACGGTTTGGTACCAAATTTCGGCGCCCCGGTCTTTAAGTTCGTCGCGGTTTACACTGGTAATCACCGCGTGCTTCAACCCCATTTCCCGAATAGATTGCGCCACACGGCGGGGTTCGTCTAGGTCAAGCTCCGTCGGCCGACCCGTTTTCACCGCGCAAAACCCACAGCTCCGCGTGCATGTATCGCCTAAAATCATAAACGTCGCCGTGCCACGAGACCAACATTCACCTAGATTTGGGCAACGGGCTTCTGCGCAAACCGTGTTCAGCTTCTTATCGCTGATGATATCGCGAATCTCCTCGTAGGCTTTACCCATGGCAACGCGGCCTTTAATCCAGGGCGGAAGTTTTCTCCCCCCCTCTTTCAATTGCAACGGCGTCAAGCTCCCCGGGTGGTACGGCGCGGCTGAAGGTGCAGGCGGGTTGGCAGCCGCTTCAATAGGCTCCAAAAGCTCTTTAGGGATAGAATCAATTTTAACGCTCAAAACAACACCTTCTCAGTTGAAATTCAAATGCGGGATAAGTTTTGCTTACATCCCACCAAACATAAAGCAAAAGTCAGGACAACCCATGCTCTATCGTCGATTCGGCCGAACAGAACTTCAAATGCCCGTGTTTAGCACCGGTGGCATGCGCTACCAGCACGCTTGGCAGGACAAACCACTTTCCGAGATTCCTGATGAAAACCAGCAAAATCTAGAAGCTGTTATCAATCACAGCGTTACCAACGGAATCAACCATATTGAAACAGCCCGCGGCTACGGCAGCAGCGAACGCCAGTTGGGCCTTATCCTTCCCCGCTTTCCGCGCAACGAAATCATCGTGCAAACCAAAGTCGGCCCCGAAGCTGATTCCGAACTCTTTCGCCGCAACTTTATGGAAAGCCTAGAGCGACTTCAGCTGAACTACGTTGATCTACTTGGCATTCACGGCATCAATAACGATGAAACCCACGAATGGGCAACACGCAAGGGGGGCTGTTTAGATGTTGCTCGCCAGCTGCAAGAGCAAGGCCTGCTCCGCCACGTTGGCTTCTCCACCCATGGTTCCTGCGCCACAATTATCAAAGCCATTCAAACAACCCAGTACGGCGGTTTTGACTACGTAAACCTACACTGGTATAACATCTACCAGCGCAACTGGCCCGCTGTGTTGGCCGCAAACAAGCACGATATGGGTGTATTTATCATTAGCCCTACCGATAAAGGCGGCATGCTGTACAACGCTCCGCAGCGATTACGGGAGCTTACGGCCCCGTTGGATCCTATTGTCTTTAACGACCTGTTTTGCCTGAACCGGCCAGAGGTGCACACTCTCAGCATCGGGGCTGCAAAAACAACCGACTACGATTTGCACCTGCAAGCCATTGAGTTGTACGACAAACGGGACGAATACCTTCCGGCAATTTTAGAGCGCCTAGATGAAGCAAACGCCGCCGCCCTGGGCACAGAATACGCCCACAACTACCTGCAAGGCATACCCGAGTGGGAGCAAATCCCCGGCGAAATCAACGCACAAATCATCCTCTGGCTTCTCAACCTGAAGGAAGTCTACGGCATGGAGGAATACGCCCGCATGCGCTACAACCTGCTTGGCAACGCAAGCCACTGGTTCCCCGGCAAAAACGCCGCTGAACTCAACGAGGCTGAATTCAAAGCAAAAATCCCCGAATCACCCGTCAAAGATCGTATCATTCAAAACCTTCACCAAGCCCACAGCCAACTTTACACCGCCCCTGCAAAACGCCTTAGCGAAAGTTGAGCAGCGAAGCATTACTCATAAATATTGGCAATCGCTGTTGAAATCAGCCAGCAGCCGGCGATGCTTCTGGCTCAGATTTTTCACCACCGCCAAGCCGACTCAGCAGCAATGTCAGGCCAAAACCAATGATCGCCAGCAGAATTACCCAGCCAATTTTCACCGGCGTTTGTTCGGCGTTCGGCACAAACACAAGTTCAACTTTTTTGTCCGCAATCTCCGTCGCCGCAGCTTTCCGCACTTCGCGCTCAATCAGGTGATCGTAAACAATTACCACGGCGTTTATCGCCCGGGCTGCTTCAATTTCCGCTTCCATCGGCGCACGGTCTGCGCCGGGCAAGTAACTCACCGTAAGGCCTGGTCGCTCGTTTAGCGATTGCAAATTATCGTAAACCGCATTTCCTGCAACAGGCTCCCAACCGAAGGCCATAACTTTTAAGTTCCCCTCATGGGCATAGCGGGGGAGTTTATCAAAACTCGCCACCTGAAAGGGATAAAGCCCCAAAACCGACCCCACCAACAACCCCATCAAAAAACCAATCGTTGGGGCATGAAATTTCTCCAAGCAAATCTTAATCAAATTTGAAAAGCCAACAATGCCAACCAACAACCCCAACCCCACGGGCAAACCAATGTTCAGCGCAACCTGAATACAGGTGGCAAAATCCCGCTCCTTCAAGGCATAAACGCCGTCGCTAATGCCCGCAATCACCGGCAAATAAAGCCCCATGATCAACAGCATGTAACTCCCTGAAATGCCCGGCAAAATCATTGCAGAACTTGCCACCATTCCCCCCAAAAAAAACAACAACCAAGAGGGCTCTCCGCCGCCGGGTTTTAGCACCAACGCCACCAGCGCCATAAGCGTAAACCCACAAACCGCCCCCACAACCGAGGGCGCGGATAAAGGTTTCATCTGCCGCCAAAGCATCGGCGCTCCGCCAAGCGTCATGCCAATAAACAGCGCCAACATCCCCGGTTGAAACATCGCCATCAAATATTGTATGATTCCTGATAGAACGGCGATCGTAAGAAATGAAAGCCCAAAAAGCATGGCCAAAATCGCCCCCGAACGGCCGAAGGATTTCAGGCCAACAAGGGGACCATCCTTCAGCATTTTCCCCGGCAACCGGGTAACATCGCTCATCGCCGTAATAAACTCATCATACAACCCCAACGCCAAAACCATCGTTCCCCCTGATACACCCGGAACCAAATTCGCCAAACCCATAAACAGCCCCGTAATGGAAAGCCGCAATAACGGAAGTTTTTTTTCTAATAATGCCATGCTAAAATGCCCGAGGGAACAAGATTTAAAGAAGACTCTTCGGCCTTCCCGTTTCAAAGAAAAAAAAGAGAACCAACGAAAGTTCTAGGCTGTCAAGCTAAGGTGCTTGGTTTGAAACACTAAGAATCATGAATAGCATTCCCTTTATGCTCACCAATGTACAAGGTTGAAACATAATGAATTATTCAAAGCCGATGTTATAAGAAATATGGAAGGGATAGAGAAAAAAATGGCGGTGGGGGTGGGATTCGAACCCACGGAAGGGGATGCCTTCGCCGGTTTTCAAGACCGGTGCCTTAAACCGCTCGGCCACCTCACCGCTAGGGAGGGAAGTGATAGTCAACCAATGCTCAGATGACAAGAGAATTATTCATAAATTCGAGTATCGAATCATTCACGGTGATAAATTTTCCTGAAACAGTATGTTTGCGCGCAAAATTCTGTGCCATTGCATCGTTGATTCACCCTGATTAATTGTGAGGTAACGGCTCAGCGCTTTTTTTGAATTCAATATTGATAGAGTTATGGATCAAGTTTCTCAAACCAGAAAGCATAAAAAAACCGGGCAAAATACACAAGTCTTTGGTGAGAATTGAGTACGTTGCCCCGGGATCTTTTGGGTTTTCGTGGAAGGACTAAATCAGAACGCTGATTCAATCTCCGCCAACACGCGAAGGATGTCATCGATGCTGTCGTCCATGGCGCCTTCGTTGCCGTCTTCAATGGCGAGTTGTAGTTGGTCTCGCAGATCGCGGAGCATGGGGGCTTTTTCGTGTTCTGGGGCAGCACTGAGGGTTCCTTCAGCACGTTCCAACATGGATTGAGCTTCCTCAGCACGGGAGTCGTTGATTTTTCCGCGAA
>DAIOTT010000010.1:0-15126 GCA_036751885.1 Candidatus Sumerlaeota bacterium
ATAAATTAACTCACCCTCGATGAATTCCGTGAGTGGTTGAATTGAGCTATCTTTAGCTTCAATCAGGCATAATCGCTTGGCCGATTGCGGTGACGCCGGTGAAGGTTAGCCGGGCATAGTGGATGATGCGTTCCATTTCTTCGGCGGTGAATTCCTGTGCGTTGGCGGTGGTTACAAAGCGCATCCAGTTGCTGCGTTGTTGTTCGCCGTAGGGATCCAGCAGGTGGGTTCCGTTCATGCCTTCTAGTGCGTAGGCTTTACGCAGGGATTTGGCGATGAAGCGGGCGCCGTTGGTGCTGCCTTCTAGTACGTAGTGAATGCCGAGTAGGTAGAGGGGTTTTTCTTCGTAGGCTTGCTGGGCTATGGCGAGAAAATTTACGGTTGCAGGGAGTGGTTCTACCTCTTCTGGAACGATGCCGAAGAACTGGAGATCGATTTTTGCGGAGTCGGTGTGGAATTGCGAGTCTTCAACAATTTCGGCCAAGCGGGGTTCAACTTCGCGGGCTTTGCGCAACAGCGAATCCATGCGAGCGTGCACAAGGTAGCGCTGACCGATGTTTTCCACGTATTTATCTTTGGGTAGCGTGCCGTTGATTAGGTGTTGTTCAAGGGCTTGGCCTTCGGCCTGTTTGTGCATATCCCAAGTGCCTTCTTTAATTTGGTGCATGGGGGGGGTAATTTCAGCGGTCATTGATTTGGTACCTCGTTTTGTTGTAGGTGTGCATTACAGCAATTCCTGTTCACATCTTGAAGGTTGTGGGCTTGAAGCGGTGTTGCGGGGTTATTTTGAATCATTTTCTAATGGTTTTCGGGCAATTGCGATGACACTGTTGTGGCTGTGGAAGGGGAATTTCTCTAGTATTCGGGGGATTCTGAGGATCATCAGCCCCTCAAATAGCGCCATTTGGTTGGCTGATAAGGTGGTTTTTCCCATTTTTTTGCTGAGGTGCCAACCTAGCCCCCCGAGGCGGTTGAACCCGAAGACTTTTTCAACCTGGAAGCCGGTTTTCTTGAGTTTACGGCGCAGTTCGTTTTTGGTGTAGCGCCTGAAATGCCCTAGGATTTCATCTACTTTACTGTAGAGACTTGGATCGTGGGGCACCAAAATGATGCAAGTGCCGCCGGGTTTCAGAACGTTGTAGAAGTTTTGAAACACGCAGGTGTCGTGCTCGATATGCTCGGCAACGTTGAGGCAGAAAACACTATCGAAGAGGCCTTCTTTGGCGGCATTTTCAAGGTCTTCGGGCTTCGTCAGGTCGGCCCGCTCGAAGCGTGTATTGCGCAAATGGCCATAGGAATCCCGCAGACGTTCGACGTAGAAATCCTCGAAGTCCAGGCAGACTAATCGTTTTTTATCCAGCACATACTCAGTTAGGTTGCCAATGCCTGCACCTGCTTCTAGCACTTCATCCCCAAGGTGTTCGGCAAATTGCTCGTACATCCACTGGTTTAGGCGTTTTGCTTTGCGCACCGCCTGAAGAATCTCAAAGCCGTCGTGATTGCAAAATTTTTCGCTAAACCGATATTGAATCATGGCCCTAAGAGCGGCAAACGCATCCTTGAGCTTGATTTTTTTGCCCTCGGCATAGGTTCGGCCTTTGTAGCTGATGGGGACTTCGTAAATGCGCGCTCCCCAGCGGGCGAGTTTGGCGGTGAGTTCGGGTTCAAGATCAAAGCCGTTGCTTTTGATGATGAGGCTTTTTAAAATATCTGCCCGCACTAATTTGTAGCATGTTTCCATATCTGTTAGGTTTAAATCGTTCAGCATGTTGCTGAACAATGTTAGCCCTTGGTTGGCTACGGTGTGCCAAAAGAACATGGCGCGCCGGTATTTGCCGGTCAGGAACCGCGAGCCGTATACAACATCGGCAATTCCTTCAAGGGCGGGTTGCAGAATCACACCGTACTCGTTGGGGTCGTACTCCAAATCTGCGTCCTGAATGATTGCCCAATCACCGGTCATTTTCTCGATCGCTGTGCGTATGGCCGAGCCTTTTCCCCCGTTTTTTGGCTGCAAAGTCAGGTTCACCACTTCGGGGTGCTTCGCCTCAAACTCGGCGAGAAACTCCCGGCTGCCGTCCGTAGAGTAGTCATCCACAATCACCAGCTCACGGTTGCACGGGAGCGGCGCTGCCAGAACGCGGTTGAGCAGCAATTCCAGCGTTCTGATTTCATTGTACACGGGGATTAGAATGCTGAGGCAGCGAATGGGGGTTGTAACAGCAGAATTCGCGGGTTTTGCTTCGCTCATAGGTACAATCACGATTCGAAGGATTTATTTAGCGGTGTTAGTGTGTTAAGCCAAACCCTTAGGGACAAGGAAAGATTGATGCTTGTTGGGGTAATTCAACGAGTAAGCTGCGCAACTTTTTTTGAGCGATTTGGTATTTAAGGAATTACAATTTTGTAGGGGGTGTGGAATAGGGCTTTTGAATTCCCTCTTGATATTCGCGCTCTTCAGTTTGCATGGAACTATTCAACAGCTTCTCCGATTGGGAGGCGATGAGGTAGGATTTATTCAAATCCGAGCGCCATTCACTGGGTATGCCGGAAAGGCCGTATTGAGCCCCAAGCAAGCACCCGCCTACGGCGCCGTTTGTATCAGAATCACCGCCTAATTTTGCAATCATGCTGATGCCCTCTTCATAACTTTGGGCGTGAATGAGAGCGTAACAAACAACCTGCAAGGTGTGAACGCAAAAACCCGTGTTGTGCAAATCCCGGAGCTTCAGGGCTTTCATCTCCGCCAAGGCAGCAGGTACGGCATCCTTGTTGGCTTGGTAACTCAGAAAGGGTGTAAAGTTGGTGTAACTAGCCAACTGGGTAGGCTCAAACCGAAGAACATACTCGGTGTAAATCTGCGAAAGGCGAATGCTCTCCAGAAATGAAATGGCGTGCTCTAGGCTTTCCGGCTGAAACCGGTTATTCAGGCATTGAATTAACAGAAAGTTCAGCACCAAGGCGGTTTCAACAACCCGAGGATCAAAATGGGTAATCTGGCTTGTGCCAATGGAGGAGCGAATCATTAGCTCCAAATCAAAGTGATAAAATAATCCGGGGACCAAACAGCGCGCCAGCGAGCCGTTGCCGGCCTTTACCCCGCCGCTTTGAATCCAGTTTTCGCGGCCCAATGTGTGGTGTAAATCAAGGTTCTCACGGATTTCACGCACCAATTCCCCAGTGTGCATGCCCACGCGTTTGGGTTTGTGCTTAATCCAACCCCCAAGGGAACCCGCAATATCCACGGGATCGTACCCGTAACAGACGTTAAAGGAGTTCATGACGGCAATAAACTGGCCGGCATCATCCGTCCATTCGCCTTTGTCCAAACGGCGCCGCTTATCACCGGTCATTTGAACATTCTCATCGCCCAGCTTCATGTTAATCACGCTGGCGGTCATCGTCTCAAACTGAGCACCCAAAGCTTCGCCCACGCATAAACCCATGGCGGCGCCAAGGAATTTGTCACGTAATGAATCGGCTTGCACAATCAGGCTCCAGAAAATTTCGTGATTTTTGATTTACGTTACAAGAACACTATCAACAAGGAATAAGGAAACGCACAAGGAAAACGTATTCAGCAAATGGCTTTTCAACAAAAAAAGGGACCTAAAAATATGCAACTGAAGCATTATCGGCGATAGACTAGCCCATCCTCATTGGGGAGAAGTAATCAGAGAGCAACGAATTCCCAAGGGGGCGACGAACTCCCCCTAGGGGCGACGAACTCCGATTCGTCGTAAGCTCGCAACCAACGCGCAGCCTTCCCCGGTTTGCATTCCGTGGTAAGCTGATTGAGGCTTAGCATTACGGATAGACTTACGACGAATCGGAGTTCGTCGCCCCTAGGGTTTTGCTCTATGGGTTTAAAAGATAATTACTTTCTCAATTGCCCCTGCTGGGGCTGCTGAATAAAGTGCTTTATACCCTTAGTTACTAGGGATTCATTTGCAATCGCCCGCTACTTAACCCTCGGGATGATTCATTTTTACAGTATGGGAGTTTTCACCATGATCATCGGCGTACCTCGTGAGATTAAGGATCATGAATTCCGAGTAGCACTTACCCCGGCGGGTGCTCGAGAGTTGACTAAGCACGGGCATCAAGTGATTGTAGAATCAGGGGCGGGCGCCGGCATTGATTTGTTCGATGGCGATTATGAGTCCGTTGGGGCAACGATTCTCCCGAATGCGGACGAGGTTTGGGCTGCTTCTGAGTTGATCATGAAGGTGAAAGAGCCGCAACCTGTGGAATGGCCTAGGATCCGGCCGGAGCATATTCTGTTCACCTACTTTCACTTTGCCAGCAGCGAAGCCCTGACGCGGGCAATGGCCGCCAGTGGTGCCGGGTGTGTTGCCTACGAAACCGTGGAAGACCGAAACGGAACTCACCCCTTGCTGACGCCCATGAGCGAGGTTGCCGGCAGGCTTTCCATTCAAGCAGGGACAACGTATTTGGAGAAAATTCACGGCGGCAAGGGCCTGCTGATGGGGGGCGTTCCCGGCGTTGCACCCGCCCGTGTGATGATTGTAGGGGCCGGCGTTGTGGGCACAAACGCCGCAAAAATGGCCGCAGGCATGGGCGCAAATGTAACGATGATGGATGTAAACTTAGAGCGCCTTCGCTACTTGGACGATGTTATGCCCGCCAACATTACCACCGTGTTTGCCAGCGATTACAACATCGAAAAAGAACTGAGCCGCAGCGATGTAATCATCGGCAGTGTGTACCTTTCCGGCGCCAAAGCACCCCATGTGATTCGCCGTGAACACCTCAACATTATGCAGCGCGGAACCGTTATGGTGGACGTTGCGATTGACCAAGGCGGTTGCTTTGAAAGTTCACGACCAACCACCCACACAAACCCCATTTTTCAAGATAACGGCATTCTTCATTACTGCGTCACAAACATGCCCGGCGCCGTTGCAAGAACCAGTACCTTTGCCCTTACAAACGCAACGCTTCCCTATGCCCGCAAACTTGCAGACAAAGGATTACGGGGCCTGATTGGCGATAAGGGATTTATGCGCGGTTTGAATATTTATCAGGGTAAAGTAACCCATTTAGCCGTTGCGCGAGCGTTTGATTTGCCTACGGCTCACCCAGAGGATTTGCTTCAATAGCTTTGCGCCCCACCAATCATCACAATACACCAACAAACGGTTTTCAATAGTTCATGCAATCAATATTGAAAAGCGAACGGAAGTATTTACGCGGTGATTGGTGAATCGCCGCCGAGAAATATGCATTCTGAGTTGAGTATTTCCGCACTACTTATGGGAAACACCGGCGCCCATTCAGGATTATTTCATCCATTGGTAATTTATTTAGTGGTTTGAATTGCAATCAACTCTTCCCAAATTGCGACGAGTTTTTGGATGGTGGCGATTAGGCTAAACTCCGAAATAACCCTGCGGCGAGCCGCTTGACCCAGCTGCTGAATAACCTCGGGTTGGCGGCTAGCATGGATCAGGATTTCCGCCAGTGCTTGGCTGTTGCCTTCATCAATCAAGAATCCCGTTTTCTCCGGAAGAATGATCTCCGGAATGCCACCAATCCGACTTCCCACGGAGGGGATTCCCAAGGCTCCGGCCTCGATGATTGTGCGGCCAAAACCTTCCTCCGTGCTGATGAGGGCATTTACATTCATGGAGCCGTAAAGAGAGAGAATATCTTTTTGAAAAGGAACCCAGTGTACAGCCCCTGCAAGATCAGGCTGGGCAAGGCGCACCCGAAGAGCGTCCCCATATTCAAGGGAAGATTTAAATGCATCGCCCGCCAACAGCAAGCGCACAGGCGCACCCTGCTTGCGGGCAAGTGCCACGGCTTCTGCTAAAACAAGTTGTGCCTTGCGGGGGGAAACTAAGCCCAACAGCCCCACAACAAAATCTGTTTGGGGCCAACCAAGATTGTTGCGCAATTCAGAAGTTGGAGTTGCGGTTAGGAACTTCTCAAGATCAATCCCGTTGTGCACCACCCGCACAAGGTGTTCAAGGTTTTGCTGACGCAGAAGCGGGCGAATGCTTTCACTCACCGTGATGATTGCCTCAGCTTTACCCACTTCGTAGTTGCGAATATGGCGTTGCGAGGGGGCGTTGCGCAGGTGCGTTGTAACTAGGGCGTGGGGCTGAGTTGCCTTAGCGGCGCGAATCCCTTGGGGGGTGCTGTGGTACTCGTTACAGTGAATCACGTGGGGCTTGAATTGCCGAACAACTGCGCGCAACGCAGGGAGCTGCCAAATGGCTGCATTGAGTCTGCCCGTGAATTTTCGCCAAGGGTAGTGAGGGATGATGCTGACGGGAATTTGGGCTTCCCGAAGGGCAACCGCAAGGGCGCCGCCGCCAGAACAGACGACATGTGGGGAAATGTGGGAGGGTAAATTCTGCACTAAACTAAGCAGCGATTGCCGCGCACCCAACAACCGAATACTAGGCGTAAGTAGGAGAAGCCGCCAAGGTTCAGCGGTTTGCATTAGCAAAATCCTAGGCCGAGATCAGCAGTTTTGATCGCTGTATTGCGTGAATAAAGAGTATTGATATTATTCAGCTTAGAAATAAAATAGATCATATTCAACGTGGGGTTATTGGTACACTGCGTGTGCAGAGCCAAAAACTTGATGAAGCGTTGAGCAGGGGGGAAATTTACTGTTTGGGGAGAATGTGGTAAATTGAGGAAAGAATTTGATTGACCTTCTTCAGTTCTAAAGAACAACCTGCGGCAATGATGTGGGAAACTGTGGGGATTTGCGGTAAGCAAGTTTCTCACACACACCCCCCGAACTGGCAGGCCCATGGAATACGAATACACCGGAAACCAGGAAGTGCGCACAGACGATCGGCTGAGAATGCCCATCCCTTCGAAGATGCTTGCCGGGTTTCGTAAGTTCGCATTGCCAGAATCAGAGTGGGAAAACAAAGACGCAGAAGTAAAAGTGGTTGTTGGCCTAAGCATTGAACTAAAACCAACAATTTTCCCCAAGCCCGTTTTCGATGAAATGATAGAATTCTTGAAGTCAAAACCAAAGCACAATCCGGAATGGCAACGCCTGCGGAAAACACTCATCGGCATGGCAGAAGAACAAGTGCTGGATAACCAGGGCCGCATTCGCATCCCACGGTTCTTGGCTAAGCGCTTCAAGCTTTCAGGTAACATCATCATCATGAACGCAGGCGATCAGTTGGAACTTCATAACGCGGATGACTTTGAATCAAGTCTTGATGACTTAGAACTCTTGGTTGGCCGCCTTACGGACCAAATGAACGACGACTAATTGATGTAATGCAAGGTAGAATTAAGAAAGATTGCGCAATAATTTATCAGAAAGCGAAATTTAAGAAGTGGAGTTTCATGAGCCTGTGATGGTTGCCGAAGTCTTAGAATCCCTTTCACCAAAACCGGGCTCCGTTGTTTTTGACGGTACCTGCGGCACTGCTGGTCATTGTTTGGCGTTTATCCAAGCAATGGGTGGTGAGGGAACATTGGTTGCAACAGATCGCGACCCTAAGATGCTCCAGATTGCTGAAAATCGTTTGTCAGAGCGGGCGCAAGGGTGTGTGTCCCTCCGTATTATCACGGAAAACGTTTCCTATTCGGCCTGCGAAGCCGTACTGGAAGAACACAATTTACCCGGTGTTGATGCCTTGCTTTTGGATCTTGGTGTGAACAGCCTGCACTTGGATCAAGCGGAGCGGGGATTCAGCTTCAGCAAGCTTGGCCCTTTGGATGGGCGGTTCAATCCCGATGAAAGCACCACAAAATCTGTGGCAGATTTAGTGAACACGGCAGCGGAAGAAGATTTGGCCAACTGGATTTATCATTACTCGGATGAGCGCCTTGCTCGGCAAATTGCCCGGGCAATTGTAAAGGTTCGCGATGCGGAACCCATTACCACAACAACACAGCTGGCTGAAATTGTAACCTATTGTTACCCGCCTAAGAAACGCCATATTGGGATTCACCCGGCTACAAGAACCTTTCAGGCATTGCGCATTGCCGCCAACCGCGAACTTGAGGAATTAGAGCAAGGCCTTCACGGCTGCCTGAAATCCCTGAATCCCGGGGGACGCATGACTGTTCTATCCTTTCATTCCCTTGAGGACAAATTGGTTAAGCGCGTGTTTGATGAATACGGTTCGCCGCGATTAGACCCGAATAACGTTTACAGTGCCACTACAACCGCGGGGTTGGAGTACGAAGTTATTTCACGCGGCGCCCGCAAGCCAAGCAACGAAGAAGTGGAACGCAACCCCCGCAGCCGCAGCACAAGGCTTCGCACTATTCGCCGGAAAGAGGCTGCCTGATGTTTTCTACTAAGAAAGAATCGCTGATTACAAAACGCAAAGTTGCCCCAAAGGCAGAGCCCAAAAAAGCGCTCGGGCCTGGGCAGCTTACCTTGTTCTCCTTGCTTTGCATCTTTGTTGTTGGGGCAGTTGCCACAGGGTTGGGCCTTTGGCATGTGCAACGCCACTTTGAGATCCGCGACTACGAAATTGAAACCGCACGCCTGCAAAGTATTTTAAAGGTTCGGGCAAATGAAGTGAAAAAAATGGACGCTAAAATCGCAACCCTTACACGGTACGAGGATTTGCTGAGTGCTGCCAAAGGCCCACTAGGGCTTGTGGATCCTCAGCCGGGGGTTGTATCGGGAATTGATGTTTCCACCAACCGCGCCGAGCTTTTTACGGAGGCAGAAAAAAAGGCCAAAGCAAGCTTAGCTCGCCAACTTGATCTTTATACCTCAAGAATTGAAATGGAAGGAGGAACGTTTTTCCCGATGAACTAACCAACTTCAGTGCAAAGCCCGACGAGGAACCCGTTGACCTCCTGTTCTCACCGATTCTCCTTCTCTCTTCGTTCGTACTTGATCCCTGAAGTTCCTGTTACCCCGCTCTTGTTCAAGAAGCGAATGGTATTATGGGGTATTCCTACAAGGCTGAAAGTATGCGCTTCCCGTCCTGTTTTGAATTTTCCAGTCCCACTGTTCGCTTCGTCCACGCCGGGCTTTGCTTTGATGTTGGTTGTGTAATTCATTGTTATTAAATTTGAAAGTGTCTTTCAAAGTTGTTATCAATAAGATTAATTTTTAGCTTAGTTCAATTAATTAACTTGATGCTGTATTAGGGCTTTTTTGAGGCTGATCATTATTGCGTCAAGCTTTCCTCAACTTTTCTGCAGCAACGTCTTCAACACCTCTTTCTACTTCAACCCGGGCCCCCATTACGATGCTAAAACAACCTCATAAATTACGGGTTCTTCTCCTTGGCGCTGCGATTACAACAGCATCCCTCACGGTAATGGCACGGCTTGCTTATTTACAAGTTGCAGAGTTTGATTCCTACTCCCAGAAGGCAAATCGCCAGCATACGTCGCGCATTACCCTTCAGCCAGAGCGTGGGGCAATACAGGATCGTAACGGCACCTTGCTAGCCAGCAGCACGCGGGCACTTTCTGTGTTCATTAACCCGACATTTTTTCGCCCGCCAGAATTTACTGAGGACGTGCACGAAGTTGCACGCCAAGTGGCTGATCACGCAGGGCTGGATTATGCAACGGTGCTGGAGAAGTTTAACTCCACGCACGTTGTCTCCGTTGGCCGCCAAATGAACCCTGAAGTTGCTCAAAAGATTGGCGATATTTTTGATGATTTTGATATCAGCAGCCGAGGCTATTGGTTTGATCAAGAGAGTAAACGCCAATACATAACGGGCATGGCACCCCACATATTAGGGTTCACCGGCAAGGATGAATACGGGGACAACCGCGGCCTTGCAGGGCTTGAGTACAAATACGCGGATGAGATCAGCGGTAAAATGGTTGAAGCCCGCGTTGCAAGATCCGGCATGGCGCAGGTAATGCAGCCGGTGGAAGAAGACGACCTAATGGCTGCCCGCGGCCATACGATTATCACCACCCTGGATGCCAGCATTCAGCAGGAAGCTGAAAAAGCTTTAGCCGCAGCAGCCGCTGAGTTTGAAGCCGATACGGCCGGCGCCATTGTGATGGACGTGCATACCGGGGCGATATTAGCCATGGCGAGTTGGCCAAGTTTTGATAACAATCAGGCAGGCACAGCACCGCCAGATCATCTGCGAAATCGTTTGCTCACCGATCCCCTGGAAACCGGTTCAGTCGTAAAATTATTTACCGCAGCAATTCTACTGGATCAGGGGTTGATTGATATTACCACCCCCGTGGATTGCGGAGGCGGAAGCGCCTACTTTGGTCGACGACAAGTTAGGGACGCTCCCGGCCATTACATGAACGTTGTGCCCTTCTATGAGGTGATGCGCTATTCCAGCAATGTGGGTACAATTCGCGCCACTGAAAATTTGGAAAATGACATTTGGTATGAGTACTTGCGCAACTTTGGCCTTGGCAGCCAAACGGGTATTGATTTGCCCGGTGAAGGCACCGGCATACTTTACCCTGTTTCCAAGTGGACAAGCTTCAGTCGCTCTTCCCTGCCCATGGGGTATGAGTTAGCCTTAACACCAACGCAAATTGTTATGGCGTTGGGGGCATTAGTGAACGGCGGTAAAGTAATGGAGCCTTACGTTGTTCAAAAACGGGTAGACCCGCGAGGCAACATTGCTTGGAAACGCGAGCCTGTAATTAAACACCAAGTCATCAGCGCCCGAACAAGCCTGATGATGCGAGAGCTCATGGAAGATGTTGTGGTAAACGGCACCGGCAAAAGCGCTCAGATTCCCGGATTCAGGGTTGGCGGCAAAACGGGTACAACCCGCAAAAGCGATGTGTTTACCCACCGAGAATACATCGCCAGCTTTGGAGGCGCGTTGCCAATCAACGATCCCCGCGTGGCGATTTATTGCTATGTGGATAATCCTAAAGGAAAGTACTACGGCGGCTCTGTAGCAGCGCCAATCTTTCATGCTATTGCCCAAGAGTGCGTGCTGCAGCTGGGTATTCTCCCCACCGAGGAAATTCAGCCGAGCAAAGCACAAACCAAACTCCATGCACCTGAAGTTGAACCGGATGCTGCACGCAATAGCCCGTTGCTGCGTTTCAGCGCGGATAATGTGAGCACCAACCAACGGGTACCTAACTTCTTTGGGCTCTCCATGATGGAGGCTCGCCACGTGTTGCAAGAGTCCTACACGAACGTACGCTTTCAAGGAAGCGGCCTTGTGGTAGAGCAAATCCCTGAGCCGGGAACGTTGATGGATCCGGCGTTGGAAATCGTTCTCATCTTCTCGCAGGAAAATGAGCCTCGGAAAACAAACACAAGCATCGTTGCGGAAAGTGCCCAATATTAATGTTTCGACCTAACCCCATGCTTCTTCGCGATTTACTTGGTTTATCCAACCTGAGGTATTTTTACCTTAAGGGATCCGGCAATCAATTGGTCACGGATTTATCCCTGCGGGGTGATCAATGCACTGAAGGGAGCGCATTCATCGCCATTCGCGGAAACCAGCAGGACGGCCATGAATACATCAACCAAGCGATTGCTGCCGGCGCCCAAACAATTTTTGCACTAGAACCTGTACCCGTCCCTCAAGGGATTACCACGGTAGTCATGAAAGATACACGGGCGGCGGTCGGCGAATTAGCCTCCACGTTTTTTGATCATCCTTCAGATAAAATGACTCTTGCAGCCGTAACAGGTACAAACGGCAAAACCTCCACTGCTTGGCTTATGGCATCCATCTTCCGCTCTGCTGGATTGAAAACTGGGCTCATGGGAACTTTGGGCGCCCAATGGGGACAAGCCAACCCGTTGCGTGATATTCACAACACCACGCCAGATGCCCTTTCCATGGCGCGCTTATTAGCAGAAATGTACCGCGACGGAATTCGCGCTGTTGCCCTAGAGGCCAGCAGCCACGGCATTGATCAGGAACGCTTAGCAGGCTTAAACATAGACTGCGCCGCCCTTACGAATATTACGCAAGACCACCTAGATTACCACAAAACCTTTGAGCATTACGTGAATACTAAAAAGCGCTTGTTCTTTGAATGCCTTAAGCAAAACCGCGCTCCTTGGGCGGTGTTTAATTTGGATGATCAATCGGGCAGTAAGTTTTCCGAGGAGTACGTTGGGAACCAAAAAACGTTCACTTCAAACGGCCGAATTGATGCCGATGTAGTATGCACTAACATTCGCCATCAGCTGAATAATACTCTCTTTGATTTGCGCATGGGGTGTACAACAATCACCGTTGAATTACCTTTGGTTGGTGAATTCACCGTTAGTAATGCAGCGGCGGCGGCAAGCATGGCATTCTCCCTCGGCGTACCGGCGGATTATATTGCTCAGGGAATTCAATCGGTTCTACCGGTTCCCGGCCGCTTTGAGGTGCTGGATGAAGGCCAACCGTTCCGCGTTGTTGTGGATTACGCCCACACGCCGGATGCCTTGGAGAAAACCCTGCGTACAGCTCGGCGTTTGTGCGCAAGAAACCTTATCTGCGTATTTGGTTGTGGCGGCGACCGCGATAAATCCAAGCGCCCCCTAATGGGCCGCGTGGTGGATCATTACGCCGATCAAGTGATTCTAACGAATGACAACCCTCGCAATGAGGACCCGAGCCAAATCGCGCGCGAGGTTCTTGAGGGGATTGATGAAACAAGTTGCCTACAGATTCTGGACCGCGCTTCAGCCATTGAGCGGGCGTTGTATTTAGCCCAACCAAATGATTCAGTCATCATCTGCGGAAAGGGACACGAATCGTATCAAGAGCTGGAAAACGGCGTGCGCATTCCCTTTAACGATCGCGAAATTGCTCGCATGATTCTGCAATCCATGAGCATGAATTGGAGCCTAAAAGCCTCCGATGCAAGAAACTCCATGGCAGGGGACTTTTCCTAATGAATCTTACCCTGCAAGAGTGCGCATCAGCAACAAATGGTGAAATCCTTAGCGGAAACCCTGAACTTGTTATTGGGGAACTCAACACCGACTCTAGGCAAATAAAGTCCGGTCAAACCTTTTTGGCCCTCGTGGGAGATCGATTCAATGGGCATGATTTTCTGCCTCAAGCTTTAGCCCAAGGCGCGCAGGGATTAGTGATTTCCCAAAAGGATTTTGCGCCGTCGTTACTTGCCCGGGCTAAATGGGTTCTGTTGGTTGAAAACACTACCGCCGCTTTGGGTTGCATTGCCCGCCAATGGAAGAATCAAGTTTCACCCAAGGTAGTCGGTATTACAGGCTCCTGCGGGAAAACGACTGTTAAAGAAATGACCGCCCATGTTTGCCGGGAGGTGTTTCGTGTTCACGCTACACCGGGGAATTTTAACAATGAAATTGGCCTGCCGATTACCCTGCTTCAATTGCAGCCGGAGCACTCCTTAGCCATTTGCGAAGTAGGGATGAACCACGCCGGCGAATTGACTCGTCTAACCCATATTTGCGAACCCCACATTGCAGTGTTAACAAACGTTGGGGACGCACACCTTGGTAATTTCCCTTCAAAAGAAGCCCTGCGCAATGCAAAGGCAGAGCTGTTTCATGCGTCGGCTTTAGACACGATCCTGATTCTAGGTACTGATTGCCCAAATGCGCGCCTTGTTTTAAATGATGATCTTAAGGGCCGCGAAGTCATCACGTTTGGCACTGGGGCCGAAGCCCACGTACGCGCCACGTGCATTCAAACCGTTGGGCCTCAGGAAATTCACTTCAATTTGGAATACCAAGAAAACGCCGTACCCGTTGCGCTGAATGTATTTGGTCAACACCAAATTCAAAATGCCTTAGCAACCGCCGCCGTTGCCTTACAACTCGGGATGAAGCTGGAACAAATCGCAGAACGCTTGCAAACTTTTCGCTCAAGCAACCAGCGCTCGGTACTCAAAAAAATTGGCGGCATTACGATTATAGAGGATTGTTACAATGCCTCGCCCACGGCCGTGATTCAGGCGTTGCGCTCGCTGAAGCAACAATTCCCAGAGCAGCGGTTGATCGGTGTGCTGGGTGAAATGCAAGAGCTGGGGACTTACTCTGAAACGTTGCATCGCAAAGTGGGCCGAGAGTGCGTTGCTCAAAAGCTGAGTTTTGTATTTACCGTTGGGCAAAAAGCGCGTTGGTATAAGGAAGAAATTTCCGTGCTTTCCAGCATCCCAACCCTTCATGTGGATTACGCAGAAGAACTTATGGAAAGCGTTCTCCCCTACCTAGAAGAAAATGATGTCGTGATTGTTAAGGGTTCACGCACGAACAAGCTGGAGTTGTTCATTAGCGACCTTGAGAATAAATTCAATGGGTGGGAAACTGCAGTTTCATGATTCCCTTCTTTGCCTCGCTATTTGAAAACTCCCTTTACGCCGGCTTAGGTGAATACATCTCCGTGCGGGCTGCTGGTGCATTAGCCTTCTCATTTATACTTTCACTGATTTTTGGAAATCGAACGATCCGTTTTCTGCAACGCCTAAAGGTAGGGCAATTCATCCGCGACAGCAAAGGCGACGGCGCCCTAAGCCTGATGGAAATGCACGCAAAAAAGGCCGGAACGCCGACCATGGGCGGGCTGATGATTGCCTGGACGTTTGCCCTTTCCCTTCTGCTTTTTGGCGATTGGAGCGAGCCTGTCTTAATATTAGCCTTTGTTACAACAATCGGTTTTGGCCTTATTGGCTTTGTGGACGATTACCGCAAAGTTGTTCGCAAACAAAGTGAAGGGCTTACAACTAAAGAAAAACTCGCTGCTCAATCCGTACTGGCCTTGGTCTTTGCCGTATTCTGCACCTCCGTGTTTAATGGCATTGTTACCTACCCCCAAGTGCCGGGCTTTGCCTTTACGGATTTAGCATTACCGTTTTTCAAAAGCGTTGTAGTTCCCTTGGGCTTACTGTATATTGTTTATTCTTACTTCGTACTAACAGGAACGGCAAATGCCGTAAACCTGACGGATGGTTTGGACGGCTTGGCCAGCGGCGTTGCCATTACCAGCGCCTTAGCCTTTGCTGTTATTGCTTACCTTGTTGGCCGTGTGGATACCAGCGCCTACCTTTTGATTCCCTACGTAAGAGGCGCTGGCGAACTTTGTGTTTTACTTTGCGCGCTCATCGGCTCGTGCTTTGGGTTTCTTTGGTTCAACTGTTATCCCGCAAAAATGTTCATGGGGGACACGGGGTCGTTGTGTCTGGGCGGTGTGCTGGCGTACGCGG
>DAIOTT010000010.1:15136-34855 GCA_036751885.1 Candidatus Sumerlaeota bacterium
CATGGGGGACACGGGTTCCATGCTAATCGGCGGAGCTCTTGGTTCAGTAGCGCTGCTCACAAAACAAGAACTCTTGTTACTGATAATTGGTGGGGTGTTTGTGGCTGAAGCGGGGAGTGTAATGCTACAAGTGGCGAGTTTCAAGATTCGTAAAACACGGATTTTTTTAATGTCGCCGTTGCATCATCATTTTGAACGCCTTGGTTGGCCAGAATCTCAAATTATTGTGCGTTTTTGGATGATTTCTGCGTTATTAGCACTTGCAGGATTAAGCACATTAAAGTTACGTTGATTTATGAAATTTAGAATTCTATACAAAATTCATACAGTGTATGGATTAAAGCTAGGAGGTGCAACTTAAAGAAACACTCTTTAAGGTCTATAACATTCGTATTTTTTCTTAGGTCTCCCCTGTTCTGGTTCCTGTTGATCAATTTTCTCCGTGAGGTATTCCCCTATGACCAAAAAATTAAGTCACAACTTCAACCATAAACGCGTGTGTGTTTTTGGTGCTGCCCGCTCTGGAGTTGGTGCTATGTCACTGCTCCGTCATCATGATATCGAAGTCATCCTAGTGGATGAAAAACCCGCCATGGAGTTCCGCTCCCTCATTCGCCGTCTCAATCGGCAGTTTGTTACATTCTATTTCAACAACTTCACCGCAGATGTGCTAGACGGTTGCGACGCCTTAGTGGTAAGCCCCGGCATTCCCTTAGAACACTGGCTGAACCAAGAAGCCATTAACCGCCACATCCCGATTTACTCTGAAGTTGAATTGGCATCCTACTTTGCCCGTTCACCCATTTGTGCCATTACGGGGACAAACGGTAAAACGACCACCACAACTCTTGTAGGCCAAATGCTGACAGATGCTGGCAAAAACGCGGTTGTCTCAGGCAACATCGGCCGCGCATTTTCTGACGGCGTTCTCGCCAGCCAAGACACCACCCGTGATACCGTTCTGGTAACCGAGGTCTCCAGCTTTCAGTTAGAAATTATTGAAAATTTTCACCCCCATGTTGCAACAATTTTAAACTTCAGCCGGGCGCACGAAGATCGTTACCCCGATATGCGCGACTACGTTGAAGCTAAAATGAAGATCACCCACAACCAAACAGCGGATGATCATTTGATTCTGAATGCCGACGATCCGCTTTGCGTTCGCGTGGCTGAGGAAACTGATGCCAAAGTTTGGTGGTTCTCCATGGAGAATAAAGTGGATGACGGCGCATACGTGAAGGGCGAACACATTTACTTGGCCGATGAAGGGAAAGTCACACAATTCTGCAGCGTGCATGATGTACCCATTCCCGGGCGTCATAACATTCAAAACACCCTTGCAGCCCTTCTGCTGGGCCTGCGCATGGGAGCAACCCATGAAAGCCTTCTCAAAACATTGGGGAAATTCAAGGGCGTTGAGCACCGCTGTGAGAACGTAGGAACGTCAAAAGCAGGTGTAAAATACGTCAACGATTCCAAGGCAACCAATCTTGATTCATTAGAAAAAGCATTGGAAGCCTACGAGCAGCCAATCGTATTAATCGCAGGCGGTAAGGACCGCAATACTCAGTTCGACCGGTTGAATTCCCTCATTCGCAAGAAGGTTAAGAAGATCGTGGTGATTGGTGAATCTACACCAAAAATCATTAAGCACTGGGGCAGCATTGTGGAAACACTTCCTGCTAAAGATATTGAAGAGGCAGTAAAATTAGCCGCTGGCGTTGCAGAGCAAGGTGATGTCGTTTTGCTTTCTCCTGCCTGTGCAAGTTGGGATCAGTTTAAAAGTTACGAGGAACGGGGTGCTGCATTCAAGCGGTTTGTTCGCCCCATTCTAGAGTCCTAAACGTAATATATTATCGTTCACGCCTTGAAGATGATTAGCTTCATCAACTTCAGGGCGTGAAGCATTTTTCCCTAAATCGTTTCGTTTGAAAACCAGTAAAACCGAAATTCACTTTCAGCAAGTTCCCCTTCTATGCGCTCTTACCTGTTCAACAGCCCGGCAACGGTTTTGGCAATTGTCACCATGGCACTCGTCTCACTTGGGCTGATCATGGTTTACAGCTCCAGTGGGGCCCGTGCAGGGCTGGAGGTGCAGCGCGCTAATGCCCGTGTAGCACCGCCTGCTGCGGAAGATTTTATTCCTCATCACCATAACAGCTATGTGAAAAAGCAATTATTGTGGACTGTTATTGGCCTTGTTGCCATGGCGGTTGTTATGAAGATTCCCATCTCAAAATTGGAGCAAGCGGCCCCACTGTTGTTAGGCATTACGGTAATTTTTTTGATGCTGGTTGTCTTCTCGCCGCTGGGGGTTACAGCAAACGGCGCTAGGCGTTGGCTTAGGCTTGGGCCAATCACCGTTCAACCGGCGGAGTTCTCCAAGATTACGCTGATCCTATTCATGGCGTGGTTCCTAGCAAAAAAACGAGAACAGATTAAAGTGTTCACACGGGGATTTTTACCTACCGTGGGCATATGGAGTTTGTTCGCCGTATTGATTTTGTTGGAGCGCGATTTAGGCACAATCATTCTAATGGGCTCCGTCATGGTTGGCATGTGGTTGCTCGCCAAAATGCGAATGACTCACCTAGCAAGTCTTGCGTTGGCGTCCCTCCCGATTCTAACATTTTTAGTATTTCAGCACAGTTACCGAATTCAGCGAATTCTTGCGTTCATGAATCCCGATGCCTACGCATCTACCCACGGGCACCAACTGCGGCAATCCCTGATCGCCGTGGGTTCCGGCGGTTTGTTTGGCCGGGGCTTGGGGTTAGGACTCCAGAAATATCACTTCCTGCCTGAAGCACACACTGACTTTATTTTTGCAACAGTGTGCGAGGAAATCGGCTTTGTGGGAGCGATTTGCGTTCTGCTGCTGTTCTTGGGCTTTGCCATTACCGGGCTAAAGATTGCCTACCGCGTACCAGATTATTTTGGTGGGCTTGTAGCCGCCGGAATCACCATGACGATTGTGTTTGCAGCGCTGATTAACTTCGCCGTTGTGTTGGGCCTAGTTCCCACTAAGGGCTTGGCTCTGCCGTTTTTCAGTTACGGCGGCTCCGCAATGGTTTCATCGTTAATTGGCGTTGGCCTTCTTTTGAACATAGCAAACTACACCTCTGTTAGCGACGGAGGCGAGTAGCGCATGCAAGAGCAACGGCGTTTGTTATTTGTTGCTGGCGGCACGGGGGGGCATATTACGCCTTCCCTTGCCGTTGCAAATTATCTTCGTAAGGAATACCTAAGCGGCGTTCAAATTCAGTTTGTAACGGGCAATAAAGCGATTGAAAAAACCGCTTTTCACAGCGTTGGTGAAACACCCTTCACGCTATCATGTGAACGGCCGCCGTCCCTGTCACTCGTCGGTATTGCTCGGGCGTTTCGCCTGCTCGCTTCTTGTGTTGAAGCGTACAAACTCATCGGTGAATACAAACCCCACGCACTTTTTGCCACGGGTGGGTACGTTTGTTTCCCTGTTCTAACGGCAGCGCGTTTACGCGGAATCCCCTACTATTTGCATGAGTCTAACTCGGTTCCCGGCAAAGTGACACGGTTATTCTCTCGTTCCGCACAGTGTGTGTTTTTAGGCACAAGCATCACGGGTTCGCAATTGAACGGCGCCAAAACAGAACTTTGTGGTACACCAATCAGGGCCGAGCTAAGCGGTATTACCCGCCACGCCGCGCTTCGCCATTTCGGGTTCGAGCGAAATGCCACGGGCATTCTAATCCTTGGGGGCAGCCAAGGCGCTGCTGCCTTGAACGACGTATTGCGAGACTTGTTGGCTTCACCCACACCAATTGCGGCAGGTAAACCGCTCAACATTATTTGGGTTGCAGGGCCGTTACACGCTGCAAGCTGCAGAGCCTTGGTGGAATCACAAAAAACGCCCCACACCATTCAAGTGGTGGATTACATTAGCAACATGGGCGAAGCATACGCTGCAGTGGATTTAGTGATTAGCAGAGCCGGCGCTGGTACTATAGCGGAGCTTCTGGCTTTGCGCAAGCCCTCCATCCTGATCCCCTACCCCCATGCTGCAGATAATCACCAACTGCACAATGCAAACGCCCTCAGCAACGCTGGCGCTGCCGTTGTGATTGAAGAAAAAGACCTTGGCTTTTCCTTGCTGCAACAAAAGTTAGCTGAACTTTTATCTTCACCCGCTAAACTAGATCAAATGGCAGAAGCGTGTGGGCACCTGTGCCCGAAAAACGTTCTCCCTAGAATTGCTGAGCGCCTTATGGCGCCGTTGCCACATTCACCCGCCCAACAGGTTGTTGCCGAATCATGACCGATTACCCCCACTCTTCTGATCCTTTAAACTCAACGCCAAAACACTCCGCTCAGGCACTTCCGCCTTTGCCCCTTTCCCCTGTTGCTCCCTATAAGTACCAACAAAATCAATCCGCAACAAACAAAGGCGCGTTTGGTTTTCGTACGGCACACATGATCGGCGTTGGCGGTTGCGGCATGAATGCCATTGCCCACGCGCTACTGGCAATGGGAATTAAAGTGACAGGGAGTGATTTGAAAGAAAGCAAAGCCACGTTGGATTTGCGCAAAGCGGGGGCCGTAATCTTTATTGGGCACGATGCTGAAAATCTACAAAACCCCGACGTCACGATTATCTCCACGGCGATTCCCGAGCGAAACCCCGAACTACAACGAGCTCGCGGCGAAGGGCGCACAATCCTTCACCGAAGCGAGGCTTTAGCGCTTTTTCTTTCAACGCGGGAAAGCATTCTTATTACAGGGACACACGGCAAAACAACCACCTCAGCCATTACTTCCATCATGATGGCCGCCGGGCAGCTGAACCCGTGGTCCTTTGTAGGCGGGTATGTTCCTGCTTTTTCAGGCAATTGCCGATGCGGGGGCGACCGATTTGCCGTTGCGGAAGCCGATGAAAGCGACGGCACTTTTGAGAAGCTTCCGGTTCAGCATTTGATTGTTACCAACATTGAAGACGAACATTTGGACTATTGGAAAACAGGAAGCGCCATGCGCATGGGGTTTCGCCGCGTGTATGAAAGCGTTCCTGAAACCGGAGTACGCCTCTGCTGTTTGGATGATGCAGGCGTTCGCGAACTGCTTTCCCGCTCCACCCTGCCCTGCGTTGGGTATAGTGTTCAGGGCAATAGTGCCGCTGCTTACTCCGCAGCCAACATTGATTTGCAACCCTTTCATTCCTCCTTTGATTTAATGATGCAGGGCACATTCTACGCTCGCTACACAATCGGCGTACCCGGAATTCACAACGTAAGCAACGCAGTGGCAGCCTTGGCAATGACCAACGAGCTTGGCGGCGACCTAACTCTTGTGGCCCAGGCGTTGAAGGAATTTCACGGTGTTGGGCGGCGATTTGAAATTAAAGGCCAATTCAACGGAATTAGCGTGATTGATGATTACGGTCACCACCCTACGGAAATTCGTGTAACACTAAAGGCCGCAAAAAAAGCCGCTGAATCCACCAACGGGAAGCTGATTGTTGTCTTTCAACCGCACCGGTATAGCCGCACAAGGGACACACTAAGCGAATTAGCAGCATCCTTCAATGACGCGTCGGCATTAATTTTACTCCCAATTTACAGTGCAGGTGAAAAACCACTAGACGGTGTTCACAACGATAGTCTTTTTTTGTCACTGTCCCCAAGCGTAAAAAAATTGGCGCAATACCGGGAGAATGCCCGCGAGGTTGCTGAACTTTTAAGGCCTACTTTACAACAAGGCGACATTGTGTTAACAATCGGCGCGGGCGATGTTTACCGAATTTCAGATGAACTATGCGAACAACTTACGGCTGAAGGAGTTTAGAATGCATGATTTGCAAATGGATCGCGAGCTAACACGAATCCCTGGGTTGTTTTTGCAGTGGGATGCGGATATGACATCCCATACAACCATTGGAACTCAATCTCGTGCAGCCCTTCTAGTTGAAGCACAAACACCCCTTAGCCTTAAAAAACTTACCATGCTTTGTGCCCGCAAAGGGTACCCTATGATGATGCTTGCAGGTGGTTCCAACACTGTTTTTGCCCGTAGTTTTTTTGATGGGATTGTCGTGAAACTTGCGGGCCAAGCATTTCGCCAAAAGGATGTTATTGCCCCCAATATTATCCGTGTGGGCGCAGCAACGGTTCTATCAGATCTTATTAATTTCAGCCGGAAAAGTGGCATGATGGGCTTGGAGTTTTGTACCATGATTCCCGGGCAAGTTGGCGGTGCGTTGGCCGGAAATGCTGGCGCAGGCCGATACGGGCTTTGTGATTATGTGGATAGTGTTTTAGTTCTAACCCGCGATGGGGAGTTGTTTGATGTTCAGCGAAACGGTTTTAGTTATGGGTACCGAAAAAGCGATCTAAGAGAAGCAATAATTCTTGAAGCAAACATTCGGCTAATGCCCTATAACAAGCAGCTATCCCTACAAAACGGTCGGGATTTCAGGGAGAAAAAAAAGAATCAACCCTACAAACTCCCCAATGCTGGCTGTATTTTCAAGAATCCCAAACACCCCGTTACAGGCGAATCAATCAGTGCAGGCAAGTTGATTGATGAAGCAGGCTTGAAAAACTATGAGCTAAACGGCTGTGCGGTGAGCGATGGGCACGCAAATTTTATCGTGAACAAAAAAAATGCAAGCGGTGAAGACTTTATGGCACTGATGCGCTTGATTCAAGATATTGTTTTTGAACGTACCGGGATTGAACTGGAACCCGAGGCCCGCATTGTGGGCAGCTCCGGTGAAGCACTCACTAACTGCGTTCTTTGGTAATGACGAAGAACAGAAAGTAAACGTTAATTCCGCTTATGCGCTCATCAACCACACAACTTAAACTGGATCACCGGGAACCAATACCCCACGGATTTTTTCCTAAAGTTGCGTATTTTTATCATCGGCTACCAAAACCAAAATTCTCTTGGCTCATTGCCATTGGGGCGTTGGGGATTTGCTACCCATTTATCATGTTCATCGCAGAATCAGAATATTTTCAAGTCAAAGAATGGGAGATCAACGGCACGGAGCGCCTAACTGAAGCAGAGGTAAAATGGACGCTTGGAATCAACGAGTCATCAGCGCCTAATATTTTTGCTTTTCAACACGGCGAAGCAATTCAAATGCTTAACGCGCTCCCCACGGTGCAAGCCAGCAGGGTGGAAAAAACTTTTCCAAACACTGTGGAGATTACCCTGTTTGAGCGAGTTCCCCGGATCATTGTGATTTCTCGAGAGGAAATGTTCGTCGCAGATTTGCAGGGCATTTTGTTTTCCCGAGCAAAAGTTAGCGACCTAAAGAAAACGGACCTTCCGATCCTCAGCATTAAAAATAACGAGCAAATTACGTTGGGTGATACAATCCCAGATGATATTTTGAACCAAACCCTTCTCTACCATGAAACACTGAAAACAATTGCCAGCCCCCTTGTGCTTGAAATTTCCGAATATCATTTAGATGAAAGCAAAGGGCTTTCAATAATTTTGCGTCAAGGGACAACGCTTCTTTGCGGAATGCTGCCCCCATCGCAAACGATTCCGAAGTACGAATCGCTGATTCAGCAAATACCCGGCGGCGAAGCCATTGATTATATTGACCTCCGAATTGAAAGCCATATTCCCTACAAGCTCGGCAATCCCCGGCCGGCCATTCAATCGGCTTCAACGAATTAGCCCTCAGTTTTTATCCTTCCGGAAGGCGTTGAAATTCCGCAAACATATGCCCACAATTTTTTTCTGCTTGTACTACCAGCGCAGAAATAAGTCGATTTAACACAATCAATACTTGATTCTCTTGTCACCCACTACGCAATTCTGAATCAACCCTGCCGCAGCACGCGCGTAAAGTGAGAATCACCCCATTATGAGCCTTATCAACACTGCACAAAAACTTCGCTCTGCCATGAAGTTGGAACAACAATCCCTTCTAGATCAAGAGGGTAACCACTTAGACCCCAGTTCTCCGGATCAACAGTCGATTGACAATGTTCCCTCTAACCAGGCGGTTTTTCGCACCGGGTTCAAGCCTCCCAGCAGAACGCGTACGTTTGCGGGCCTTGATATTGGAACGACAAAAATTTGTGCTATTATAGCAGAGATTGATCCCACTGGGCGCACCACAATCAAGGGGATTGCCAGCACGCCCAGCCAAGGTTTGCGCCGCGGTGTTATTGTTGATTTGGATGAAACAGTGGTTTCAATCCGCACGGCAATTCGCAAGGCCGAAGAGATTGCCAAGGTTAGCGTGAAGGATGTATTAGTCGGCATTGCCGGGGGGCACATTCAATGTATTCCGAACAGCGCGACGATTGATGTTTCAAACCCCGAGCGCGGGATTTCAAATTACGATATCGCTAAGGTTATTGAAAAAGCGAAGGTAAAAGATTTGCCTCAAGAGCGGGAAATCATTCACGCGCTTCCTCAACGCTTTACCATTGATGACGGCGTTGTGGCACACCCGGAGGGATTTTGCTCGCAGAAGCTTACAGCTGAGGTGCTCACTGTTACAGCAGCCGTAACAAGCGCAAACAACATCATGCGCGCGGTACGCCAAGCCCAGTACAAAGGGAGCGGGATATACCTGGAGCCCTTAGCATCCTCCCTTGCCGTTCTCACTCCCGAGGAAAAAGAGCTCGGCGTTTTGGTAATTGATATTGGTGGCGGCACAACGGATATCGCCATATGGGCGGAAGGCTCCGTTCGTTACACTGGCGTCGTCCCCTACGGCGGCGATGCGATTACGGAAGATATTCGCAAATGCCTGAAAATTAGTTGCTACGATGCCGAGAATCTTAAGCGTCGCCACGGGAGCTGCTTAGTGAATGAGATTGGTAACGATGAAAAAATTGAGGTTCCCGTTGCTCTTACCGGAGCGCTTCAGGAAATCGATCGGAAGTTCCTGTGCGAAATCATTGAAAGCCGCCTTAGTGAAATGCTGCAAATGGTTTTGGCTGAGTGTGAACGTTGCCCGCATTATGCGCAAACATTTGGCGGCGTTGTGCTAACCGGCGGCGGAAGCTTGCAACACGGGACAGATAAATTAGCCGAAAAGATCTTCAAACTCCCCGCAAAAATTGGGAAGCCAAGTGGTCTTGCAGGGCTTAGCAGCATTGCCAGTTCGCCAATCTACGCAACTGGCGTGGGGTTAATCTTTTACGGACTTCAGCACGAGCGCAGCTCCAGTTACTCGGCAATCAGCATGTTTCAACGCATGATTCGCTTTTTCAAGGGAACATGAATCCAACTTTATTCAAGATGTGCCCAAGATGTGCCTGAGCATAAAATCTCCGTAATTTTTCCATCCTGAACGCAACCACCCCTACGGTTTTCACTCCGCTCAAACAATTTCACCGGAATCCTGCTTTATCAACTAATAAAGCAGGATTATTTTTTATTAGCAGGATTGTTTAGGAATTCTTGCATTGTAGACCAACCTGTGGCTTTATCTTGCACAACTCAACATTCACCTTACTGGCGTAATTCATTCAACCTTATGGCAACCCAACTGAAACATGAAAAACTAATCCAACTGTTCCACGCACTGAACGGTTTACGAACCGCCCCCTACCAGGAACATTGGATTGCTGATAAACTTGACATGCTTCTGCAAAACACCTTTCAAGGAACCCAGGAAAGCCGCTTTGAAGCAACGATTGGCTTAGAATTAGAAACTGACCAGTGGGGAAACCGAATTGCTAGAATTGGTCGCAAAAAATTTCCCCGTGATTCGCCCTTAGTATTCGTTACAAATTTAGATCATCCGGGATTCACGTTTCCTCCGTACCAATCAGGCATACGGTTAGAGGCGTATTTTGAGGGCGCCATTACTGAGGATTACCTGTTAGGAGCGGAGGTAAGAGTCTTCTGTTCGGCTGATGATTCTGGCACCATTGGGATTGTAACAGAGTGCTCACCCCCAAGCAATAAGCACAAAAGAATATTCTTGGTGATTGAAGTACAAGCACCCGTTGTAAACCCCGTTTTAGCAATGTGGAATTTGAACTCAGTGGGCGCTGATGATTTGCAATTGCAACGTATTGCATGCGGGTATTGCTGCAGAATTGCAGCCCTGCTTTCTGCGTTGGATTATTTTAGCCGTGCACCGGAAAAACTCCTTCGGCCAATTACCATGATTTTTACACGGGCCAAGGAAGCGGGTTTTAGCGGGAGTTTGTGCCTGCTAAAGAGCGAAGAACGCCTGAAGTTTTTGCCCGTTGATGCTAAAGTTTTTGTGCTTGAATCGATTCCTGAATCCAAGACTCACCCGCTAGGGCAAGGGGCGATTATGCGCATCGGCGATCAAGTAGGCTCCTTCAGCCACCAACTGATCAATCAGTCTTGGTATTCCCTTACACACCTTGAGGCAAGCAAGCAACTCCCTCTAAAACGAGCCTTTTTGGAAGACTCACTTTCCGAGGCAACGGCTTTCCTTGCCGCCGGCTATCAGGCTGCAAGCCTATGCATTCCAACCCGGCATTGGCAAAACCAGAATCTACAGACCGGTGAGCTGGATGAAGAGATCATCTGCATTCAAGATTTTGTGGTGCTTGTAAAACTTATCCAGCAACTTGCTCAACAAAAGGTAGAAGACCATCCGACTCTAGAAACGGAGCCAGAGCTTTTGCAGCATTTAGAAAAAGGCCTAAGGCTGCTTACAAAGAACGATTTATCCTAAGCTAAATTTAATAGCTTAATGAGATTTTACACCAACCTCAATTGTTATTCCTAAGCCTTGGTAAAGGGCGAACCGATTCGTCTTTACCCTGCTCCTCAGGCTTTTTGCGGGTTTGTTCTTTCCCTTTAGCATTTGGTTCATCCGCTTTTTTCTGACGTTGTTGGGCGGGTTTATCTTCCGCCAAAATCTCACGTTCACGCTCTAAGTATTCAAGTCGATTTTTAAGAAACCGAATCTCACGATCCAAATCACCCAACCGTTCCTCAGACCGCCTGGGTTCAACGCCCTCAATCCCGGGCCGATGTTCTAAATCCTTACGCGGGTCTTTATCGTGAAATGTTTTTATCAGCTCAAATAATTCATCATTCGATTCTGGTAATGTACTAAACGTTTCTTGAAAAACATTTAACCACTCTACCATTATACCGGCATTTGGGAACTGATCTTCTGGTAAAAGCAGAAGTTCAGCTTCTATCTCAACGGAGGTTTTTAGCCAATTGGGGCTTTGCTTTCTGAAGCGGTTTGTAAACTCGGCTTTTCTTGATTCAAGTTCTCTTTCCCGAGCAATTAGATTTGGAAGGCTCAATGAATCAGAGTTAATTTGACCACTCTTCAGCTTATTTTTCAATAACGTAATTCGTTTTTGTTCCACCTCATAACGCGTTAGAAACCGGGCAATTTCAGCCTTTATGCTGAGTGCTTCCCGGTACTTTCCTCTATGGGCGCCGGGCATTTCCCGGCCAGCAGAGTATTCGTTGCCCATGCCGGACGGCGGTTGCGGCCTACTTGGATCCTCTATCGCGGGCGAAGGTTGCATCGTATTTCCAGCACCGAAACCTCTGCCCCTAGTAAAACCATCTTCTTGCCCCGGAAAAGGCGGGGCTCCCGGCCCTGAAAACTCCTCGGAAGGCAACGGCGGCAAAACATCCTGAATCAGTTGATTCATCAACTCCAACGCATACTCGTCTTCGTCCAACTCCAGCGCGGCGCGGATTTCCGCTTTCCGATAATTGAGTTCTCTATCGGTAAGGCTGTGCGGCGGCGGAAAGCTCATCGTGGCGCCCATGCCGAATTCGGCTTGCTGAACCGTTTCCTGCACCATGCTTTCTTGATCAGCGCGAACGCCATCAACACTGACTTCATTATCGTTGTTTTTTTTCCCGCTTGGTTTTTCATCTTCACCCGCTATAAGTTCACTTTGCTTTGTAGTGTTGCCTGGCTGTTGGTTTTTTCCCGTGGATTCACGAGCCGGTGGTTGAGCATTGCAAAGCCCTGCTACCAATGAAGCGAGAAGGATTGTTCGTAAGGAGTAAGAAGCGCGTAACATTAAAAACCGCCAATTGAATGATAGCACAACGAAAGCAAATTTACCGTTGCAGCGCAATCACAAACGGCGGGCATTACCTGGTTTGAAACCTGAGTCAGGGGCGAATTTCTTCTCCCGGAATTACTGAATCAGGTTACTAATTTTGTAGTAGAACGTTAATTCTTGAACCGGTACTTTCTCTTGATCATCACTGGATCTGGGTTTCAGCTCCATGTTGATTTCCACTTCGTTTGTGCCGGTTCGCTTCCATGTAACATTACTTGGCAAATCAACGAGTTCTGCGTCGGGCGGAAGCTGCTCAACAATTCGCAGCGTTGCGGGTTGATCTTTAAAGTTTTCAACTTCGTAGCGGATAAAAACTTCGCGATCAAATAGAATCGTTCTGTTTGAATTGTTGCGCCGCTCGTTGACTCTTTTATCCGAGACAACTCGCCGTTTGTACAAAATATCTTTCACGGTTCCTAAAGAGAGTTTTAGCGATTCACCCAGCGCAGTATCTTGAACGTAATCTTCGCCAAGAAAAATCGTTGAACCACTGGGATCTTTGCCGAAAAGACGAACCTTACCATAGGGCAAAAGATAATTCCCAAGACCGTCTTCAGTTGAGTTTCGAAATTCGTAGACAAGTGAAATGGGTTCACCGTTGTCCGAGCTGGAAGTGTTAATTCCGGGACGAGTGACATAGAGCTTATCCACTGGAACCAAGGGTTTATTCGTAACAAGGAACTTACGTGATTCACCCGCATCAATAGAGCGCACTAAATCATCCGTCCCTGTTAGGCGAATGGCTGCATCGCCAAGTTCTTCACCGCTGCTATTTCGCATTTGAATGTAATGCTGAAAGCTGGCTTCCGTTTCAGCTTCATTCACTACCATGGTGTACTGGCTTTCACGCTGTACCCCGTACAACTGGTAGGAAACGCGCACACGTTCCGTTCGTGATTCTGGGGAGAACACCTGCCAGGTAAGGGCCGATTCATTAGGGGGGAAATTTACGTTGATTACCTTAGTTGAATTCGGCTCATTCCCGGGATTACTAAGGGGCGTTAGCTTGATTGAACCAGAATCAATTGAAACGCCCTGCCATGAAAAATCAATGTAGTTCGTTCCCTTTTGTAAGGGGATTTCCCGTGTTTCAGAGAGGAGCGTGGTGTGCGGTTTTTCCAAGTTCACCACCAGTTCAGCACGGTTTGGTAAGGTAACTAATTTTGTACGCGCCTCACCCGTTGAGCTGATGAGTGACACGCTGGCGAGCAGCATGGCAAACGGAACAATACGGAGTGTTTTTATTGTGGATTTTTGCGTTTTATTTTTGTACTGTTGAAGTAGAGTTTTCATGATTCTAAATTGCCCCCTTTAGTTGGACTGTGAGCGGGAACCGGTGCGTTCCACAAGGTCGATCGTGATGATTGTTTTATCCGCTGCGGGAATCGTGAGTTCCCATTCCGCCGTTGTTCGATCAACTTTTTTGAACGGAACGCTGCTACTCTTAATCTCCCAATCGCCGGTCATTGGGCGCGTTAGTTTGAATGGCACAGAGCGGTCTTTACTATTGCGAATTTCAATCTCTAAGGTGGAGGTGACATCGTACCCGGTGATGTTGGAGCGGGCGGAATCAAACTCGAAGTTATCCCGTTCAACCTTCATGGTACGCTCTTCTAAAATCACTTCACCATCAGAGCCAAGGTTCAGTTCAAAGTCCTCACCAATGGGGACATACTTGTGGTTTGTAATCCCCTCTAAGCGAAGGTCGCCAGCTCGGTCTTCCGAGTAAACATAATAGCTCCCCTCTGGCATGGGTACATCCCCCATTTTGTGTTCTTTGTCGTTCTTCAGTTTGTAAAGTTTTACAACTCCGTAACCATACTTCAGGGGGTTGAACTCATAGCTGAGATCAAACTCAACATTGTAGATTGCTGGATTAGGGAGTTGTTTGCCCCAACCGTTCTCTAAATCTTCTTCTCCTTCAACGGTGTACAGGTAATACTCTGAAACGGCTTGCTTAATGATTTCCGCCGCTTGCTCTCTCATGGAGGGTGAAAAAGCTGCTCCTGCAGGAGCCATTGATTCGGTATACCCATCAAAAGCATTTAGCTCGCTTGCCAGAATCTGACGGCCCAACGTTTTTCTTGTTTGCTCGGCTTTATCCTGACTAAGCAATCCCCGCCGGGAGAGCTCTAGAATTGTTTCCTCAAGATTTACTTCCCCCACAACAAGCCGGGTATGAGCATTCTCAAAATCCTCCCCGCTGTTGTTTGTAATCGTGAAGTTTGGCTCTAACCTCAGGGACGTTTCATCCTGATTGGCGACAACAGTGTATTCTGCCTTCCAAGTTAAGCCCGAGGCAAAATACATGATTTCAACATCAGCTTCCCCGTCATTCAACGCTTCAATATTCCACACAATCGTATTCTGAGTGTTCGCCGGGTAAGAGGCATCAAGCACCGTATAATCTGGTGATTCATTCACCATTCTAATTTCTAAACTAGTGGGATCAATCTGCGTGTTCGCCCACGTAAACTGGATTTGGTTGCTTCCCTCATTGAACACCAACGCGCGCGTTTCCCGCACCAACGTTAAGTCCTGACTTTTATAAATGGAAAGCTGCGTTTTATCTTTAGCGGGTAATGTAACAAGATCGATCTTTGCGTTGAGGGGGACAGAGACCGCCAAGATGCTTGCGCACCCCAGCAAACAAACAACTGTTTCCCGAAATCTTTTATGCATGACTATTTTCTCCTTATCAAATATTTTCTGGTAAATGTTATTGGCTTGGTTGAAGATTATTGCGGTTGAATTCATCGTGGAAGCACGGGCCAATTTGCAATTCGATTGGTACTATCGGGTCATTTCTCAAATAAGAGACGACCTAAATATTTCTAAGTGAAGTCTATTCATTTTCTAAGAATTCTTTCTCCATCAACGTGCTGGCGAGTGTGACAAACTTCGCAAAAAACAAGTTCCAAAAAAACACCTCAACAAATTAGAATGGTAGCATTACCTGAGTAACTTGCTAATGTATAGGAGGAAAATAGTTATTGGGGGGAGCATGTTAGCGGTGCTGCTCAACGGCAGCCAAGAAGCGTTCCGTTGCAGAACGTTGAAGATAGTTTTTCTCGGTTTTATCTCGACCGTTCGCCCCTAATGCTTTTGCGAGGTCGGGGTTATTGATGAGCGCCTCAATTCGCTGAGCACACTCCTGCGCCGTGCGAACGGTAAAGCCGTTTTCGCCCTCGTTCACGAGTGAGGCAATTGGCCCACAATGGCGGTTTACGATCACCGGCTTGCCGTAAAGCCAGGCCTCTGCCACCACCATGCCGAAGCTTTCGGTTTCGCTAAGCAGAACGAACACATTGCACTTCTCGTAGGCTGAGGCAAGTTCATCGTCGTTCACACGCCCTAGGTAATTCACCCATTCAGGGACGGGGAGCCCATCGGCATCGGGGCCGATTAATGTAAAGTCCACGCCAAGGCCTTTGTCTCTCAAAAGATCAACCGCTTCAATCACCAAATCATACCGCTTCTCCCCGCTTTTTCGGCAAACCGTAAGCACGTTGAACGAGGTGTTTTCCTCACTGGTATTTTTTAGTGTAGGTGATTCGCTTTGTTTTTCTATTTGTTTAAGGGGCGGAATACCGGGCCCGATAAACGGCGCAATGATTCCTTGTTTTTCAAAAAACGCCTGTGAAGAATAGGGCGTGTTGGCCAATACAAAACGGGCTTTTTTCAGTGCCTGTAAATAATGGGGCCAAGCGTAGTATTCATCCTCCAAATGCCAGAGTGCCATTGCAGCCCAAGGTGCCTTGCAAACTTGGGCAACCATGGGAATTACCGACCACGGGAAATTACAGGCAACAACGAAATCAACGTCCTGCGGGATTGTCTCAAGTCCTCGCTTTAAGGCTTTGTTGCGCGGGCCGCGAAGCCAATCGAACATGCTACACATGTGCGGCGTAAACTTATCCGCTCGATTCAGCAAGCATTCAATCCAAAGGTCGAAATGGCGTCTTCCCACGGCGCGAAAATCCTCAGATAAATTGGCCGAGGTGATTGGCTGTACGGATATAGATTGGCCAATCGTTTCGGGCTTACGCCCAAGTGTAACACCGCGAACGAATACGCCAAGGGTTCGATGATCCTTCAACGGCCGGAATGCAGCCGTTTCAATCCTGATGACGGCCGTTGAATCTGTTATCTCTTGAAGCGGAATGGAGAAGTTGAAATCACCGTTTACAATTTCGCAATTCAATAGCTTTTCGCCGCAGAAGGCGCGTAACTTTTTCTTTTCGGGCGTTGTTCCCTTCAGGCAAAGTTCAAGGGATTTTTTTTCCAAGCCTGTAAGCTGCAATGCAATTTCAGCTGTGGGTTTACTCCAGCGGGAAATACCCATTGCATCAATTTCCGGGTGGTGCCAGCCCGACCACAAAAACACATTTGCTCCTTCATCCATACGTTCCAGCCGTTGAAACTCTGCCTGTAAAAGCTGGCTCAACAGTTCTGGTGAAAAGGGAACATCGTTCAGCCGACGCTCCATGTATTTAGCACTTAGGCCAACAAGCATTCGGGGCGTTCTATCTAGCGGGAACCGGCGAACAATTACGCCTTGCTCATCTACTTCTTCGCCCTCCAAAAAACCCTGTTGCCAATCCACGCCCCAGTGAGCAACGGCGGGAATATCGCGGCCGGTTGTTGTCCAAACTTCTACCGTGTGGCCTAGTTGGATTAAATCATCCACCAACCGCCGATGGTGAATTTCAGCGCCGCCGGTAAGATCACGGCCCCAGCGGTAGGTTACAAACAGGAACTTCAAAGGGTTACTCCTTCCCGGCGCTGAGCAACAAGCCAGCGTTCCTCAGTAGTGCAGAGAAATGCCTGCAAAGAGGCAACTGTTTTAGCCCAGGTTTTACCGTTGGCAAAGGCTTTTCGCGCCTCTTGTTGTTGCAAATTATTTTCAGCCAGCAACTCCTGGGCAGCTTGGGGCCAAGCCTCAGGCTTTTCAATGCGCACCACGGCGGAGTAGAACCGCTGTACGTCGGGAACTGGGGTGGAAAGCACGGGTAAACCCACCGCTAAATACTCCAGCGTTTTGATGGGGTTTATTGCCCGGGCCGCTTCGTTATCGGCAAATGGCATTAGGGCTAACTGTGAGTGCTGGTAATACCCGGCAAGTTGTGCGTGGGGTTTTAGGCCTAAAAAATGGCAGTTGCTAGGGGTGTGGCCCATGCGAAATGTATCCCGCTTTGGGCCCACAAGCACCACGCTCGCCTTAGGATTAGCCTTGGCCAAGCGGCTAATCAGCGCACCATCCAACCGGTCGTTCAGCGTTCCCACGTACAACAAGCGGGGCGTGGGGAGGTTTGCTAAGTCGGCGGGTTCTGCGGCTGGCGCTTGAAGTTGTTCAAGCGCAACTCCGCTTGGCATGTACTCAATCTCCGGAAAATGGGCGCGATAGTTCTCTGCTAACTGGTTTGTACCGGCGCACGCCGCCGCCGCACGGGTCATAAGGAGTGATTCTTCCTTCCGGCTTTCTTTTGGGGACCAAGAGAAGGCGCAGAAATCATCGATGAATTCAATGCTCGTAAGGGCCGGGCGCAGCCTGTTGAACAGTGAACCCACAAAAGGGGAATTGGAAACCGCATGCACCGGAGCTTCCATGAACGGCAACAAGCACCGCGTCAGGATGGCACGATTTACCTCGCGAATGCCGCTGCTTCGGTATTCGCCGCTCAAGATCAACGGACTGTAGATGAACAATTCGCCGCTTGGGGCGTTATTTTGGGGGAAAGTCTCCATGCGTTCCCGCTGCCAACGCCCCCGCAACTGCCCTGCAACTTGGTGTAGCTGAACAGGCGAAACAAAAACCACCTTACGGCCCAAGGCAGCAAGCCCCCGGGCAAGCTCCTGCGGCCGCTGCCACACATCATCCCAGGCAACTTGCGAATACAGCAGAATGGGTGCTTGTGCCGCCGCCTTGGGGGCGTGTGATTGCCCGTTTAGCTGCCCGACTGTGGCAACAGTGTTTTTCCAACGCAGCCCAGCAAGGTTCCACTCCCGTTGAATCCAACGGTTTATTTTGGGGGAAAGGGGCTTGTAAAGTTGCCCCAGCAGCGCCGGGTGCAAAGCAAGCCAGCGAGTTACTGTTGCAAAAGGGGGGGGAGTCATTGTTTAAATCAACATGTTGAATGTGGTTTTGGCCTGTGGGTTGTTAGAATCCAGAAGGATATCGGTGTAGCAAGTCTGAAGATCACCCAAATTACCGTTGGATAGTAACCGTGGAAGAACAAGTAAAGCGATTCTCACTAAAAGAAAAAATTAACGAGGGCATCGATTGCCTTTCCTGCCGCATGAAAATGTTTTTGATGGCGGGAATGATGTTCATTTTGTGCGGCCTGATGGTGGTTGTTCTGTCAGCTTTGTTTGTAAACCACACAAAAAATCAACTTGTACTGGCAGCAGAATCAGAAATTCGCGAACTACACCACCGCGCCACGGAAGACATTAAAACCATTATTGAGGAATACGAGCAACAGGGGATTACCGTAAACTCCCTTCGCGATGTTGCCAATAACCCCGAGATAAAAGCCCAATTTCGCCTGCTTAGTCACCAAGACAACGTGATTCTTACAGCGCTCGTTAATTCGGACGGAACATGCATTTACCAATTTGGTGATGAAAAGAAACTGAAAGATTGCCCCACCCGCACAGGAAATTCCCTGCAAGGATTTGTCCCCCCATCAGACGAGCCCCTGCGTTGGGAGCTCAACATGGTCAGCCTACCCACTGGCGTTGTGGCCGATAGAGTTCCCATTAAACTGAATGAAAATACCGCAGATGAAAAGCTGCTTGGGTACATTGAATTCGGTATTGAACAAACGGCCTCCATTCAACGGCTTCAGCCCCTGAGTAACAGTATTTCTACCAGCCTAATGTACATGGTTATTTTGGTGTTGTTGTTTTTTGGCTTGGCGCTTTACTCCTTGTATCACCTTGGTTTGCGGCAAGTTGCCTTACAAAAAAATGCCGATGATGCGGAACACCTTGCGAACATTGGCACCATGGCAAGCGGTTTAGCCCACGAAATTCGCAATCCGCTTCATGCCATGAATTTGCACTTAGAAGCTGCGAAAGAGGAAATCGATGATCCACGCCCGGATTCACCGGAGAAGGTTCGTGATACAATCAACCGGCTTCAAAACCAAATCGGCAACATGAACACAATTGTCTCCAGCTTCATGAACTTCGCCAATCCCGGCAGGATTGAACCCGAACCGCAACTGCTGCCCTGCCTGCTCGCTGAGGTGATTCAGCTGCTGAAGCCTGATCTTCAGGCTCGGCAGGTGGAGGTTAGCCAAACGATTCCTAAGGACTTGTGGATTGAGGCCGACCCCACTGCAACACGGCAGGTTATCACAAACATCGTGCTAAACGCCGCCCAAGCAATGGAACAATCGGAGAACCGGTTAATCTCCATCCGCACGCAGAATAAAGAGAAATTTGTTCGCATCATCTTTGAAGACTCCGGCCCCGGGATTCCGAAGGGAAGAGAAGACAAGATTTTTGATCTGTTTATCTCCACCAAAAAAGGGGGAACAGGCTTTGGCCTTGCTATTGCCCGCCGCGTAATGGAAGCCCACGGCGGAACGATTGTGGCTGAAAACAGAACCGACGCTCCCGGCGCTCGTTTTGTTCTGGAGTTCAAAAAAAGCGAGGAACCGGTTGA
>DAIOTT010000011.1:0-34626 GCA_036751885.1 Candidatus Sumerlaeota bacterium
AGGGGATTGTCTCTCAATTCACGTTTGGTGCGCTTTCGTTGGGCGGGCATTCTGTGTGGATCACCATGATGAATCAGTTTGGCAGAAAGTATTATCAGTCATAATTACTCAACGTTTTCTTATACCCTGAAGCAACCGGGAAAATCTGGATTTCCACGGCAAATTTGGGGCTTGATGCATCGATTCTCCCACGCCTTCACTGCGGAAGGAGCTTGACGTGCTTGCGCGCTATTCGCATCTTACTGGTTGTTGTAAAATAACGTTGCATCACGATATTTCATACAAAACCGTTTCAGTTAGTAGGAGATCCACTAATCCCGATGAAAAACCTGTTATCATTTATAGGCATTCTTTGCTTAGCCTTATTTGTTGGCTGCTCCAGCAGCCCCAGCAACTCCGATGGTTCCTCCGATTCAGCGGATTCCCAACCGGCGATCAAGCGTGCTCGGGTAAATGTGGGAACCGAGACTCCCTCGCTGGATCCTAATCTGGTGAACGAAATTTCCGCTTACCATGTGATTCACCACCTTTTTGAACCCCTAGTGCGGATGGATGAAAAGGGCCTTCCCACGGATGGTGCTTCCATTTCCCGCACGCACAATGATGATTACACCGTTTGGACGTTCAAACTTCGCGAGGGGATGAAGTGGAGCAACGGCGATCCTGTTACGGCAGGGGATTACGTGTACTCAATCGAGCGGATGCTTACCCCTGATTTAGGTTCTCGGACGGCAACCATGGTGTATTCGTTCCTGAAAAATGGGGAAAAATATTACAAGGGTGAGTTGAAAGAAGGGGAAGAGCTTGGCATTAAAGCGTTGGATGATCTTACGCTTGAATTTACGCTGGCGAACCCCACGCCGTATTTCATCAGCAATCTTTCCCATTCAGCGTGGTACCCCTTGAACCGTAGAACGATTGAAGAACACGGCATTCGCTGGACAACTGATCCTGCAACGTTTGTTTCAAACGGCCCTTTTATCATGACGAAGATCCTGCCAAAGGATCGTGTTGTGGTGAAAAAGAACCCCGACTTCTGGGATGCTGAGAACGTTTACTTTGATGAAATTGAGTTCCTCTACATTCTGGAGCAAAACTCCGAACTTTCCTCCTTTATCTCCAAAGAAATTGATATGACCGGCCAGATGAGCAATCGCGAGGCTCCCAATTGGATTGACAAGCCGGAGTTCTACGGCGCACCAGCCATTGCAACATACTACCTGGCATTCAACCACAACGAGCCGCCGTTTACCGATGTGAATTTCCGCAAAGCCATTTCCTACAGCATTCACCGCAGTGATATTGTAAAGAATGTTACGCAACGGGGCGAGCGCGCTACACTGGGCTTCATTCCCCACGGCATTACCCTATCGGACGGCCGGGAGTACCGCGAATTCGCGCCGAAGTTTTTTGAGCCGGAAGATTTTCCCGCGATGCTGGAGAAAGCCAAGGCCCACCTGAAGGACTCTGCCTACGGCGAGGGGGGTGAATCCATCCCGAAAGTAACCTACCTGTACAACTCTGGCGATCAAATCCACTTGGATGTAGCGGTTCGGTTGCAGAACTACTGGGAAAAAGCGTTTGGCTTTACTCCTGACCTCCAGATTTTAGAGTGGAAGGTGATGATTGGGCGCATGCGGGCCGAGGATTACCAGTTTGCTCGGAGCTCTTGGTTTGGCGATTATTTGGATGCGATGACGTTTCTTGAGATCTTTGAAACGGGCCATGGGAACAATAACTTCGGGTATTCTAATCCCGAGTACGATGATTTGCTGAAGAAAATCCGCATGGAAAACGATGTTGATAAGCGCTTGGCCCACATTATTGAGGCGGAAATAATCCTGCTTGAAAAAGACGCCGTTGTGGCCCCGGTGTTTGAGTACCTTACGCCGATCCTTGTGCAAACGAACTTTAAGAACTTCATCCGCACACCCCTTGGCGGGTTAGATATTTCCCGCGCTTACCGTGAATAATATCTAAATAGGCTCATATAAATCCCAATAAGTAAGGAAAGGCACCCTGTATTTGCAGGGTGCCTTTTTGTATTATCGTGGTATTCAAGTTAATGTTGATTGAAGTGTAAGGTAATCAAGTGGGCTTACTCTAAGAATGTTACTCGTCCTGTGCCGATGTTGTAAACGCCGCCAACAATCATCAGGTTGCCGTCCGCCACGGATTGAGCGAACGTGGGGATTGCGTTTAGCTTTGCCACTTGCTTGCGCACGTTTAGGGCAACAGCGTCGTCAACGGTAGGTTCAATGTCATTGATAACAAGATCCTTACGAATATCCTCCAACAGGAACTGTAAATCGTCGGGGTACTTTTCGTAAAGTTCATCAATCTGCAAGGAACCCGCAACAGCACCGCAGGCGGAATGCCCAAGCACCACCATTAGGGGTGTTTTCAAGGCAAGGGCGGCGTATTCCGAGCTGCCGATAATTTCCGATGTTGCTACGTTTCCGGCAACGCGCATTACAAACAATTCACCAAAGCCAGCGTCAAAAATATGCTCCACGGGTACGCGGCTATCAGCACAACTGATGATCATGGCATAGGGGTTTTGCCCTTCAAGGTGTTCTACAAGATTGCTGGTTACGTGACCCTCCCAACGGCCATCATTTATAACAAAACGTTCGTTCCCTTGTTTGAGTACCTCAAAGGCATAAGCAGGGGTTTTAGCTTCCAGTGGGATTGCGGTTGATTTTGAAACGTTGTTGCTACTGTGCGCACAGCCTAGGCAAAGCGCACTTATCATGAAAAGAGGTGCTAGTTGTTTTATGGTGGTGTTACTCCTGAAGTTGGGGGTTGTCTAACTATGGCAACAATTATCTGTTGGTTTTGCCAGTTGACCAATTGGCATGCCAAACATATATTTGGAATAAGTAAAATTGTCATCGTTGTATTTAGTTGCTAATTACGTAGGAATGCGGTGTGGTTTGCTTGCGTGTTTGATTTCCCTGAATAGCACAGCGGTTAATTCCCCAATTTGCTCCTTGATTCCAACGCCCTTGGCCTTCTAACTAAGAAAACGATGATAAAACAACCGACTATTGGTACTCCTAATTATCTTGTAATCCAACTGGGTGCGCGGCGCCGGTATGCCGTTCCTGCATTGCTAAATCAGGCGGGTATGGGAGGTTGGCTTTATACGGATCATTGCGCTGAAGTTGGCCTAGGGAAACGGCTTTCCACCCTGCCAAAAAGCCTACAGCCCGCGTTTATCAAAAGGGTATTATCCCGCCACGTTCCGGTTGAGCTTATTGAGAAAACCACCACGTTTGATCTACCGGCCCTTAGGCACCAATTTGCGTGCAGGTTTGCGGGGCATCATCAAGTCCGGCAGGTGCGCGCCGGCCGGGCGTACCTTGAACAGTTGCAAAAAGCAATGATCCGCAAAGGATTAGGCGAATGGACGCACGTTTACACCATGTTTGGGGAAGGGCACGAATTTCTAAACTTTGCCCGCAAACACGGCAGAACAATTGTCACGGAGGTTTTCCTTAGTCCCTTGACCCATCAGATTATGCAAAAATTAAGGCAGCAGCACCCAGATCTTGAAACGCCGTTCACCTCGGAGTTTATGGCTTTTGGGCAAGAGCGTTGGGAACGCGTTAAACAGCTTACGGATTTCTTTATCGTTCCCTCACCGTTCGTTGCCGAAACACTGGGCCTTTCAACGGAAGAACAACATCGGTGTATACTGGTACCCTATTGCACGCCCCCTGGGTGGACTTCCCTAAAGGCGGAACCAGAGGTTGGGCGCATTCTTTTTGTGGGAAGCTGTGAACTCCGCAAAGGGATTCATTTGGTTGCCGATGCTGCTAAAGCTCTGGGTAATAAAAGCCTACAATGGAGAATCGCCGGGGGAGTGACTGAGACAATCCGTCACCACGAGCGGTTTCGGAACCTCAACTTTCTGGGTCGAGTTCCACGAACAAGCATCCATCAGGAATTTGCCGCAGCGGATTTCTTTATTCTCCCCAGCTATGCTGAGGGCTCCGCTGAAGTAATTTACGAGGCGCTTGCCCTAGGCTTGCCCGTGATTACAACATATGAATCGGGCTCCGTGGTGCGGCACGAAAAAGAAGGCCTAATCATTCCAACTGGTGATGTACAAGCCCTCTGCGAGGCCGTTGAGCGCCTTGTTACAAACCGCGAATTCCGCAATCAGCTAAGCCAGAACGCCCGCAAACGAGCCCTAAATTTTCAGTGGGAACAGTACGGTCAGCGCCTAACTCGCGCATGCCGAACCCTAGTGAATGACCCCGCTGAGATTGACTGAGCTCCAAGCACAACCGGAAAACGGTACAAACTGACCGTTGAAAACCTTGCGGACGCCTTGAATGATAGTCAACAATAAACACTATCAAACACTTGGCTTAGAATGCCGCCTCGGAAAGGGACCCTTCGATGAAATTAATCCAAATTTCGCCCACGCAATTTATCAATATCGAACACATTAACCGAATTGAAATCAGTGAAACCCGGGACTTAAAGTACATAATCATCTACTCAACCGGGGGCGCAAGCTACCGTTGTACGGAAGAAGAAACGGAAACGTTTCTGCCGATTATCGAGGATTTTACCCGTTCATTTGCTCGTGAGATTGGGTTGGATGGTTAGTTTTTTTGGGGGCGTCCCGAGCTGGGGCTCGGCGCCAGGGCTCAGTGCTTCACGGGTTTGGTACTTGCAGGGCTCGCCGTTCCCGGTAACGTTGGGTTTGTTGGTGATTGCTCGAAGTCTTTGTAGAGTTTAGAGGCTTGAATGCCGCTGTTGTTCTGGTATTTGCCGCTGTCGTAGCGAATGTATTCCCCAACAATTTGGTGGTAGAAAATTTGGCAGATTTGCACGCCTGCATAGATTCTGATTGGCTGAATGGCGCTGATCTCCAGCGTCCAGAAGCCGGAGAAGCCGACGTCGCCGAAGCCGGCGGTTACATGTACAAACAGGCCCAAGCGGCCAATGCTGGAGCGCCCTTCCAGCATGGGAACGTAGTCCTCCGTGCGGGTGTGCTCAATTGTGCGGCCCAAGTAAAGGGTTCCGGGCTTTAGCACTAGTCCTTCCTCAGGGATTTTCACGATCTTGGTTTTGTGAGGGCGCTTCATATCCAAACAGTCTTCCTCGTAAACCATCAGTTCATCGTGCAAGCGTAGGTTGTAGCTGTTGGGGTTCAGCAGTTTAGGATCGTAGGGTTCGATAAAGATTTTCTCGTTGAGAACACGACGGATTTCTTCGCCTGAGAGGATCATCGGGTGGAGTCTTTCTATTTGGTAATATGAAGGGATTTAGCCACATGTTGGCGGGCGTGTACAACGGCAAGTTTGTTGGCGGGGAAATTTTTATGAGGAAATCGTGATTGAAGCAAACTTGAGGGTTGCCGCCCATCGGCTGTAATTCCAACACTTTGCTTCCGTTTAGGCCGTTATTTTGTTATACGGCTTTGTCTAATTATTATTCTGTGTAATTTCGTCGGGTAATTTATGACCTTACTTCTTCCGTTATTGCTGAGCTTGCCGTTTCTTGGGGCTTTGCTTTTTTGGTTTTCACCGAAATCTTCAAACGCCTTACCGCGGCTACTGGCTCTTGCAATTACAACGTTGTGCCTGATTTGCCTGGGCGTGCTTACCGCAAATTGGAATGTTGCAGAGCCAACAAGTTTCGCGGTTCCGTGGGTTTCATCCTTAGGGTTGGAGTTAGGCCTTTGGCTTGATGGGCCGGCGCTTTTTTATGCTTGGCTGGTACTGGGCATTGGTTGGCTGGTGTTTTGGTATTCAGGCTACTATATGGAGCCTTCGGATTCACCTTGGCGGTTCTACGGCGTCATGGTCTTCTTTATGGGGGCAATGCTGGGGGTGGTGCTTTCCCGAAACATTTTAATGATGTTTGTTTTCTGGGAGCTTACAAGTATTAGTTCGTTTCTGTTGATCGGCCATTGGAATCACAAAGCGGCAGCCCGTGAGGGCGCCTTGCGAGCCCTTGTAACAACCGCTGGCGGCGGGCTTTGCCTGCTGGCGGGCATTGCCATGGTGGGGTGGATTTTGTGGGATTCAGGCCAGCCCATGAACTTGGATTGGGATTCCCTTTGGGCAAACCGCAGTTTAATTGTGCAGCACCCGGGCTCTGGTGTGGCGCTTGTGTTATTTCTGCTGGGGGCCTTTACTAAGAGCGCTCAGTTTCCCTTTCAATACTGGCTTCCCGGTGCCATGGAGGCGCCCACACCGGTTTCCGCTTACCTTCACGCAGCAACCATGGTTAAGGCGGGGATTTATCTGCTAGGCCGTTTGTACCCCCTTTTTGGTGATCACAGCTTGTGGTTGTTGCTGGTGCCAACGGTTGGCGTTATTACCATGCTTTTCGGCGGCTTTATGGCGATTCTTTCAAAGGATTTAAAGCAACTTCTTGCCCACTCAACGGTTAGCCAGCTGGGCTTGCTAACGGCGTACTACGGCTTCGGCTATAAATTGACGAACGATCCCGATCACCTTTTACCCATGGATTTACTATTGGTAGCAAGCCACGCGTTTTTCAAGGGGGCGTTGTTCATGCTTGTGGGGGTGATTGATCACGCTTTGCACACGCGGGATTACCGCCGCATGGGCGGGCTGATTAAAACGATGCCTGTCACTGCGGTGCTCACAATCATTGGGTGCTTATCCATGGCTGGGGTTCCGCTCACGTTTGGGTTTGTGGCCAAGGAGTTGTTTCTTCATGCCGCGCTCCACGTTAAAACACAGGGGTTCTTGGCGGTTGCGTTCCCGTTCATGGCGGTGTTTACCAGCATCTTTACGGTTGCTTATTGCTTGCGCATGATCATTTCGCCCTTCTTTGGCAAGCCTCGTGATGAAGGGCTTCACCCCCATGAGGGGAGCGCGGGGATGTTATTTGCCCCTGCTTTGCTGATGCTGCTATGCGTACTCGGCGGGCTTTACGTTCCCCTGTTAGAGAAACCAATCGGCGCGTTGGTGAATTCCGCCTATTATGCCACAAGCAGCGGTTTCACGTTTGGGATGTACAAGTACATTGATCTGATTTTTTGGCTCAGCATGTTTCTGTTTTTGTTGAGCGGGCCCCTTGTATTTTACTTTTCAGGGGCGATTGAAAAGGCCCATCAGGCGTGCGGCAGCCCGGCTTATTTTACTGCAAGTTACAATGCAATCTTTCTTCGCCTTGTTCCTTGGTTTGCCAAAACAAGCCATGGGTTCATTCAATCGCCTTCTTTAAAGCGCAACGTGTTTGTTACGTTGTTAGCCTTTGTTGCGGTGATGATTTACCCGCTTTATACATTGTTCCAAACACTTCCCGGAGTGACATGGGAAGCGGGCGAGTGGGATGCTAAACTCATGATGCTGGTGGTGCTGATAACCTCCGCCGTTGCTGTAGGAACAGTGGTGGCAAGCAATCAAAAGTTGGTTCGCTTAATCAGCCTTTCCGTGGCAGGTGTTATGGTTGCCTTTTTCTTTTTAGTTTATAAAGCACCGGACTTATTACTCACGCAAATCTTAGTGGAAGTTGCCACGCTGTTTATGTTTTTGCTGCTGCTTGCTCACTTGCCGCGCAAGGCCGAGCAGCCGGATCGCAAGGGCGGGCGCGCATTGCCCGCTGCTCTGGCGATTACGGCCGGGGTGTTTTTCGGCGTGCTCACCTATGCGGGTTCCCAAACTGAGGTTCGCCAGCAACCCGTCATTGCGGGCAATCTCACCCCCTACGAATACTACCGGGATTACAGCAAGTACCCACCCGCAACGGATCCCGAAGCCCATTCCGGCGGCGGGGCGAATATTGTTAACGTTATCCTGGTGGACTTCCGAGCCGTTGATACGTTTGGCGAGATCATCGTGTTGGGTATTGCTGCCCTAGGCGCTGTTGCCCTGCTGTTGATGACACAACGAAAAATGTTGTATTCAAATCGCGACGGTTTTTTTGAACAAGACCTTGGTTCAAAAGATATTCTCCCCGGAAGCGACAACCATATTTCACCCGTTCGTCTAGTGAAGCAGGAAGAGTTGTTTCGCCACCCGATTGATCGCGATGTTCGCCTAATGATTAGCCAGTATGCGCCGCCGATTTCTTTCCTCATTTTAAGTTTAGCGGTTGTCCTGTACTTTGCAGGTCACAATAGCCCGGGCGGGGGCTTTATTGCGGGGCTGTTGACCGTGGTTGGTTTAGCGCCGTTTCACTTATATTACCCCCGTGACAAAGAACCCTTCGGCACGTTCGATGCCGTTGTGCTGATTCCCATTGGTGTGCTCATCGCGGTAACAACGGGCCTTACCTCCATACTCTTTGGCTTTCCCTTCCTTACAAGCGCGTTTCAATACTTCACTGTCCCTCTGGCGGGGAGTGTTGGAATCTCCAGCGCATTAGCCTTTGATTTAGGCGTGTATTTGGTTGTTGTTGGTACCGGCCTAAAACTTATTCGCACGTTTGGGAGGTTCTAACGAAACTTAAGATGATGACATTACTTTCTTCCCTGTTAGTGACACTGTTTTTCAGCACTGGTTTTTACCTGATGATGCGGCGCAACGTGTTTGAAATTCTTCTGGGCGCCACGTTCATGAGTTATGCAACATTTGTGTTGTTACTCACGCTTAGTGGGTGGTCTGCAGATACAGTTCCGCCGTTTGTTCCGGAAAAAGATTACACCCTTGTGAAAAGTAGTGAGCCCCTAATTGAAGGTGAAACTACTGCTGAAAAATTTCAAGATGAAGCAAAGCCATTCAATCCCGTTGATCCCCTTCCGCAGGCGTTAATTCTTACGGCGATTGTAATCAACTTCGGCGTCACAGGTTTTCTAATTATCCTGGTTGCGCGCGGTGTGCAGGAAACAAACTCCATTGAGTTTAGCGAACTACCCCGTGAGGAGGATGAACTGTGAATGTAATCCTACTCCCCATTCTGCTCCCAATCTTGGGAGCAATGCTAACGTTGTTCTTCGTACGTTCCCTCCCTGCCCAACGTTGGATTGCGGGGATTACAACTCACGCCATGGTGCTGGGATCGTTGTATCTGTTATCAACTGTTTTGGGTGAAGGAACTGCGGCCTTGCGCGTTGGCGATTGGCCGATGGCGATTGGCATTGTATTCGTCGCTGATTCATTTGCCGCGCTTTTGGTTTTGTTTGCCAGCATTGTTCACGCGTGTACGTTTTGGTTTATGGTGACAGGTTCCTCCACCGATGATGAAGAGCGGATGTTTTTGCACCCCTTGTTTTTGCTTTTAGGCAGCGGTGTAAACTGGGCCTTTCTTACAGGTGATTTGTTCAACCTCTTTGTAAGTTTCGAGATGTTACTGCTCTGCAGCTACGGCCTATTGGTTCACGGGGGGCAAATGCCCCAACTGCGCGAGGGGATTAAATTCGTTGTGCTTAACCTTATTGCCAGCACATTTTTCTTGGCAGCAGCGGGGTTGGTTTACGGCTTCTTTGGAACGCTAAATATGGCAGAGTTGGCCGTGCGACTTTCAAACTTGCCAGGCAGTAGTGCTGCGCTTGTTATGGGCACGCTTTTGCTGCTGGTGTTCGCCTCAAAATCTGCGGTATTCCCTCTGTATTTTTGGCTGCCCGATGCATACCCAAAAGCGCCAATTTCTATTCTGCCATACTTCGGCGGCATTCTTACAAAGGTAGGCGTGTACTGTTTGTTCCGCACGTTTACGCTGATGTTTACCGATCATTGGCAACAGTGGTTCAGCCCGTTGCTGCTCGCCATTGGTGCGGCAACCATGTTCCTTGGTGTCATGGGCGCGGTAGGGCAGTGGACGATTCGCCGCATTCTCTCCGTGCACATCATCAGCCAAATTGGGTACATGATTTTCGCCCTTGGGTTAATGACGCCGTTAGCCTTGGCTGCGGGGATCTTTTACATCTTCCACAACATGATTGTAAAATCTGCACTCCTGATGATTGGTGGTTTGGTACATCAAGAGGAAGGAACGGACGGCCTTAAATACGTCAAAGGCCTTCTGCATCGTAGGCCGGCGATTGCCTTTCTGTTTGCCCTTGCGGCGTTTTCCCTTGCAGGGATTCCGCCGTTGTCGGGGTTCTACGGCAAGTTCGCCCTCGTGCTTGAAACAATTAAACAAAGCAACGGCTTCTACTTGGCAATCATCATTGTAACAGGAATGTTTACACTCTTCAGCATGACAAAAATTTGGAGTTATGTGTTCTGGGGGAAAGAGGAAAACGAAACAAAAACAAGCAACCAAAAACCCGCCCTTGTGGCTTCCACAGCGTTGCTTGTTATTTTGTCCCTTGTACTAGGATTGGGAAGTGGTGTTGTGTTTCCTTTAGCAGAACGCGCCGCCAACGATGCATTGAATCAAGAACAATACGTGTTTGCCGTTCTTGGGCAAGCGGGGGTGGATGCATTAAATCCAGCAGAGCGAATGCTTGCCTTGCCCTCGGGGTTTGAGCCCGTAAATGAGGAGGTTCGTCAACAGAACATCGATTCACACGGCGTTTCAACGGCTGCAGAACAACAGGAGGAATTAATCCAATGACCACTGATTCCCGCAATTCAAAGGAAACGTTGAAGCAAGAGTTTCAGCAAAACACATTAAGCACGCGCGCCGTTGTAGTTGCCGTGTTTGTTATTCTGATTTCATTTTTCTTTATTGATTGGGCACCAATTATTTTTGCCTTTGCTTTTGTGATTTTCCTCTTTACACGAATTATCAATAACGTGGCTTCTGAAAAACTCCCCCTTGGTAAACGCCTCATCAACACCGCTTTTTTTGTACAAGACTTCCTAATTGATTTAGTAAAATCCAACCTGATGATGAGCTATGATATTCTAACTTCAAAAGACTACCACAATTCTCATATGTTTGCCCTTCCGATTGATGACCTCACACAACGAGAAGTCGCTTTACTTTCCCACCGCATCACACTCACTCCGGGAACGCTCTCCTGCTTAGTGGATAAAGATGCAAATTTTTTGCTGGTGCATACCATGTACAAAAAGCCCACGAATGAAGACATACTTTCCCTGCGAGCACCGATCGATATTTTGAAGGGAAAGGATCGGCCTTAACATATGATTATTATCAGCTTAGTAATTCTTATTTCTTGCCTGTCACTCTTGGTGATTCGCTTCGTGCTTGGTCCTACGAACCTCGACCGCCTGATGTGTATGGAGGCAATCATGCTGATCATCATGTCACTCGGTGCGCTGTGGGGAATTGCTATTGGTACGATCTACTTTTTAGATGCAATCCTAGTGCTCAGCATTGTTGGCTTTATCACCACTATTGCTCTTGCTAAGTTTATTGAAAAGGGGCGCTTGTTTGATGATTAATTTTTTTGCTCAAGCCTGCATTTACCTTGGGTTATTCTTTACCATTGTCGGCACGGTCGGCGTATTTCGCTTTAGCGATGTTTACTTGCGCTTACAGGCTTCATCAAAATCGTTAACATTTGGCTTTTCCTTCTTTGTGTTTGGCATTGGTTTACTTACCTACGATGCAAATGAGATTGCCAAAGCAGTGTTGATTGTTGCGTTTCAATTTCTTACCGCACCACTTGCTGCGCAAATGATTGCTCGCGCAGCTGTTCAACGGGGAATTATGCCCCGCAGGAAGAGTTCCGAAAATGAAATGGCTTCGCCCGTGGAGATCCAGCCCGCAGACGCTCCATCAGCCCCAACTGCCAACTAATCCTTCGGGAGCGGCGGGTGCGTTCGCTCTCAACACGGCGGGCAACATCGGCCCGGCGCAATCCAACTGGCAGCCGCTTAGGCCTAGTTTTCTTGCGTTGCTTGCGCTGATTACCGGCTTAGTTGCGGGGCATTCACTTCAACTGCAAACGTATTTTGCCGGTGTTGCTATAATCGCGTTGGGTGGGGTGTTCGCTCTTGTTCGATTTAGGCGCCCAACGGTAATACATTTTCTAGCGCTGTTTGTGGGCTTAGGGCTTGTGCTGCAAAGCCAGGCGGAGCTTGCCAAAGCGCAAGCACTGCAAACACGGGAACAACTTTTTTCAGCCCCCACGGAATTGGTTCAACTAACTGGGATTGTGCAACAACCCATGCGCTCGCCCCTTACAGGCGGCAGTTTTTGGCTGCAACCGGGTGCAACGTTTGCCAACAGGGGAACAGCCTATACCGTGGCAGCACCGGTGGTTGTTTGGGCCTATGATATTGAAGCCGTGAACACATTGCGTCGCGGGGATTACGTGTCACTCATCGGCAAGCCTAGGCCAATTGCCACTCAAATACAGGGGCCTTCAATCGATTCTTACGCTGCGGGGCAAGGGGCAGTGGTGGGGTTTCAAGCAACGCAACTCGATGGGGAAATTCAACCCGCAACAGGTGTATTCAGCGCCGGGATAAACCTAGCACGTGCTACGGCCAACGCAGTGGAAGCATCTTACTATCGGCATTTGCCGGAAGCCCATGCGTCCCTGCTGGCAGCAATAACATTAGGACGAACTGGGGGCATTACACCAGAATTACGCACGGCGGCTCGGCAAATTGGTATTGCCCATATATTCGCCATTAGTGGCCTTCACACGGGCATCGTGGGGTTTGGTTTGCTGTTGCTGCTTCGGTTTGTTCTGCCGGTAAGAATTGTTCCGTTTGCAATTGCACTGGCAATGATCTTTTTTTGTGCAATGGTGGAGTTCCGGTCAAGTGCATTGCGCGCCGCTTTTTTTGTTACGCTGTTTAGTTTTGAACCCCTGATGAAACGCCGATTCGAGCCCCTGTCACTGTTGTCCAGCGTGGCGTTGGTTCTTCTCCTTATCAACCCAAAGTCCTTTTGGCAGGTGGATTTTCAACTCTCGTTTTTATGTGCCGCCGTTCTCCTTTTACTACTCCCATTATTTGCACCGTTAGTGCAACGGATGCAGGAATACTTCGAAGGAAAATCGCTCCCCAGTTGGATTCAAAAAGTAATCACCTATGTGCTCGGCACGTTTGTTACTTCAACGCTGATTCAACTCATTCTTGCCCCGCTGTTGATTCGCAACATGGGGGAGTTCTCCCTAATTTCCCCAGTTTCAAACACAGTGGTGTTGTTTCTAATGCCGTTTGTTCTGCTGGTTTCCTATGCAAGCGCTTTGGTAGAAATCGTTTTCTCCGTTGCACTGCTCTCGAACGTGCAGTGGGTTCTGGCAGAGTTTCTTTTACAGGCAACAACTGCCTTGTCCCTCATCCCATTTGCCGCCGTTCCCATTGAGGGGCAATTCCCCCTCGGTTTTGTTATCCTGTTCTACCTTGCTGTGGCCGGAAGCCCATGGCTGCTGATGCGTCCCTCTTTTCGCCCTAATGAAGGGCCGGGGCAACTTCTATTTTACTCCATGATTCCCTTCACACTGTTGGCAATTATTTTGGTGATTCCAAAAGCCAGCGACTTAGGGACGCGGGTACTTTTTCTGGAAGTTTCCCAGGGCGATGCAACCGTTATTCAGCATAGAAATACCACGATCTTGATTGATGTAGGCCCACCCACGGGCAAACAATTAGTGCGAGAGCTTCAACAGTATGGTATTAGCTCCATTGATTTACTGGCTCTCACCCATGCTGATGCCGACCACATCGGTGGTTTGGCGGAGCTGCTGTTGAATTATCCTGTGGCAGAAATTTGGGTGAACAATGCTGAAACCTATGAGGCTATAATCCTTGAACTGCAGACAAGTAATCAGCTTGATTTAGCCTTGGGTAGAATTAGTATCCCCATGCAGGGCACAGCCCTACAGCTGGATGAGCGCACAAGCCTAACTGTGCTACACCCTGATGATGCGTACATTCCCGAAAACCCCCGTAATGATGCATCGATGGTCTTCTTATTTACCAAAGGCACAACAGATGTTCTCTTAATGGCTGATCTTGAAGCGCACGGGGAACGGTATGTATTGCAAGAGTATGCAGATTTATTGCCAAGCATTGAAATTCTGAAAGCCGGGCACCATGGGTCAAGAACGTCTAGCACACCAGAGTTTCTGAAAACACTAGGCCCCCTTGCTACAATCATGAGTTGCGGATTAAACAACCGTTATCAACACCCGCATAGCGACGTGTTACAGCGCTTTTTGGAGCTGAATATTCCTGTTTACCGAACCGATCTGATGGGAACTATTACCTTAGAGATTGAAACAGATTCTTTTTCATTTCAACCAGAGCGCCGCCTCGGGTTACAAGAATTCACAAATCCCCTGATTCCCGAAGAGCTTTTTCCATGATGTATTTTTATTCCGCATTCCTCCTCATCTTTTCAATAGTGGTTACAACCTCAGCATTTGGGCAAGCACCACAAATGCGTGGAATCTCGCTTCCCCTTTATGCCTACCATGAGGACTACGATTACCAAAATGAGATTGCCGAAATTGCTGCTACGGGGGCAAATTCGTTGAACATTTCCTTCTCCCTTTTACAAGAGAACGCAGAGTCTACGTTGATGGCAAAACGCAAAGGCAGAAGCCCCTCTGATCTTGCTATTCGCCGAACAATCCAACAAGCAAAAGCCCAAAAGCTTACCGTGTTCGTGCTGCCGTTGGTGTTGCTTGCTGACCCACGAGAAGGGGATTGGCGCGGAAATCTTCAGCCCACTAACCGGGATGACTGGTTTGCCAACTACGGCTTTTGGATTAAGCACTACGCTAAGATGTGCGAAGAGGAAGGCGTTGATTGGTTCGGCGTGGGAAGTGAATTTGCCTCCCTTGAGAATGAAACGGAACAGTGGAAAAACATTATTCAAGAAACCCGAAATATTTATTCCGGCAAGCTGCTTTACTCCTGCAACTGGGATCATCTGCACGGGCCTGAAGCTTGGTGGAACGAGCTGGATGCTGTGGGCCTTTCCAGTTACTATGAGTTGACAAAAGATTTTAATGCCCCACAAGCTGAGCTGAATGAAAGCTGGCTTACTTGGAAGGAGTTCATCCTGAATTGGAAAGCTGAAAGCGGCGTTCGCGTCCCTCTGGTGTTTACTGAAGTCGGGTACCCATCCATTGATGGCGGTGCGGTTTATCCATGGAACTACACGCTGGAGAATCCCGCGGATTGGGAAGAGCAGGAAATGGCGTATCGCGCGTTCATTCAAACTTGGGATGCTGAACCCGATGTGTTGGGAGTGTACTTCTACAAATGGAAAAGCTTCTCAGATGAATCAGTCAGCTACTCGCCAAAAGGGAAACCGGCTGAGGCGTTAATCAGAGGGTGGTTTGCCACACCGATTGTAGAGTCAACGTTCAAGTAAGTTGGTTGATTATTGAAACAGTAAAGCAAAAAAGCATCTGAAAAAATTCTGCGCACAACTCACCCTGATTACCGTTCCACGATCTACAACGATCAACGCATCAACCTCAACGTTCAAGAATTGGTATGCGCTTCGGTTTATCTGAGGGCTTACACTCAGGGACACTGATTTCGCCAATTTGTTCTTCACCAATATTCACGCTGTATTTACCGGGAAATAATACGATTGGTTCCTCTAAATCTGTGGCTAAATAGGTAAAGCTTTCACCACCACCTTGGTGCATAAAGATAAAGGGTTGCGTAACTTCGCGCCCCGTTGGCGGTACAACAATATATTGGCAACGTTGTTGAATCACAAAAACTTCTTCTCTTGAAGGTGAATCACCGGGAAAAGAGTTCATCCTGAAAACCTCGCGCTGATCGGCAGCTTGCACAACAACATGGTATTGTTGAGCGCGCTCCAGCAGGTAGAACTCAAATGCGCCTTGGCTATTCGTTGTGGTGGAATCAATCAATTGACCTCCTTGCGAGCTCATTAGGTCGATTGTAGCATTCGCTACACCGCTCTCTGTAGAATCCACAAGAACACCAAATAAATCATAGTTAACACCCTCAACTTCTAGGGGGACGGAGGTGTTAGCCTCAAATACTGAAATTCCAGTAACCGTTCGAGCACCAGTTTTTGGGTGCTCGGCAAACAGGTAGTAAATGCCGTTTGGTAAGTCCTCAAAAACAGCCCCTTGGGTTATCCATGAAAAAGAATTGAAAACCGTTTTTGCCCTTCCCTCTGGCAGGCTTGTGTTAACAAGTTCCAACTTCCAACTGGCTTTGTCGGGGTTTGAAAATTGTGGGCAAGTAATAGTAATAGTGTTCTTGCTGGGAACTTGTAGTTCAACGGATTTAGATTTGCCGGAAAATGACCAAGCTATTGGCGGCGAAACAGACCATTCGCTGGCAACACCAAATGCTAAGGAAAACTCACCTTCCTGTTGGGGGATGATTCTGTAAACAGGTTCACCGGAATTTGGGAATTGCCCTACTACATCAGCTATCACCTGCTTCGCGCCGGAGGGGAGTAATACCTCCCGCTGTTGCATTAGGTAGGCGGAGCCTTGGCTGAGAACTTCTGCGGAACCCCGTACGGTTAATTCAATAGCTGCTTTGGCCTGCAGTGTCACTCGTAGCGGTTCAGCGTTAAGGGTTGCTGTTAGCTTTTCGGAACCTGGTTTGTAGTCCGGGTGGCGTAATTCTAAGGTCGCAGAACCCTGCCCCACATTGCTAAAAATGAATTCACCGGCCGAGTTCGTTTTGCCTGTGGCAGTATTTTGCCGTTGCCGGTTGTTGGTGCCGTATAAGGCCAAATCAACGCCAAGAATAGCGTTCCCCTCTTCGTCTTCAACCACAACGGGAACATCCACCCCGCGGGGGATTGTAAGGTTTAAAACCTCATTTGCATGGTGAGCAAGTTCAAGCGAAATTGGGTCAATCCAAGGCTCACCATCGGGGCGAATAAATTCCAGACTATATATTCCCGGTGGAATTTGCGAAAGACTAAATGTTCCGTTTTCAACAACGGATGTTTCCAGCATGTTGACCGAATTACTGAGAAACCGTAGGGAGCCCGTTGGGTAGGGCATTGTGTTGCTGGGCACATTGAACGTAAACGTGCCACTTACTTTTGCACCAGCATCAAGAGTGACACTCAAGGATTTTGAGGTGCTTTGTTCATCAAATTCAACCGCACTGATATTGCTAACAAAGTTGCCAGCGCGGGCGTAAACTAACCAAGAGCCTTTGGAGGGAATTGGGATGATTGAATCATTTGGTAAAGTGAGTTTTGCTTCGCGGGAGATTTTTTCTTCCACCTCAACGGTGCGAACAACTAAAGGCAATACGGGGGCTGCGGCTGTGGTGTCACTGTTTTGTGTGAGTTCATTTGTTGTAATATGAAGGGTGCGTATTTTTTGAAGCGTATAGTATAGTCCGTTTACGTCCGTTGAATCCATAAAATAAACGGGGTAGGAAGTTCCTTGTTGTAGCTGAGGCAAAAATTTGTAATCAGGGTGAAAAAGTTCTGGAAGAATTGGCCAAGGCGCAACGTATTGGTCAAAGGCAAAATCTCCGGCTTCGTTTGTAAATGCTCGCTTGTTATTCAGTACTACTTCAACGCCTTGAATGGGCAGCAGCGTTTCAGCGTCGTAGACTTGCCCGGTAATGCGGGCGTACTCGTAGGCGGGTAGAGTCAATTCCGTTAATGATTCATCAGGATTAAGAGTGACAGTAGTGTTCAACGATGGGATTGTTTCATCCGGTGCAACGGCAATCAGCCGATATTCACCCGCCGGGATTCGGGGAAATTCAAAGGCTCCTGCTTCATTTGTTTCAGTAACACGAAAAAAAAGGGTGGATGTACTTTGAAGTCGAACGTTGGATTTTGGCATAACAGTGAACGTTCGTTCACCTTGAACCGTTCCTGAGATCAAGGTGCTGCTGGGTTGAAGATTAAACTCAAAGGGTTCGCCGCTTCTAATTAGGCGTTCGTCCTGCTCAAAACCGGGTGCATCGATGTAAATTTGGTACGTGGTATTCGGGAGTAATCCTGGTAATGAGAACGCGCCGTTTTCGCTTGTTGTAATAAAGAACGGTACGGCATCAATCGGTTCAAGATCATCTTGTTGAAAAGGAAGGATGGGCCCCAAAACGGCATCTTCAATAACTGTGTCCCCACTCTTTAAAGCGCCCGTTGAAGTAACACCTTCTTGAAGCGTAAACGTAGCAGTTGATGACGCTTGCCCGTTTTCGTGGGGCCAAAGAAACCGTTGACGAAGAATTTTTTCGCCAACAATTTCGATCTCAGTGTTGGGTGTTGGCGTTCTGGCAAGGGCAAACGTTGAACCAGTTTGCTGAAGAGGTGCTCCTGCTTTTGAGGGTTTGAACGTAGAACCCCGACCTTCATGTTGTAGGATTTCCACGTTTGCTGTTCCGCGCGGAAAAACAAGGGTTCCAATAAACTCCGTCCCTGTTTGAGCAAGTAAGGGGGCTGGCAAACCCAAGCTTATGAGAGTATAAATCACTGCTAGTAACTGGCGTATAAATAGTGTATGCTGATGATGAGGAGAAATCATGAAATTATTCGGAATCACTTTTTGTAAGGATAGAAGTTCGTTTTTCTGCTTCTTTTCTGAGGGTGAAATTCACCGAGAATGAGTTGAGGTATTGTTGGTAAAGAATTTTAGCTTCGTCTACATTTCCGGATTCTTCTTGAATGAGCGCAGCATAGAATACAGCATCCAAAGCTTCAGCGGTTGTGTGGGTTTGATTGAGTTTCATCAGTTGCTGAACGGCTTCATCATTGCGCCCCACGTCCTTCAAGTAGCGGGAATAATTGATCATGAGCGCGGAATATTCTTTAGTCGAAGCCTGCAATTCGCTGAGGGCGGTTGTGTAGTATTCTTCAACCTTTGCGGAATCAGATCGGAATGCTGCGATCAACTTCTCCCAAATTTTCAGTCGCTGTGCAGGGGGCAGTTCCCGCTCTAATATTTTATGAGCATAAAATGCTGCATCCTCAGGGCGGTTCAACTTCATGAAGAGTGCGGCTAAATTATCTAGTATTTCATCCTGCCAGGGGATGGTTGAATTCTCTGCTAGCTCCTTGAAGTAGTTTTCCATTTCAGCTTCTTGATTGAGTGTTTCGGCAACGGCCCATAAGCGAAGAATGTATTCATGATTATGCCAAGGTTTACCTTGGAAACCTTCCTCCAGCGCTGATTTGTAGAACTCAATAGCTTCGTCCCATCGGTCTAGGCGGGTAAGGGCGGCGGCTCTGTTTGTTAGAATATCCATGTTAGCAGGATCAAGCTGAAGGGCTTTGTCGTAGTATTCAAGGGCAAGCTCTGGGTAACCTTCCAAGCTAAGCACAAAGCCACAATTCTTAAGAATCAAAAGGTTCTGTGTCCCTTTAGCAATCATTTCAGGAACCATGATTGCTTGCTCGGGATTTCCTGTGTCCCTGTATAAACGAATCAACTGCTGCATGGGTTCTGGTGCGTAGGGTCGAGAGCGGATCAGCGTTTGTAGGCAGGCTTCTGCAAGCTCATAAAAGCGTTTTGGCTCCTCCTGGGGAACGTCAAACTGTTCCAATTCTTCAGGGGTTGCTGTTGAAAGTTCTAGCGCAATTGCCGCGGCTTCAAAGGCTAAGGCTTCAAGCTCTTCGGTATCGTTTGGTGCAAGGCGCACATATTGGTAACGGGCTTCAAACTCATTTGGTTTTAGCCTGCTCTCCACAGCAGCAGCGGCGGCAAGCAACCAAAGCGCTGGCTCGGTGGCATCAGGGTTATCCCTAAACTGCTCGCGAATTAATTGTTCTACTATCAAGTGTTCAGCTGTATTCACAAGCTGACGAAAGATATTCTGGTGAAGCCGTGCACGCTCCTCACGGACAACACTTTTAGGGATTGCTGCGTACAGATTCACGACTTGTTCCACGTTTTTCTGGAAGGCAGCAAGTTCAATCAGGCCCATAATAAGGGCCCTGTCCCTTGGTTCTTGAAGGGCGGTTTCAAGATTTGGTTTTATTTTCAACGCTTCTTCATATTGCTTTGAATTAATGAATGTGAGGAAAAAATCCTGCTGGGGTTTTTCAACGCTTTTCTGTTCACGTTCTGCAATTTCTCGCGAAAGAATCAGCGCAAGATCTAGCTGGAATGTAGATTCAAACAGGGCAACGCGCTCCTTAGCAAGCTCCGTGTAATAGGATGAGGATACAAACTTTTCTCCTTCAGCGCCGAGGAGTTGGCTGGCGTCCTCCATGCGTCCCTCTAAAAGGTACAACCGTACCAACAAGTGAAGTGACACTGGCCCCAGCGTTTGGGTGCTGGTGGTGAGTGCTTTTCTTAGCTCAAAATATGCCCCTGCTTCTTGTTGGGAGAATAAGATTGAATCCAACAGTTCTCGCCGTTCAACGGTGGTTTGGTTCATTTCAATATACCCAAGATCTAGGGCTGTCATCAGCAGGCTTGGTGAAGTGGGGAGGGGGTTGCCAAGGCGTGTGAAAAAGTGATTAGCCAGCAACCGGCGGTCCTCAGGGGAAAGTCCCCGCAGGGCTTGAACGATCAATTGATCAGCCTTGGCGGGTTGATTAGTTTTTCTGTAAGCAGTAGATAACAGAATGGTATTGGCTGTTTTTTCTGCGCCGTTTTGGGAGTTCACAGCCCCCTCCAAAAGCGTGGTCGCAGCATCAGCTTCATCCATTGTAAGCAGGGTTCTTGCGCGAAGGCTAATGGGTAGGGAATCATCTGCCAAAAGTGCTGCTGAAAAATCTGGTAACTTTGCGGGGTTTGTGAGTTTTAGGAAACGGGCAAAGCGCGGGTAACCAACTTCCGGCGCAACGTTGATAAGTTTTTCGTGCGTTTTTGCTGCCGCTTCAAGTTCACCATTGCTTGTCTCCTGAATCGCTTGTTTAAGAATTAGATTCACTTCATCGGTAAATGCAGAGTCGTTTGTAACGCTACTCAGCCTTGTGGAGCCTGCAGGTGCTGAGGGCTGAGGTGTTGGCTCCTCCACGAAAGCTTCGTGGGCTGAAACAAATGATTTCGGCGAGGCGCACGCGGCAATTAACGCGAGTGAAAAAACAGTAGGGCGAAAGCGGCTGAAGTATTTACGGGTTGGCATGTGGGAACTTTTTACACCTCAATCAAATTCATGAAACTGTGTTGCAGGGTGGGTAAAAAGGCAAACAAAAGCTCAGGGTAAAAATAGATTAGGCCGCTTCGAAATTACTTTGCGAAGTGGCCTAATCAGTTACTTACGTTGAGGATTTACTGAGGCAATTATTGCTGAACGAGTTTGATGCCGTCGGCAATGACGTAATCACCGGAGCTTGTGAAGCATGACAAGCGCACACGGGTTGCAGTGCCAGCATTGAAGTTGAACGTACCCAGTGAAACCCAAGTGCCGTTGTTGTTTCGCTGGTTTCTGGCAACGGTTGTGCTGCCGCCTGAGTGGACTACAATGAACGGTGCAGAAGTTGCGCGGTTTGTACCAGTTGTCCAACGAGCGAATACTTCATAGCTGCCAGATGCTGGGAGTGTTGCACTCCAGCTGGCTGCATCGCTAATCAGCTGCGTAGCGCGAGCATGGTAGTTTGTGCCTAGGTAACCCGCTACGGATGATGATGGGAACCAGTTTGCAGAAGGAGCCGTGAAACCGGGATCAGTGTTGTCCACAACCACTTCAGTTGATGGAAGATCACCAATGCGTAGGAAGCGCGCAGCATCAGCTGAAACTACCGTTGTTGATAGTCCGCCATTCAAGGATGTTGGCCCATCAAGCTGTACAGTACCAGCTGTACCAGAGTTGAAGTTGTATGTACCCAACAATACCCACTGGCTGCCGTTTGATGTTTGGTTGCGCACTACCGTAGATTGGCCCGCAAGATGGTTGATTTTGTATGCTGCACCCGTTGAACGATTGCTGCCAGCAACGTACCAAACGTACACTTGGTATTGGCCTGATTGGGTAAGGTTAGGAGCCCAAGTTGCGCGGTTATTTGTGGAAGATGCCGTAGCAAAACGAGACTCTGTATTGTAGAAGCCCGATGATGCTGAATTAGCCCATGAACCTGTTTCCGTGTAAGCGGAGCTTGTGTTATCTACCACAATGCCCGTTGTAGGAGGAAGGTTTGGCCCGCCGCCAGAACCGCCTGGATTGAACTTAGCAAGGCCGTAGTGCCGCTGAATGCCGTACAACATACCCAAAGCGTATTTAGAGCATTCCACGTTGGAAGAACACTTGGGATGATCTGCCGGTGCATCAATGAAGCCCATTTCTGTGAGGATTGCAGGTGCGCTTGTATCGCGAATAACAGCAAAATTCGCCGTTTTAGAACCACGGTTTACAAGGCCCCAAGCGATAATCGCTTCCTCTTGTACGCGGTCGCGAAGGTTTGCAGCCGTTGTACCATTTGAGAAGGAGAAGGTCTCCGTGCCGTTTGCTGATTTGTTGAAGGCGTTCTGGTGGATGGAAAGGAAACGCGCGGAGCCCCAGTTGTTGGAATCCACGGAACGAGCAGAAAGGCTAACCGAAACGTTTGTTGTGCGCGACATCCGTGTGGTCCAGTTGCCGCCGCCAGAGGTATTCGCGGAATCAGCATTCAAATAATTGCGCAATTCAAGGCCGGTGTAAAGAACGCGAGCGGCTTCTTGCGTGCCAAAGGTACTGTTTACAGCACCGGGATCCGAACCACCGTGACCTGGATCAATGTAGATTTTTGTTTGAGCATTTGATAGCGATGGAAGCGTTGCAGCAAAAGCAAGTGCCATCAAACCTGATTGGATAATAGATGTAGTTTTCATACCTTATGTAATTACCTCTTTCTAGAATGTTTCCTCTGGCATCCCTGCCTGTATAAATAACCCTAAGCTACAAATGTATTAGGGAATTTCACCGTGGTAAATTGCTCCGTCTACTTCAAAGGCAACGGAGGTGCCGTTTGGCCCAATGGTAGGATTTAGGCCTACTCCATTGAACTCGCTTGTAAGGTTTTGTTTTTCGCCGCTGGCAATATCAAAATAATAAATATCGCTTTCAACATAGGTGTGGCCGTCATCGCGAGACTGCTCAAACAAGAAGCCGTTGCCTTGATTTGTCCACTGAACATTACTGCCGCCTGAACCTAAGAAAATGGGTTCGGAAAGGTTGTTAGGGTCCGCGTAGTAAAGCCCTGAGTACATGCCCATGTAGACCACGGCATCGCCATCAGGGGCGGGAGTAGGGGCAATATAGCGGTCGTTGGAATCGGTAATGGCTTTGGGTGCTTCTCCGTTTTTGGAGTGCATGTAGATGACATCGTTATCCGTAAAGGCAGCTTCTTGCTTGGGATCAAATGTACCCGTGCTAAGAAGAGTCCCATCCAAATCATACAAGCGAAGTTCGTTTTCCGTGTTGCGAACTTCAATCAACCCTTCAGGAGTCCACTTCGCAAAGTAGGCGTTGTCATCGCAGATTTTTTCCGGAATTCCACCACTTGATGGAACCAAGTAAATCCCTTGGTAGCCGGTTCGGGTCAGCATGATCTGCAAACCATCTGGCGAGTAAATCGGGTTTAGGAACCCGCCTTGCTCATCAGATTCAATAAGTTTTCTAAGATTTTTTAGCGGCCGATTCACGACTTTCAAGGATGTGCCGGAAGTCAGCAGCGGGTGTGAGTTTGCGGACTTTAACGTTAAATTATCGGGTAAGTATTGAGCAACTGTTGCCGCTGGCCCGGGAACGACTTCTTGAACTTGGGAAGGCGCGGCGATCGATGCGTCGTTATTCGCAATTGTGGAACTAACTTTTTCGGTCGTGGGTAAGTTCTTATCATCAACTGTTGAATTATCGGAGCTCCTGATGAACAGAGCTAAGCCGATGACAACAGCGGTAGAAATAGTGATTGAAAGGAGTACAGCAGGCTTTTTCATCATGCCTGCTACACTGCAAAATAATCACCAAATTTTAACGGTTTCCTAGCAGTTTCAAAATGCTGATATAGAACAACTTACGGCCTGTAAGGCACTAGGCCGATGTTACAATTTAATTTGTGGGAAAAAGTTAAACTGCTGATAATGTTATGCTTATACCTGTTGTTAGCGCCTACAACTTTTATTGTGAATTCGGGGATTTTCGCCTTAACATTGGCGCGCCGTGAATCTCCTCCATGTTCTTAATCCTTTTGCTTAAGGCTTGCTGGGTAATGCCTAAAAGCCAGCTTGCAATGGTTTGATTGAAGTTTGCGCGCTCCATGGCTTCGGTAACTAAAAGCCAATCAGCCTCCTTCAGCGTGGGGAGTCGATCGTTGAACTCTAGCAGTTGGCTGGGGTTGAACGGCATTGGTGTTTTGCCTGTCCCTTCATCCAAATTCAACCTGCTTTCAAACGATTGACTCGTCAGCTCGTTGGTTTGGCAATTACTCACGGCATCGTACACCAGGCCTTCAAGCTCGCGAATGTTGCCGGGGAAGTGGTATTTTTGCAAATAGCGGGCTGTTGCTAGGGGAATTAGGGGCGGGTTTCTGTTCAACTGTTTTGCGGCAATCTCAGCAAAGTAATCGGCAAGCAAGGGAATATCACGCAAGCGTTCCCTTAGGGGCGGAACGTGAATGTGGTGTGTTCTTAAGCGGTAGAATAAATCTGTTCTAAAGGCGTTTTCTTTTTGCAGCTCCCGCAAGTCCCGGTGCGTGGCAACAATAATGCGCGCATTACTTCGGCTTGGCCGATCCGCGCCAACCGGGTAGTATTCTTTCTCCTGAAGCAAGCGCAACAGCTTCACTTGGCTTTGAATGGGCATATCGCCGATTTCATCTAAGAACAAGGTGCCGTTTGCGGCGGTTTCCACAAGGCCTTTACGCGCATTAATAGCCCCAGTGAAGGCCCCTTTTGTGTGGCCGAATAACGAGTCCGAGACCATGGCATCGTCTAGCCCGGCAACGTTGATTGAAACAAATTCACCCTTGCGCTGGCTAAGGCGGTGAATGGCGCGGGCGAACAGTTCTTTGCCAACCCCCGTTTCGCCGGTAACTAAAACGGGCTGCGTTGATTTCCCCACGGATTCAATATACTTGAACAGCTGAAACATGCGGTCGTCTTGCGTTACAATTTCTTCAAATGCTTCCGGGTAATCCAATGCGCGCTTGAACAAATGCTCCTTTAGATTATGGTTCATGCTTTGAAGCTCGCTAAACTCCAGGGCAATGCGCAGGCTTGATAGAAGGCGGTTTTTATCCACGGGTTTTACAATGTAATCAAAGGCGCCTTTCCGCATGCAATCAACGGCCGTTTCCAGATTATTGGAGCCCGTGATGATCAGCACCGGAATGTGGGAATAATTGGTCTTAATCTGCTCCAGCAATTCATGGCCTGTAAGGTAAGGCATACTTAAGTCCAGCATAATGGCCGAGACTAACGGATCCTTGCTCAACCGGGAAAGCACCTTACGGCTGTCACTTTCCGTCACGATGTTGGAGTACCCTTCGGACTTCAGCACAAGGCGCATGCTGCGCAGCGTATTTTCTTCATCATCCACAATTAGAATGGGGTAATCAGGGTTGTTCATGGGATCAACGGTGCTTGATTGCTCGTGATTCAATTGATTATCGTGATTCATGTTGGTAGGCTCATTCCTTGTGATCATCCATAGGACGTTGATTGATTTGGTAGTAGGGGAGTGACACGGTAACATGGGTTCCCTTGAATTGTTCTGAATAGAAATCCAGTGAACCGCCGTGTTCGTTTATAATGTTAGATGAGATGGACAACCCTAGGCCCGTCCCTCCGGTGTCGCGTTTGGTGGTAAAGAAAGGGTCGGTAATTTGAGTCATAATTTCGGGAGAAATACCCAAGCCTTCATCCTCAATATGAAGCTCAACCAAGTGCTTGCTCTCGTTCCAATCCGTCCAAATTCTGATCGCACGTTCCCTGCTTTGCAGGGCTTGGCAGGCATTTTGAATAAGGTTGATGATCACTTGCTCCAACCGTTGCGGGTTGCCCAGCACACGGGGAAGCGGCTCGTGGTAATTAACGGAAAAGTGGATGGTGGAATTCTTTATAGCATTTTGCAACAGCACTAAGGAGGAGCGCAGGATTGTATTGATGTTCACCTGCTGGCGGCTGTCATCCGCCGAGCCGCGGGCAAAGTTGCCTAACTCGTGAACGATGTTTTGAATCCGCAAGGACCCCTCCTCCACATCCTTCAGGAGCTGCGGGATTTCCTCGCGCATTTCGGAATACTCAATGCCGGCCAGCATGAAGTTCCCTTTGTGTTCAGCTGCTAAATCAAGGTGCACAAGGGCATCAGCCCACGCATTTTGCAGCAGGGGAATGTTGAGTTTAATAAAGTTGTTGGGGTTGTTAATTTCGTGTGCCACACCGGAAACAAGCGTGCCTAGTGCAACAAGTTTTTCCGCTTGGTTTAGCCGTTGTTGGCGCAATAAGTCCTTCTGCTCTCTTAGCTTTCTGGTGGTAATATCAATCAAGATTCCGATGTTGCCAATGATTGCGCCGGTGGATGCATCGCGAATGGGCACGCTGGAATCGTTGATCCATTTATGGGCGCCGCTCTTTGTTCTTACCTTAATATCCATGCGGTAAATGTCTATCAAGCCCTGCTTCATTTTACTGTTATACTCATCAACAGTCCCTTCAAACTCAGGGTCCACAATGCGGGAATCTAATTTAATATCGTGGAGCAACTCCTTATTAAATTCGCCCAGCGTGTAGCCAGTCATCGCCACAATACCTTCGCCCAAAAAGTTGTAGCCCAATTCGTTGTAATACATGGTGTAGGGTACACCTTGGGATGTTTCAATGGCCTTGCGGTAAATGGTTTCCCGGCGGCTAAGCTCTTGCTGAGCTCGGTGGCGTTCGGTAATATCGCGAAAACTCCATACTCGGCCAAGGCGCTTGCCCTCCAGTTCCCGCAAGGAGGAGAAGGCCTCAATAATCCGACCGTCCTTCAATTTCAAAACTCGGGAGCTTTCTTTCACGCCGTTAATACGAAGAAACTTAACGTGTTCCCGGAAGTCCTCCGGCGCTTCTAAGAATGGGGGGATTACATCCAAAATGCCGTCCACTTCCGGGCGGAATGTATCGGAATCCAGCCCCCATAGCTGAAGCCATTTTAGGTTGAAGTTAATCGCATGGCCGAAGTTGTCCACCAAGACAATGCTATCCGTCGTTGCATCCAGCGTTGTGCGCAACAACTGCAGGCTGGAGTTCAGCTCTTGCGTGCGCAGTTGAACCCGCAGTTCCAGCTTTTCCCGTGCGTCGCGCAGGTTTTGTTCCGCCAAGGAGCGCACCAGCGCCCCTGCACAATGATCGCCCAAGGCGGAGAGAATCTCCAGGTCTCGCTCGCTGTAATAATAAAAATCATAACTCTGGAAGGAGAGCACCCCCACGGGGGAATTGCCGATCACCATTGGTACGTGCATTAGGCTGGCGCTGCGGCGCATGGTATTGCCAAAGGGGATTTTATCGTATTCGGATTGGCCGTATAATTCATCCTCCTTACGCAGCAGAAGTGTTGGCCCTTTTTCCAGAACGCGTTTAAAGTAGGGCGTCAGTTCATGGCCCTCTGCCGGTGGCAGGCTAACTTGCTTTCCCTCCACTACATCCATGGCAAGAATTTGTGTTACCTTATCCTGCTCGGCGTTGTAGAGGTTAATGAAAAACGAATCCCACCCAAAAAACTCGTCGGCGGTTTTGGCAACCACCAGCCCTGCATCGCGGGGGGTGTTTGCATTCCCCAGTTTTTTACCCAGCTCGGCAAACAACTCGGTTTGGCGAGCCTGCTTCGTAAGCTCCTCTTGGGCTAAGATTCGTTGTAATGCCGCGCCGCATTCATCGGCTAATAGCTGAAGCGTTTCAAGTTCCTTGCGCGAGTAAGCTGAATCCGAATAACTTTGAAAGCTAAGCACGCCTACGTTTTGGCCGGAATGGCGAATCGGCACAAACATCAGGGACTTACTCACGTGCCCCGTATCACCGTAAGAGATGAACCGTTTGGGCGGGTATTCTTGCTGGTTTTCCCGAGTAATCAAAATGGGGCCCTGCTCCATTACCTGCCGTGAAATAGGGCTCACGGGCGTGGCTTGGGGGGCAAGCGGGCTATTCATGCGTACCCCGTTAATTGTATCAATATTAACAATCGGCAACGTAATATTTGTACCGCTGGGGTAAAGGTTTAGGTGGCAGGCGTCCCACTGAAACAACTGATCGGCAACAAACAATATGGCATCGGCAGCGGCTCTTGCGGTGCTGGCACTGCTGAGCTGGTGGGTAAGCCGGCCCATAAGCTCAACCCAAAATTCCCGAGGATTACTCTGGTTTTCCTCTAACAGCCAGAAGGCAAAATCGCTTTGTTGAATTGTAAGGTGGGAAATTGTAACGCGCAGCGGAATGGTTGAAATGGCGGGAACAGACCAAAAAAAACAGGGGTTCTTTCCGGAGCGCCACTTAGCCTCCACCAGTGTTTGAGGAGAAAGAAACGGCGTGTTTTCCAGAATCGATTGAATACACTGGTTCGGATTTTCCACCTCAATCCCTTGCGCTTGTAGATGGCGAATCAACATGTCGTTCGCAGACTCCACCTGCCCTGGCCAGCAGAGTTGCGGATCGGTAATGAAGTACCAGAAATTAGTGGAAAGCGCTAAGGTTGAGTCTAAAGGAGATTTCACGGGCAATCAATCTCACCTATTCACCCTCAAGAAAAAGTAGAGCAATGAACGAGAGCAGAAAATATTAAACGCATTTAACCACAACAATATGAAGCCAAGGTGAATATTGCAAGGATGGAATTCTGGAATTTGGAAATCAATGTTGGGGAAGATGAAAGCAAGTGAACACGAATAGAAAACCGTGGAATCGCTGGGAAGGAAAGCGCTGCTTGCGGGGGCTCATGACCAATGATTGGCCGTGAGCCGTAGGGGAGGATTAGTTTAGCCCGCGTTATAGTTTGGGCTTTTTCAAAATCATGCTGTAAACCTCTTTCTCGTAAACCGGAAAGCCCCAGCCGTAGTAAATCCCCCCAGCCCGAACCAGTAATGCGGTGACAAAACCAATGATGTGTGGGTAGGGAACCGGCAAACTTTGCGTAAGCAGAAACACGCTGGCCCCTGCAAGGGCGGCGCCGCCGTAGAACTCGCCTCCTGTTAGAATGTAAGGGGGCCTACCGGCAACAATGTCGCGCAAAAGTCCGCCGCCAACAGCAGTGAAAAAGCCCGCCATAATGCAGGCAATGCCAGTGGCACCGCTCCCTAACGCAATCGCTGCCCCTAGAACGCAGTACCCTGCCAGGCCAATGGCATCTAGCCATTTGATCGCCTTAGAGCGTGCGGCCGAGCTCATGCCTCTAAAGAAGAAGAGCATGACGCTTACTCCGGCAGCGGCTAGGATCACCCCTGGGCTATTGAGCCAAAAAACAGCACGATCCAACAGCAAGTCCCGTATTGTTCCGCCGCCAATACCTGCCAAGCACCCAAGGAAGGCAAACCCCAAAACGTCCATCCGCTTCTCTTGCGCTACAAGGCCCCCGCTTAGGGCAAAAATCGCAACGCCCAGATAATCGAAACTCAGAAAAAAAAGCTCACTCACAATAGGGGGTTGCTCCGGGTGATAAATGTTCACCATGAGTACAAGAAACCCGCTGAAAGAGTCCAGCGGGTTTTCGGGAAACACGAAGCAACTGCCCTTGAAAGCAATTGCGACTTTATTGAAAGGCGCTTGTTAGCAGTTCTTTACACGGGTGTTTTTGCTAGGGGCTTGTTAAAGCGGGGAAGAATGCTTTTGCCCAAGGCGGAGGAGATTAGCCCAACAGCTACGCGGGCCGTCAGGTTTTGCGCATCAAGCATGGGGTTCACCTCTACCACATCCATGGAAACCATGTGGCCGCAATCGGCAATCATCTCCAACGCTAGGTGGGCTTCGCGGTAGGTAAGCCCGCCGGGAACAGGGGTTCCAACACCCGGAGCAATGGTAGGATCCAGCGCGTCCATATCAAAACTCAAGTGAAACCCTGCGGTGCCAAATGTCGCCCATTCAATGGCCTCGTGCATTACGCTAAACATTCCTCGCTCATCAATATCGCGGGTGGTAAAAGCACGAACGCCTAACTCGCGAATCAATTTCACTTCCCCTTCATCAATATCGCGAATGCCTACCAACACAGTATTTCTGGGGCTGATTTTTGGGTGGAAACCGCGTAACTTTGTCAGGGAATCAGGCCCATGCCCTAGCAAGGCGGCGAGCGGCATGCCGTGCACATTTCCGCTGGGCGAAGTTTCCGGCGTGTTCATATCGGCGTGGGCATCAATCCAAATCACGCCGATTCGTTCTTGGCGCTGGTGGTAGAAGGCTGCGGTGCCGGAAACGGTTCCCGCTCCAATGGAGTGATCACCACCTAGCACCATGGGCATGCGGTTTTCCTGAAGTTTCTCCTGCATCCATTCGGCGATTTTATTGCAGGTGTCGGAGATTTCCGCCAAAAAACGCGCATTCGGATTTCCCGGATTTGTTGCTGAGGGAATGGTGAGTGATTTGCAGTCCTCAACATCAACACCCATGGCCAGCAATTGATCGTGCAAACGCTCCATACGCAGAGCTCTATCGCCTGCATCGGCGCCGATCCGCCCGGCGCCAAGCCCCAGCGGAACTCCTAAGATACTGGTATTCGTTCTAACTGCCATGGCATTGTTCCTCAAAGATAATTTTAGTTATTAGTGCCTGATGCTGTTGTGCCTATGCAACCTAAAGCCGAACCTACAAAAGTGTGTTGTGTTCATCCGTGAAAAAATTTGGTATGGTGCTTGGATTTGCGACATTGAATATGAATCGATTCTTTGACGCACCAACATTATTGCTTTTGTAGATGTTTTAAAACAAGCTGAACGTTCTATATGCTCTTGACATCAATGGAATGTTAGGCTTTTGTTAGGATTCTATAGTTTGAGGAGTGTATTTTATGATAACACACATCAAGTTAAGCCTAATTCATTTTGCCCTAGTTGCCGTGCTTGCAACCTCCGCTCTGCTTCACGGTGGTGAGGCGTTGAGTATAAGCTCAGCCCATAAAGCAACAATGCTCAATGAAGATCACATTAATCAGCAGGTAGTGGTTCAGGGAAACATTACTTCCATTAAACAATCCACGGGTGGAACAGATCCCCTTTTCCTTTACCTAACGCCAACCGATGGCACTAAGCCTGTTATTGTAGGGTACTTGCCTCAGCAGTTCAAAACCTTCCACGGTGAACTTGGTATTCCTAAAGTGGGAACACAGATTGTTGTTCGCGGAAAAGTTTGGGATTACATGAACACGTATCTGATCAAGCCGGAAGCGTTAGCCGATGTGATGATCAATGGTTATCCGCATACCTACCAATCCCCGGAGCAGGTAATCTCCTTGGTAAGCAACAAGCCTGCGGCGGGTTTTGTTACGGAAGAAAAATCTGCGGCGGTTACCACTGAACCAAAGACCCCTCAACTTCTGAAGCCGGAAGTTTTATCCATCACCATTGAGGACTTTGATCAGTTTCCCACCATGATAGATCGGGAAGTAACGTTCACCGGAACGATTACAGAGTTCAAACCCTATTGGTCTCCAAAAGCGCCCAACATTATCTACGTTGGAGCGGGAAGCAACGTTCTAGAAATTGTGTACTGGGATACCGAGGGCAAATTGGCTGAAAACCTTAGGTCCCCAGGGCAACAGATCAACGTTCAAGGCAAACTGCAAACGTACCGGGGTAAGCTGCAAATCAAAGTAGGCGATTTACAAAATATCTCTTCCAGCTCAACACCGTAATACCGGTGATTGGTATTCTTATTCTTCGCTAAATTGTAGAACGACCAACATCATCCAAATACAAAACACCCACACATTTGTTTATGCGTGGGTGTTTTTTTGTGCTAACTAATTTAGGGTGATTGCCCATAGATAACAGTAAAAAAGTTTTGGCAATCACCCATTGGCTAACAGGGATTCATGTCGTGTTATACAAGAACCTTTGGCGCGGCATTTTTAATTTCATCGGACGCAAGATCAGAGTATTTTTTGAAGTTTGCGTTGAACATGTCCGCGAGTTTATTTGCTGTTGCTTGGTAGGCATTTTTATCAGCCCAAGCGTTGATTGGGTTCAGCACCTCCGTGGGTACGCCAGCGCATAAAGTGGGTGTATGTAGGCCGAAAACGGGGTCCACTTCAAACGCCGCATGATCAAGCTTTTGGCCAAGAATTGCGTCGATAATTGCTCGGGTGTACTTCAGCTTGAAGCGTGAACCAACGCCGTAGGCGCCGCCCGTCCAGCCGGTGTTCACCAGCCAAACATTTGAACCGTGTTGCTTAATTTTCTCCGCCAACAGTTCAGCATACTTTGTGGGGTGCCAAACTAAGAAGGCAGCACCAAAACAGGCAGAGAACGTTGCTTCGGGCTCCGTAACGCCCATCTCAGTACCCGCTACTTTTGCGGTGTACCCGCTAATGAAGTGAAACATTGCTTGGCCGGGGGTCAGTTTGCTCACGGGCGGAAGCACACCAAACGCATCGCACGTGAGGAAGATGATATTGCGCGGGTGCCCGCCCACGCAGGGAACCTTGGCGTTATCAATAAACTCCACGGGGTAAGAGCACCGGGTGTTCTCTGTTTTTGAAACGTTTGTGTAGTCCACTTCAAAGGTCTCAGGATCGTAGGAAACATTTTCCAAGATGGAGCCAAAGCGGATTGCATGAAAGATTTCGGGTTCGCCTTCTTCGGTAAGGTTGATTGTTTTTGCGTAGCAACCCCCCTCGAAGTTGAAAATCCCGTCATCAGACCAGCCGTGCTCGTCGTCGCCAATCAAGGCGCGGTTCGGATCTGCGGAAAGCGTTGTTTTCCCTGTGCCTGAAAGGCCAAAGAACAGGGCTGAATCGCCGTCCTTTCCTTCATTGGCAGAGCAGTGCATGGAAAGAACATTTGCCTTGGGAAGAATGTAATTGAGCACCGTAAACACGCCTTTTTTCATTTCACCGGCGTACTCGGTTCCTAGAATCACAAACTCGCGAGACTTGAAGTTTAGCTCCACGCTGGTGGGGCTGGAAACGCCGGGCAAACGGGTATTTGCGGCCATTTGGCCTGCATTGTAGATTACCCAATCCGGCTCACCAAAGCTTGCAAGCTCATCCTTTGTGGGGCGAATCAACATGTTGTGCATAAACAACGCATGGTAGGCGCGGGTACAAATAACGCGCACTTTAATACGAAACTTAGGATCCCACCCGGCAAAACCATCAATCACAAACAACTCGTCTCGGCTGTTCAGGTAGTGAATGGCTTGCTCGCGGCTGATTTGAAACGCCTCTTCCTCAATGGGAATATTCACATTTCCCCACCAAATATCCGCCGCTGAAGAATCTTCCCGCACAACCCGTTTATCCTTAGGGCTTCGGCCCGTTTTATTGGCTGAATCGGCAATCAGTGCGCCGCTGCTGGCAATGTCGTAACGAGACTGTGGTGCGGCAATTTTATAGATTTTCGCCACAGACGGATTATGATGCACCTTGCGGTGCGCCCTGTTTACAATGATCCCCTGTTTACTAAGGTCAAGTTCTGTCATAATATTTACTCCTAAGTGGTATTATTTTTGGTAGGTTGGGTTTTCATTACGTGGTTCAAAGGGTGAAGCGGAAGGTGGTTGAGGGTGGATGCAGAAAAGCCGCAGAAAAAATTGAGATAAATACGATAATAAATATCCTTGTTTGCTTTTATTTCACTCGCTGGGTCAACAGAAACACCCCTGTAATCGTTAAAATATGACTACACTTCAACCACCCCCTAAAAAGTTTTTTTTGACTCAAAATTCAACTACCAAATCATTTAAAGATATCATGTGCATTTTACAGGACTTGAAGTAAAGTTTTTTTGTATATTTTTGTTCCGTAGTGAATCTTTACTCATTTCTAACTTTGGCCCTTGGAGGGACAATGCCGTTTGCACATCTGGGTGAATGCCAAAATATACGCCCTTCGTAGTATTTACCGGGATCAATTTTTGCTCCCTAAGCATGTGGTAATTGCCTCGCCGCTAAGTTTGCTCTCGACTAGGCAACTCAATTCCTTATTGTCTTGTTTCCTTCATCAGAAACCCTGTTGAAACTTCTCCACCTAGGCGTTTTCTCACTCCCTTACCCTTATGGACCAACACTCCCGCGCCGTACTTGAAGTTGATGACCTGCTGAGCCTGATTAGTCGGTCCGCTGCCTGCTCGTTGGGTCAGGATTTTGTTCAGTGCTTGCAGCCGCTAACATCCGTTGCTGAAATTGAGGCTCGCTTGGCCTTGGTTGAAGAACAAACCGTGTTGCTGAACCGTAATACCCCAGTACCCTTGGGGGGGCTTGAGGATGTTTGTGATCTGCTTCAATCAGCGCAGCTTGAAGGCTCATCCTTGGATCGTGAAGATTGGCCCCGGCTTGTGCGGTGGTTCTCCGTGGTGGAGCGAATAAAGCTGTTTCTTGCGTCGCAGGAAAAAGATACCAGCCCGCGGTTGCGGCATTTTCTGGAACCTTTGGGCGAATACGGTGAGTTCACCGTAGAATTTCGCCGCACGTTCGATGATAATGGCCTCATCAAAGACAATGCAACGTCAACGCTTTCCTCAATCCGCAGCAGGTTGCGGGGTGCTGAAGCAACCATCCGGAAAACCGTTCAACGGTTGCTGCGCGAATGGGGTGAAGCCGGCGCCTTGCAAGAGGACTTTGCCACAACCCGGGGCGAACGCAACGTGCTCCCGGTAAAGGCTGGGGCTCGGGGTAAAATCAAAGGGATTCTTCACGGCAGTTCTACCAGCGGCGAAACCCTCTACATTGAGCCCCTTGAACTCCTAGAGCCCGCCAACGAGTTAGAGCTGCTTCGCGAGCAGGAACTCCGGGAA
>DAIOTT010000012.1:0-1706 GCA_036751885.1 Candidatus Sumerlaeota bacterium
GCAAGTCAAAAATACCGCTGCCGTGCAGGGCTGAAATGGGGAAGACTTCATCCAGCCCGTAGATGGAAAAATCTGAGATGGATTGCAATTGGCGCTTATAATCGTCGGCCTTGTTCACAGCTAAATAGAAGGGTTTGTTGCCAGCGCGGAGCCGCTCTAATATTTCAGAGTCAACGGGATCATTGAAGATTGCTTCCTCTGTTACGAGGATGATGACGTCCGCCTGTTCTATCGCGATGAGTGTTTGCTGGCGCATGAGCTTTAGAAGGGGGGAATCGATTTCATCCTCGTAGCCGCCGGTATCAATCACAACAAATTGCTTATCCTGATAGCGTGCTTCGCCGTAGTGGCGATCTCGGGTAAGGCCCGGTTGATCGTGCACGATTGCCTTTCGCTCGCCAATGAGGCGGTTGAATAGGGTCGATTTACCGACGTTGGGTCGACCAACAATTGCTACAATGGGCATTGTATCTGCCACGGGGAAGTCTCTTTTCTGTTGGTTAAATTTCAGGGGTAGTGCTTGGCAAGGATTGTATCCTTACAATAAATGCAAGGAACAGGAGGTAGCGATTAAAAGTCCCTGAGGTCAATCCGTATTGGGGTTCGTTGGGGTGTTCGCCCAAAAGTTTCCAGAACAGCTTCTGCGGCTTTCATGGCAACTTGCTTTTCCGTTTCAACGTCCTCCAAGCCGCGCAGCTTGTTTTTTACGAAATTGAGATCCGTTGTCATCTCATCATAAAGCTCGGGCCGGCTGAGGAAGCGGTGGGTTTTTTCTGCTAAGTTGAGGGGTGTAAATTCATCCTGCAAAAGTTCCGGAACGATTCGATCGCCGGCCACAATATTGGGAAGGCCGATGTAACCGATTGTAAAGATTTGTTTGCCAATCATCCAGGTAAGGGCGTTTACCCGGTACACAATAACCATGGGGGTTCCTAAGATTGCGGCTTCCAAGGTTGAGGTGCCAGACTTGACCCAAGAAAAATCCCCCGCCATTCGCATGTCGTACCGGTAGCGATCCACAATGCGAATTTGCAGTGAGCGGGCATATTTTTCAATGCGCTCGGTAATCACATATTCGGGAATTGTAGAGGCGCGGATGATAACAAATTGAGCTTCGGAATCCATTTCATGGTAGCGCAGGGCCCCTTGAAGTAAAATGGGCAAAAAGCTTTTCACCTCTTTATCCCGGCTTCCCGGAATCATGGTGATAATTGGTTTTGTGGGATCAAGACCAAATTCCGCGCAAATTTCCTCCCGGGATTTTATCACTTCAATCACATCAAACAAGGGGTGCCCTACGTGAACAACGTCTACGTTTTCCTCTTTATAAAGGGGAACCTCAAAGGGGAATACAACCATCATGCGGGTAACATATTTCGCAAGCTTGTACAGGCGGTCGTGGTGCCAAGCCCAGATTTGCGGGCTGATGTACCAGATTACCGGAATGCCGTATTTTTTTGCCTTCTCGGCAATGCGAAGGTTAAACCCGGGGTAATCCACTAAGATGACGCCGTCGGGTTTTTTATCGCGAAGAAACCGGTCGCACGTGTTCAGGAGTTCGCTGATTTCACGGATGTTTAGGAGCACGGGAATAATCCCCACAATGGCTAAGTGCTCCACAATATTGCGGATTAGGCGAACGCCGGCTTTTTCCATGCGCTTGCCGCCAAGGCCGGTGATTTTTGTTTTTGGGTATAAGTGCAGCA
>DAIOTT010000012.1:1721-34188 GCA_036751885.1 Candidatus Sumerlaeota bacterium
TTTACAAGGTTGCTGCCATGCATATCACCAGATTCCTCACCAGCAATCATGAATAACCGCAAAGGCTTGTCCGTTGGTATGGGCTCGGAATCCTCTACGGTTGTGACTTCCACGGGAGGCTCCTTTTTGGGAGAACGTGTAAATCGAAACATCAGTCTGCGGAGGGGGTTCCTGATTCGCGCATTCTAAAGGCCGCATCAAACAGGTTTTCATTGTTCAACAGGGGAACGGTTGTGTTGCGAATTTGTTCGGTTATTTTAATAACCACATCAAGGGCTTCCATGGCTTGCAGTCCGGTGGTTTGAGGAACACGGCCTTGTCGAATGCAATCAAGGAAGTGATCCAACTCTAGGCGTAGGGGTTCAGCCCGGGCAACGCGTTTTTTGGTGGATTGAATGAAGTACCGTGATTCGCCGGGGCGCAGTTTGCCTTCGCGCTTGAAGCGTTTGTGTATTTCCATGGTTTGGCGTTTGTAATCCAAGCTGATGTAGGCGTTGTCTTGAAAAACCCGGAGTTTACGCATGGGCTTTGGTGTTACGCGTGAGCAGGTAATGTTTGCAATGCAACCGCTTTGAAATTTAATGCGCGCGTTGGCAATATCCTCTTTATCGGTCAGGATTGCAACGCCTGTTGCCTCAATGGAAACAATCGGGGAATTTACGATGCGCTTAATGATGTCAATATCATGAATCATTAAGTCCAGCACCACGCCCACATCTTTCACACGGGGATCGAACGGCCCAAGGCGGTGACATTCAATGAAGAGTGGGTTGGTAAGGTATTCTTTGAACTTCTGAACTGCCACGTTGAAGTGCTCGATGTGCCCTACTTGAAGAATTAACTCTTTAGCGCTGGCGATTTGTGCAAGGGTTGAAGCATCGGCAACGGTATTGCAGATGGGCTTTTCAACGAGGCAATGAATGCCTGCATCCAACATTGTTTTGGCAACTTCAAAGTGCGTCACTGTAGGTGTAACAATGCTCACGGCGTCCACTTGGCCAATCATATCCCGGAAGTCCGTGGTGTAGTTGGCGCCCCAGCTGGAGGCTATTTTCTTTGCCTGTGCTTCCACAGTATCTGCTACGAAAACCAGTTTGGCTCCGTCTAATTGTGCAAAATTTCGCGCGTGGTGTTGGCCTAAGTGGCCAACGCCGATAACACCAACTCGTATGGGTGTGGACATACACTAAACTCCTGTCTTAGTAATTGTGGAATACCATTCATGGTTCACTGAGGGACGTCAATTCAACTTCCATAATACGCCAACAACTGTTATCATCCAAAGAAAAACTGTGATGAGCAGGGGTTTGTCCTCAAGGAGTAGCGTATCGGGTGCGCCGCCTTCTCCTTTTTGTATCACTAACCATAAGTAGCGGAACATTCCGTACAGAACAAAAGGAAGTGTCATTACAAGGAGGTAGGTGTTTTCAGCCTGCCCGGAAGCTTCGGCCAAGCGGGTAAACTTGCCTTGGGTTGTCCACAGGGAATAGCTGAAGATTGTTCCTGCTATGGAAAGCGTGAGCAGAATATCCAAAAACTCGCGGGAGTAGAATTCCAGCACTTTGCGGTGGGAACCTGCCTTATCGCCTAAACTCACAATCTCGCTTCTGCGCTTGGAGGAAGCAAGGAACAGCGCCAGAAATAGGGTTGTCAGCAGAAAGTAGGAGGTAATCTCCACCGGTGCGGCGCCTTCATAGCGTATGGCTTCAATGCCGGCAAGTGCGCGAAGAACAAACCCAACAGCGAGCACAAGAATATCTAAGATCACCATGTGCTTGAGTTTAAGGGAATAGGCGGAAACCAGAATAAGGTAGAGCACCGCCAAAAAGGTAAACACGTTGGGGAGTAAGTAAAGGCTTAGGCAAACCGATGTGACCGCCAGCAGGATTGCGCCCACCAAGGCGGCGGCGGGGGAAATGGCGCCGGAGGCAATGGGGCGTTTGCATTTTTTGGGGTGCTGCCGGTCTTGTTCAACATCCAGCACATCATTCACAACGTACACCACGCCGCTTAGGGCGCAGAATACGGCGAATGCCAGGGCTGAGTTTTGCAGGCTTTGGGAATCGTTCCAGCGTTGGGCAAAGAAAACGCCCGCAAACAACAATAGGTTTTTAGTCCATTGTTTGGGGCGCAGAGAACGAAAAAAAGCAAACAGCATAAGCATGATAAGGGCGCTCTGCAGGCGAGATTAGTCGTCCTGCTGGTCGTCCTGATTTGCCTTGTAAGGCCCTTGCCTTTTAGCTTGTGGCGGGGGAGGGGGCGGAGCAAACAGGCCCTCGGGAATAGAAACGCGCGCCGTTTTTGCATTCAAATCTACGTCGCTTATAAACTCGGGAATGAAGGGTAAGTACTCTGTTTTCTTCAGATCAGCGGGTTCAGCGATAATAAAATAACTGTGGGCAACGCCCGGTACGCATTCAATACAAACTGCGACCAACTCACCTGAATCCCGGTCAATCAGCTGTAGGCCCTTCAAATCATCGGTGTAGAACTCACCCTCTTCTAGCTCCCAACGCTGGGATTCACGGATCACTAATTCGCCGTTTGTGTACACTTCAGCTTGGGTTCTATCTTTGATTCCCTTGAACTTCATGTGCACTAAATCGCCCACAAGCTTCACGGAATCGGGTTCCACTTTTTTTACAATTTCGCCGTTCATGCGAATGTAATAGGCATCAATCTCTTGGTGAACCAAATCATCATCGTTGCCGGTAAGGGGTTTAAGACGAAATGTACCACGCAAACCGTGGGGGCGTAGAATTCTGGCAACAGCAACCCAGTCGTCTGGGGCGTTGTGATCAGAAGTGGGGTCTGGGGAAGGGGTTTCTGAGGTTGATGTCACGAGTTATTCTATAATCTGGAGAAGGGATTTTTTGCTGTGTTTTGTGGCTGCAGCTGAAAGGATTTTGCGGAGGGCTTTGGCGGTTTGGCCGCTTTTGCCAATAACCTTGCCAACATCCTCAGGGGAAACGTGCAATTCAATAATAATGCTTGTATCACCAACAACTGCTTTTGCTTGAACCTTATCAGGATCATCCACAAGGGCTTTGGCTACATATTCAATTAGTTCACGCAATTCATTTGTATCGGGTGATTCTTCGGGCATTTTGTTTTAGTACTCCTATAAGGACAGCAGGTACAACAAGAACAGAAAAGGAACGTGGGTTAGGAATGGCAACCCGGGGTTGTTCTGATTGGTTGTGTCCCTCAATCTCTCAGAGGGACGTTGCAAGAACAATCCTAGGGGGAACTTACACCTGCAAGAAAAAAACGCAGAGGTGGTTTCAGAAGTTTCCCCCCCAAGGTTGCGACCGCAATCGGGATGGTTCGGGTATTTTGTGATTACTCAGTGGTAAGAGCTTTTTTACGATCTTGCTTTTCAGTTGTGTATTTGTCAAGAATGCCGGATTTTTTCAACAGTCCACGCACGGTATCTGTTGGCTGAGCACCATTGTGAAGCCAGTAGAGGGCGCGTTCTTCAAAAATCTCGACTTCTTTTTCAGGGTTGGGATTTACGGGCTGGTAACGGCCAATAATCTCAATAAAACGACCATCGCGAGCGCGGCGGGAGTCTTGTACTACCAGGCGGTAGAACGGGGCTTTTTTGCGACCAATACGGGTCAAACGAATGCGAACCATGAAAATCTCCTTCGATTGGGTTCAGGGAAGTTGAAATCTGCCGAGCTTAGCGGCTTGATTTTTTTCTGTTTTTTTTCTTACGATTTACAGGGGTGCCAGCTTCCGCTTCCTGTTGTTTGGTGTAGGCTTTCAGCTGACGTTTGTACTTTTTGTATTCGGGCATGTTGGGTGTAATGCCCATATCCTCCAGCTTGAAGCCTTTGGGTAATTTTCCGTCTGCGGGCATTCCGCCCGGCATCATAGGGGCTGCGCCCTTGCCACTCAAAATATCATCGGGCTTCGGCATTGCCTGCTGGCTTGCCGCCATGTTTTTCATTTTGCCAAACATGCCGGTGTTCCCCGCCATGCTTTGCATCATCCCGCGCATTTGTTCAAACTGTGAGATTAACGCACTTACCTGTTGCGGCTTGTGGCCCGAGCCCGCGGCCACACGGTAGCGGCGGCGAATTTGATCGCGAACTAAATCGGGGTTCAGCCGTTCTTCCTTCGTCATGGAAGAGATCATGGATTCCACCCGGCGCATCTCTTTTTTCATTACGTCGTCGTCCATATCCAGCCCGCGCAACATGCCACCCACACCGGGAATCATGCTCATAAGGCCTTTGATTGAGCCCATTTTGTTGATCATTCCCATCTGCTTTACAAAGTCGTTGTAGTTGAATTGCCCTTTAGCCAGTTTGTCTTTTAGCTTATCGGCATCCTCGCCCCGCATGGCTTCCTCGGCTTTGTCAATCAACGACTTTACGTCGCCCATGCCTAAGATCCGCTGTGCGGCACGGTCTGCATAGAAGGGCTCTAAATCATCAGCCTTTTCACCCACGCCCACAAACACCACGGGGCGGCTTGTTACGGCTTTGATTGAAAGTGCTGCACCGCCGCGGGCGTCGCCATCAAGTTTTGTGAGGCAAACCCCATCGATTCCAACTTCTTCGTGGAATTTTTGCGCAGAATTCACTGCGTCCTGCCCGGTCATGGCGTCGGCCACAAGGAAGGTGTAGTCTGGCTTGATTGTTTCGCGAATGGCGCGTAATTCGTCCATCTTCACTTCATCAATCGCTAGCCTGCCAGCGGTATCAATGATCAGGCAATCGCAACCTAATTCCTTGGCTCGTTCACGAGCTTTAAGGATAATTTCAACGGGAGTATGATCCGTTCCCATTTCGAAAACTGGGATGTTTTGCGATTTGCCCACTTGCTTGAGTTGTTCAATCGCTGCAGGACGATAAATATCGCAGGCAACGAGAAGGGGTTTTACATCGAATTTTCTGAGGTGTTTGGCTAGCTTTCCGCAGAAAGTGGTTTTCCCGGCCCCTTGCAACCCTAACATCAGGATTTCCTGATTCTGCCCGGGTTTGACGTCGAATTTCTTATCGACCGATTCATCACCGGTCATCATTTTCTCTAGGCCTTTTTGCACGATTGCAAAAAACTGATCAGCCGGGTTTACGCCCTTAACAATATTTTCCCCAACCGCTTGCTCACGAATGCCTGCTACGAAGTCTTTTACAATAATATAGTTAACGTCGGCTTCAAGCAACGCCATGCGCACTTCCCGCAGGGCTTCCTTGATGTTATCCTCCGTTAGCGTTTGCTGACGCCGAAGTTTGCCGAATAGGTTCTCAAATTTCTCGCTTAAGCCATCAAACATTGTGTGATAAGTTTATCCCTTTAGGGCTTTTGAAAATGTTGCTTCAACCGCTTCAAGTGTTGTGGCAATTTCCACAGCATTGTAAACCACACCGCCGCTTGCTTTCAGCTCGGCAATCACGCGCCGTAGTTGATTCAGGGGTTCTGCCCCCATGGTGTTGGCTTCTGATGTTGAATTTACAGGGGTTGAAGGGTTTTGAGCGGGGTTCTCAGGGGTGCTGGTATTTTTATCTTCACCAAATAAGTGGGGGAACCGCACAAGCAGTTTCATTTTTTGCTCGTAATTTTCAAGGCTATCAACGCCGTGTTTTACAGCATCGTGAATCGCTTGGCGGGAAACTTCAAACTGTTCGCCAATTTCACCGAAGGATAAGTCCTCAGCATAATGAAGTTCCATGAACTCTCGCTGACGATCGGTCAGGAGTTCGCCGTAAAGGTCCATCAATTGGTTCAATCGGTTGCGTTTTTCAATGCTGGAAGTCGGCATAGCAGTTCAAACATCCTAATAAATCGCCCGCATTGGCGTCAGCAGGGGAAGCTTTACAGCCTAATGCGGGTGGTTCTGTCAAGGTGTAAACGTTGATAGAGGCAGAAATAGCGAATTCAGAGAATTTAATTCTGCGCTCCAGCGTGGGGAACTAAGAAGCGAGCATTCAACTGAGGGGGCGAAGTAAGTTGTATTTTCACGGCGGGGTAAAGCAGGTTGGTGGCTTTTAGGCGGTTATTCCACTCGCAGGCGCGGGCTAATAGTAGAAGGCGAATCAGGGAGAAGCGCTTAGATTCCGCTGTTTCAACAAAGAAATGGGATTTTAGTACGGCAAACACGGCGTTTTCAGGGGCAATTTCCTCGGATTCATTGCTCAATAAGTCCAACTGCATGCCGGGGCGTTCCCCACGAGCAAGGGCTGCTTTGCGCTCTAATGCATCCTTCCGAACAAGTTCCACCCGCTGGTCAAAGGCTTGTAGCATCAACACGTACCCAAATTGATCGGCATTAAAAACAACGGGGTACTGAAGTTGATTTGGGTTGTTTTCTGCGGCTTCTGCCTGAACAGGGAGCTCTTGCCGCAGGAAAGCCTTGTAGGAAAGATCCTTGAAATCTTGCTCAGCATAGGCTTCTGCAAAAACATCAGACCGTAGCTTCCCGTGGGCAAGGCGCCCGTAGGATTGCAGGCAATCGGCCAGTCGTTTGGATTGGCGGGCAAGCTGAAGGCTGGTTTCAATGCCGGCCATTTGCAGAAAATTTTGGTGGTTGTATTGGGTTGAAAACAGGGATTCCAGAAGTTGAACGGGCTTTTTACTCCCTTTCTGGCGGGAAATTAGGAAATAAGATTTCTCCTGCTGGTTCCCTTCATCAGCTAAACGGGAAAGGTGCAGCGTTTCAAAAAACCGATTCATCACGGTTTTGGAGGTGCTGACTTCGCTGCCAATTTCGGCTCCCCAAAATGAGGACCATTGGGCAAGTTCTTGACCCGCACGGCGCGCTGATTTTTGAGGATGGTTTAGCAAGCCGCCGATGTTGATGCTTTGAAAATCAAAGTAGGGGAGAAGATTTTCCTCCCATTCACGGCGAGTTGAAGCATGGGCCAAAACGAACTCTGATTCTCGATCAATGATGGAAGCTTTACGCTCGTCAAATACAAGCATGAATCGACCGCTTAGTTTCGCCTGCTTGGCTGCATCCAGCAAAACACGTTGAAAAGGGGCTAAATCCTCAAAATGGCGGAAGCACCCTTCGAAATCCAACAACTCACCGGGAAAGGCAAAAATCAAGAGGGTAGAATTTGTTGGCAAGGAAAGGGGAAACCAGCTTCCACCGCGGAATTCTTTGATGGATTCAAAACCCTCAGGAAGGGGTTGAACCTCCGGCCATTTTTTTGCTCCCCACCCCAAATGGGCTAGGGAAACAAAAAAGGATTTCAAGCGCTCATCGGGTGTAGACATTGCCTTGGTTTCTCTTGTAGGAATAATTTTCTGCACGGGTGCTGATGCAAAAAAGCAGTCAACCCTAAGATCCTTGAGCTAGGCAAGACGTGATTTACCTGATTCCCCTTTGGCTTTTCATTTTTACAGGGCTGGGCTTCCTTTTTTATCGGGAAGTGCAATTTCTGCGTTCAGCCAAACGCCTAGCAAAAACCGTGGATCGAGCTAAAATCCGATTCAAAAGAAGATGCTTGGGCTTGGCAATATTGCTGGTTCTGTTCGCCTTACTGCAGCTGGGTGAATTTTACGGCGGCTTTATGGATTTACAACAGAAGGTGCTATTCTACCTGATGTGCATGATTCTACTTATTTGGGTGATGATATTAGCTTCCCGGGATTTTCATGATTTAGCAGCGAGTTACAGCACTATGCGCCTTGAAATGACGCTTTCCGCGTTGCAAGACTTGGAAAAAGAAATGGCAAGCTACAACAAAGGCACGGATGAAGAGGCAATTCCAGCCCTGAATTTTCAACCGGTGAACAACAAAGACCCCAAAAAAGACGCACCTCCGGAAAGATCACCGTAAAATATCGGCGTTTGACGGGATTAAAAAATTCATCATACTTTACAGGCGGTTTGAATAAATTTGCCCCTAAAGCCTCAAAGCGATTTGACAAATCCCTGAACACCGCAGCATAAACTCCGGCCTCAGCACGGACTTTATGCTGTGATGAACTTTCTTTAGAATGGCAAAAATCCATCACCTATGGCTTCCCTCCACGTTGCACTCGTCCACTTTCCAACCGTTGATAAACGGGGAAATGTTGTGGCAACATCCGTAACAAACCTTGATCTTCATGACATCAGCAGAGCAAGCCGCACGTACGGTGTGGAAGGGTATTGGGTGGTACATCCTTATCAATCCATGCACCGTTATGTGGAGAAAGTGCTGCACTTTTGGAAGAAAGGCTTTGGCTCCAGCTATAATCCGTCGCGAATGGAATCCATGGAGTTCACGCATTTGGCCTATGATTTAGGGGAAGTTGCCGAAAAGATGGAAGCCTCAGCGAATGGGCGGAAAATTGTGTGGGTTGCAACCAGTGCAAAACGCGTTGCGAATACCATAAAATACGCAGAAATGCGGTCTTGGTTGGAGGATGAGAAGGACGACCGGATTTTTTGTTTGCTTTTTGGTACCGGTTGGGGATTGCACCCTTGCGTTATGGAAGAGATGGATTACATACTGGAACCAATTAACGGCCCAACGGATTGGAATCACTTATCCGTACGCGCTGCGGCAGGGATTATTTTAGATCGGTTGCGCGGGAGTTAACTTCCCGTTAGCAAATTATTCAGCAATCACCCTATTATTGAAGCAACTTGGCCCCATAGAGGCTGATTTGTTTGTTGAATCAGCAATGAAGGTTGGCTTAGTTCAAAAAAGATAATCGCAAATGTAAGTTTTCATTTGCTAGATTTTGCCCTAAGCTTGTACATGATGCTTCAAATAACGCGCTAGAAACTTATTTTCTTTATGACGAAAAAAGATCATCTCCCCCAAAAAAATGCTTTAGGTTCGTATGAGATTAACATCGATGATGTTTCCTCTGACGATGTTTTAGCTGATTTTGAAAAAGCTTTCAAAGAACTAGACGAAGAAGCGAAGAATCTTACGTCTGGCAAGCGCGTGCAATCCAACCAACACCAAAACGAACAGAGTCGTCACACAGAGGATTCAAATAAGGAATACAATCTCAACATCCGCTATAATCTTCAAGACCACATAGATTTGAATCAACCCGGTGCTAAAGAGCCTGTTGCCCCAAAGAAGTCCACAGATAGCAGTACTACCCCCAATTGGATGCAGACCACCCAAGCGCCCGCCCTGCGATCAACTGATAAGCCGATTGCCTCCTCTCAGGCTTTACCGAACTCAACTCCTGTGCGCCTCGCTGCAACTAAACGCCTTCCTCCAAAGCCTAGCAACAAGCCCCACACGAAGGAGCAAATGCTGGAAGATCTACAGGATATTATGATGGCAATCAACAGCGGATCCAACGAATTGCAAAAGTTTCAAGTTGGGCACCCCTACCTAATTGCCCCAAATATCTACGGCGTTTGGTCGGATTCATTGAAAGAAACCTCCATCAGCTTAATGCGCGAATATCAACGGTTACGAAATAAAGATATAGGGTGAGCCAGATGAAAGACGAAACTAAGAAATCAAATCCATCCTCCAAAACTGCGCCCTTTGATTTTAAAGCCGGCGAAAAAGCCCACGATATCATCATGAGCGCATTGGATGAAATTGATTCACCAGCAACCATTGACGATGCAAAAAAGCGGGAGCTTATGAGCATTGTGGATGAGAAACGGTTTACTCTTGGTGAACTGGATTCAAACGATGTTTCACCCTACGAACTAAAGGAAGATTCCACATTTATCTCAAAGCCTGAGAACCCGGAATCAACTTCCACAGTTTCCCCTTCCGCTGAAATTGAAAATATTCAAACTCAAACTGTTGGCACTACGCCAACGCGTTCCACTTCAATTTCTGATTCAACGGCCCAACGGGTTCCCAGCTCTGATTCTTCCCGGGCGCGAAACAATAAATACAAAGAACTATGCAGAAAGCCCTCCATGAATAAAATGGAAGCGGCTGATTTGGAGATTATGGAAGAACTCTCTGATGTTGTTGCTCCTGTTAACAAGGCTGTTACATTGTTGGAAGACTTCAATCGCCGCTACGCAGATTGGATCAACGAAGCAAAATTTCAAAGTTACCGAAATTCACTTCGTGAAACAGCCACAATTATGCTTTCAGAATTCTACAGTTTGAGAAACGGCCAGAAGGAAAAATCCTACAGCGAAGACAAAGTTTGTAAGGAATGCCACTCGGTATTTATGTTTCCTTTACCGGAAAATTTGTGCGACGAATGTCGATCTCGGAAAACACGCCGGAATGCCTACGACACAACAGAAGAATGACAAACCTTCCCCCTGAATCGGATGAGATAAACCCACCTGTTGTTGACTTAGAAGAAAAGCTTAGAGCTGTTCAGCAACGCATTGCTCTGGCTGCTGAGCGCTCTAGCAGAACCAGTGATTCGGTGGAGTTAATTGCTGTTTCAAAATACCGCCCCATGGAGCAACTTCTAGTACAGTACCAACTTGGGCAGCGGCATTTTGCGGAAAACCGCGTACAGGAATCGCAACGTAAAATCCCTGAATTCCCCAGCGGTTGTACTTGGCACTTAATTGGGCCGTTACAAACAAATAAGGCAAAATACCTTCCGGGGTTGATTGACTTTATACACAGCGTAGAGCGCGAAAAAGTGGTGAACGCTTTGGAATCTGCCTACGCACAAGCGGGCAAAACCGTGAAAGTGTTAGTACAGGTAAACATTGCCGAAGAAGAACAAAAATCCGGGTGTGAGCCCGATGAAGTTGAGCACCTGATTCAGTTTTGCCAAGCTTCCCCTTCGCTTCGCGTTGAGGGACTAATGACAATGGCGCCCTATTGCGATGATCCTGAAAAAGCCCGACCAATTTTTCGCGCCCTGCGGGAATTGGCTGAAGCCGTTCGCAAAAATACGGGCCTAGCATTACCCCATCTTTCCATGGGAATGAGCGGGGATTTTGAGGTTGCTGTTGAGGAGGGATCCACCCTAGTTCGCATTGGTTCTGCCCTTTACGAATAAACTTCTAGCCCACACGATTCTCCTTTGGTCAATAGTCGGCACCAAATCTGTTACATTCAAATGTAATACTTTCACCTCAAGGGCTTTTTCTTAATGTCGAACCATTTCACTCAAACGTTGAACGCTAAAGTTGATGAATTTGCAGAGGAATTAATTGCTGATTCACAGCGAATTATTCAGTTTGTAACTGTTAGCGGTGGTTCACTGGCAGAGGAAACGAAACTTCAGGAAGAACTGCCGAAATGTTTTGCCTGGCTTCGCAATAAAGCCAAAGAGTTTGGTTTCGCTTACCGAGAGTTTGAGGGTCGGGTCGGGGAAATCTCCTGGGACCATCAGGATGATTCTGCGCCGCTTGTCATCATTGCGGGGCACATTGATGTTGTAACGCCGGGCAGCGGTTGGTTGCATGATCCGTTTGCAGGGGAAATTCACGACAACGAAATTTGGGGCCGAGGCACACAGGACGACAAAGGCCCTACGGTGCAGGCGCTTTATGCCATGCGCGCCCTGAAAGCGGCGGGCGTTGAACTCCCTTACAGCTTGCGGCTTGTGATTGGTTCGCAGGAGGAAACGGGGAACTGGGATGATCTTGCGATGTATATTTCTCAGGCTCGCACGCCGGATTTCGGGTTCACACCGGATGCAAATTTCCCGGTCATCAACGGGGAAAAAGGGAACATTGCTCTGCGCCTTAATGCAGAGTGGGCTGAAGCGGGTAAGGATGCAGAAACCGGAATGGAGTTTGTCTCCCTTATTGGCGGGGAACGGCGTAACATGGTGCCAGCTCATTGTGAAATTGCCCTGCGTTTTAACAAAGAGGAACGCAACGATGTTATGAAGGAACTAGTGCGAACAACAACTTCCTTCGTGGTGGAACACGATCAAGCAAACGTTACTCTTCAGCCGGATAAGCAGAAAGATCTTGGGGAAGGACGTTTTGAAGCGGTAGTTTCATTCCTCGGGAAATCGGCGCATTCCTCCACACCAGAAGATGGTGGGCACAACGCGATTGTTGATGCGTTGGATTTTTTAAAGGATGTTGAAACAATGCCCTTCGCTGTTCGGCGCTTTGCAGCCTTGGCTCATCTTTTTGGTCAGGATTTATCTGGTGCTGCCTTCGGCGTGGATGCCGTTCACCCCGTTGTTGGTGAAACCACCTGTTGTTTGGTTCTTTCTGATGTACGCTCAACGGGCGGGCGAGCGTTGTTTAACATTCGGCCAACGTTGGGTTCCTCGCTGGAAAGTGTTCTTGCTCGTTCCCAAAAAATTGTAGAAGCTTACAACGCAGAAATGCCGGAGCTAAAGTTGAGTGTTGAAAAAGTAGGCGAAGGAATGGAAGCCCAGTTTCTTGATCCGCAAAACCCAACCCTGGAGCCTTACCTTGAGGCATTGCGGGAATCCATTACAGCAGTTACCGGCACAAAAGGCGAGTATAATTCCGTTGGCGGAACAACCTATGCCAAGGCTTTGCCGAACACCTGTGCGTTTGGCCCCACCTTTCCTGATGAGGCGAATAGAATTCACCAAGTGGATGAACGGGTGCCCGTTGCATCAGTTATTCGGAATGCCAAAATATTTGCTTCCGCACTTTACCTGATGAAAGAAAACTTGGAAGCCCAAAAATCCTAACGCCGAATGAATTTTTCGGAAACGCAAGGATTAGTCTTAGGGCTAATCCAAGTCGAATTCCGAATCAATTCCGTCAGATAAATCTAAGCTCTCTAAGCCTAAATCTTCGGTGGAAAGTTTCCGAACTAAATGGGAGTTTCGGGGTGTAAGGGCGCTCTCATGTACCGGGGCGTTCTTGCTACTTGCGTGCATGGCTTTTGGCGTTTGCATGTAGCTATTAGAAGGAGTTGGTGTTCGGCCTGAAATAGATGAATCGGAGCTGATATTTTTCTCTTGAATTTCCATTTCCCAATCAAAAATTTCAGCAGGGTTGTGGAATTTTTCATCCTTGTTAGGCGCGGGTGTGCCTGCGGGTGTTCTGCTTTCAACGGGCTTCGGCAGAGTAGAGAATTGAATTTTTGGCGCGTCGAATTCCTGCGGATCCAAATCAACTTCTGCGAAGTCAAAATCCTCGTCGATTGAAGCGTCCTGATCGTTTGTTTCATTTTCAGCGTTAGGATTTTTGGGGCGGGAGTTTGCATGAAAATCTTCATCGTTTTCGTACATCATGTCTTCAGCGCCAGAAATGTCCAGAAGATCGAACGCAGAATCCAACGCATCGTGATTCTTTTCACCATGATTGTTATTTGAACTTAACGTAGAGTCCACGGTTTCGGTGTCGTTGGGATTTGGTTCCGGAGGGCTGTTATAGCTTTGTGTAGATTTAGCTAATGTTTGATTCACAATGCGGTCGTCGCGGTCTAAATCAACGGCTGAATCGCCAATATCAAAGTCTGTGTCTACGGATTCTGTACCGTCGTTAAAGCGGGAAGTTGCCTCTAACAATTTCCCGCGTTTCATGGCGGCTTTATGTTCTTTTGGCAGGGTATGCGAAACACCGGGGCCAACGGGTTTGCGAATCGCCAAGGAGCTTTCCCGCTGAATGTCCTCAAGGCAGGCTGAACCACCACCGATAAGGAGGTAAGCTTGCTCTAATGCTGTTTTCAATTCTAAGGTAGATTGGTACCGATCTGCGGGGCTTTTCTCCAAGCATTTCATCACAATCTCGTCTACCTCTTCGGGGATCGCATTGCAAATCTCCCGTGGGTTTGCGGGGATAACATTGACTTGTTGGTAGGAAATATCACCCGAAATAAAAGGAGGAGAGCCGATCAGGATTTCGTACATAATAATGCCGACGGAATAAATGTCCGACCGAGCATCAATGCGCCCGCCGTGAACCTGCTCGGGGCTCATGTAGCGTGGTGTGCCGATAAGAGCTCCGGTGGGGGTGAAGGTTGCTTCTTCAATGTGAACAATCCCAAAGTCCGTCAGCTTAATCAGGTTTCCCGGCGCCAGCATAATATTGTCCGGCTTAATGTCTCGGTGAATAATGCCCTTGCGGTGGGTTGTATCCAGTGCATCGCAGGTCTGCATCATCCAGATCAGAACATCAAGAATGTAGGGGAGTTCAACTTCAATGGTCTCTTCAAATTTTTCTTCCACCACATCGCGCAAGGAGGGCCCGTCCACAAATTCCATGGCAATAAAACTTTGCCCGTAGAAGTTTGAGATGTTGTAGTCCAAAATATTTACGATGTTGCGGTGGTGTAACGTTGCGGCAATTCTGGCTTCACGGAAGAATCGGTCGATTGCCTTATCACTTCCGCTCAAGCCTTCACGCAGAATTTTCATGGCAACAATGGTGTTTGTTTTTAGGTCTAGCACCTTGTGAACAACGCCCATGCCGCCGCTGCCAATTTTATCGATGTAGCGGTAGCGACCAATGGAATGATCGCCAATCAATTCGCGCATTTTGGGATCAACGGCATCGTTGCCCTCAGACGAGTTGATTTGATCTTCGTAGAATTTTAGTTTGCTGATAACATCGCGAAACTCCAAATCGTAATCGCGAATCATCACACACGCCTCAAGGGAGAGCTTCCACTGTTCGCTGTTTTGAAAGGAAATCATCAGGTCGTACAGGTTTTCTAAGTCCTCATTTTCAAGCACAGGGAGCTCTTGAAATTTTTGCAGACTTGTTTTCAAATCACCGGCTCTCAGCAGGGCAATTGCCATGCGGCGATTTGCCTTCATGGTGAACTCTGGGGTTGCGGCAACCTTGCGGTAAGCTTTCATGGCTTTTTCAATGTTCCCTTTTTCAAGGGCCATATCACCCAGTTTAAGGCGAACCTCGCAGGCATTGGGGTTTTGCAGAAGAATTTGTTCGCAACCTTGCACTAGGCGGGCGCGAATATCGTCCATGTGGGGGGCAAGAAATAAGGCTCGCTCGGCGTAAAATAAGGTGCGTTGCCAATCTCTTTTTTCGGCGAAAAAATTGGCCAAAAACGCCAGGTGTTTTTCGTTCACATCCGGCAAACGTTCCAGCAAGGAATCTAGGGGTTCAACGATTGATCTGTAGTCCTCGTACCCCATTTCAAGAACGCGAATGTAGGATTCAAAGGCGCTGTCCCAACGGCGGCTTTTCCAGTGCAGTTCCGCCAGCTGAAGTTCGGTGTTGATTTCAATTTCCCAATCCTGCTGGGTTTTTTGGGGGATTTTTGATTCCGAATTTGTTTGGGGCTTGGTTTTATCTCGGGGTTTTCTTAGGCCGGTATATTGGTCGTTTTTATTGATGTATTGAAGCACAAATGCGGCGGTATCTAATTCGCCCCGTTGTTCCAGAAGAACGGCGATTTCATTAAGCAAACCCTTACAATCCTGATCCATCGGGATTTTAGTCAGGTAGTCAAATGCTTGCCTAAAATCCTCAATATCAATCAACGCCCGGCCAATTGTTTTCACCAGTTCGGCGTGTTTTTTCAGGTCGTCTGGGGCAATCTGCTGAGCCCATCGCAGGGCTTCACTTGTTTTACCAAGGCGTAAGCACAAGTGGCTGAGTTGTGTGATGATGAAGTCAGTTTTCAACCCATCCGGCGTGGGGTTGTCCAGTTCATCGGTCAGGAATTTGTAGAACGCCTGAAGAATGTGTTCGTCCACATCCCCTTCAACCAAAAGGGAAACATAAATGGAATTTGCATCGTTGCGCATGCCGGCCCTGCGGCAAATGTCCGCTTGGAAGGCTCTCACTTCTGGGGGTAAATTGAACAGGCGTTCAACTTGTCTCAAGAATTCAGCCAAGGGTACAACATCATCAAACCCATTTTTGAAGGCGAGTTTATAGCTAATCAACGCCTCTTTGTATTCATTACGCAGCAGATATGCATCGCCGAAGGCCGCATGCAATTCCGGCGATTGCGGGTAGTGTTGCTCAAATTTGCGAAGTTGATCCAGAATTCGCTGAACGCTTTCAAACTCAATGTCATTGATCGTTTTGCTGTCGCGCGCAAGAGATTGACTTTGATTGAGGATAAATCCCATGGAGGCTGCTCGTTGCAGCTTTACATCTGAGGGGAATTTTTGCGAAGCCAATTGGTAAACTTCGCTGGCACGGTGGTGAAATCGACCCGCTTTGAAAAACGCCAGTGCAAGCTGTTGCAGAAATTTATCGTTATTCGGGTGTGCTTGAATGGACGCTTCAAGTGAATCGATTGTACGTTGGTATAAGTCATTCTGTGAGAGTGACGCCATTTGCGTTTCTGACCCGAAAGTGATTTCAATTAGGATGTTGCATGGGATCTATTGTTGAATCAAGCATGAAGCACTCGGCTAACACAAGTAAAGACATGGATTTTCCACCCATGCCGGAGGTGCAGGGAGAATAAATGCTTAGTCGTGTGGTTCCCTGAACGAGTGCCGAAAATAAAAAGCCGAAAGAACTGCCTATCGCAGGCCCAAAAGAACGCGCTTAGGTGGTGGATTCAAGCCAAATGAGCAGCAACACTTATCAACATTGTACCTAAGTGATTCAAAATCAGTAAGAAATAAAATAATTTTGAGGCTTATTTAGGATTGAAAAATGGTGGGAATACGTTATGCTTTCAAGTGATCAAAGGATGTTTTTTCGCATGAATCCCACTTCTCAGCAAACCAATGAAAGTAAGCGTGAAATGATTCAATATCACGACCTTTCCGGAAGAGTAAAAGTCCAGTTGTGGGCTTTTTTATTGTACGGCGTTTGTTTGTCAACATTCGGCGGCGCTGCGTTATTCTTCAACGAAACCGTAGGCAATGCATGGTTCATACTGGGGCTTTTATCCCACGTAATGGGGTTAATGCTTATATTGGCCGTGGCAATTGCCGTGTATTGCTTGGCAACAAAAATTGAATTCAGCTTTGATTCCATTCACATCCACCAACTGGGGCGCTCATCAGTCAAGCTTCCCTACAACGAATACTCCTTTCAATGGATTGCCGACGTGCGGGAAACCGGCAACATTCGCTTGTTGATGATTGATCACCACCGCGGGTGCACGGTTTTGAACCCGCCGTCGTGGGTTCGGGAAAACTTCAATGAAATAGCCCGCATACAACGAGAAGAGGGCTGGTACGCTCCGGATGCGGTGGAAACAACTCCAGAAGAGAATAAAAAGATTACAACCAAAGCCACCTAGTATTTAAATTATTGTGAAACCAAATACATTTTTGCAGATTAGTTTTTATCAAATCATGATCATCTAGTGAATGATGAATAGTGCGATATTTTAAATGAATTACTATACTGAGATAAATTCATTACAGAACTGAAATATTTCACTTTTCCATCATCATGCGCTGTGATTTACTATATACTAACCCACTCCTTTAGTGCAGCCTCAAAATCCTCAACAACATCGGGCCATGTTTTTGCGATTTCATGCGCTCTGCGTTTTGCGTTGTACTGTAAATTTAGGAATGATTTGGAATTCATTTTTAACCATAAGCGAAATAGCAGAGCATAATTCCCATTACAATCACCACAGTTAGAGTTTGCCATTATCTCCTTAAACACTCTTAAGGGTGATAAGGCGGCTGGTAATCCGTGTAACAAAGCTTCCAGCACAACCCTGCCAAAACTCTCTCCCTCGCTTGCAGACGCAAAGGCATGTTTGCATTGAAATGCCTGGTGCAACTCTTCTCGATTCATCCAGCCGGATAGAATGACGTTGTCTTGAATCCTAAGTTCTCGAACTAGGTGCTCTAAGTAGGTGGTATAATTCGAATCAAAACTCCGGTTTCCCACAACTTCTAAGGTGAGGCCGTTTACAGAATCTGGGTCTTCCCGTTTCATCTCGCCAATCGCATTGATGAGGTGATGATGCCCTTTACGGCTGGTATAATTCCCAACCGTAATCAGGTGCAGCTCCCCAACTTTTTTTTGCAATAATTGGTCGTTCGGCACAGTAAAACTGCACCCTGGGTAGATAAGCTTAAAGTTTTTTTTACAACCGTCTTGTTGTAGTACAGTTTTGTTTACACCTATATGACCATCGCACCGAGAGACGAAACGCCTCATTTTCCAATAATGAATGGTTCTTAAGTGAAACGACTGTAGTGTCTCCCAATAGCATTCGTGGTGAAAACTCACCACGGGGCAACCAATCTGCCTGAAGATTTTTTTTGATCGGTGTAGGAATCGGTAAAGCCAAGTATCCACCAGCAGGATGGAGAGCCTACGCGAATGTGTGCTCAAAATTAGTTGAATTTGTAGTGCGGCAATGTTGGGGTTCATGCCATTGAAGGCTTCCGTTGAAAGTATTTCAACTGTGTGGCCGTGTGCGCGCAAACCGGTCACTACATGGTTGTTGTACCAATCATTGCCAGTTTTGGGATCATGAATATCCTTCGGTAGAAGAAAGCCGATGCTCAGCTTTGATGCGCTCATTAGAATAATTCTCCGAAACTTCTGCCGTTTAGTATTCATGACGTAATTTATATTATAGTTTGTAATTCTAAACAAATTAGATTCAAGAAATGGACTCAAATTTATAGATTTATAATCATACAAGTATAGGCTTGTGTATAGTATTGATATTATTGATTATAATCAGTGAAAAAGTTTTTTGACTAATTTGTCAAACAGGGAATTTATGTTCGTTTATTGCAAATTAGAAATAAGGGGGAAAATTTGTACAAAAAGCTTTAGGGCTTGAGTAAATACTCCTGAATTTCTTTCCGATTGCTGTTGCGGCAGGGGTGTTTTTCTCTATTGTAGATTCATCCCAAACAAGCCCATCCAAACAGGAGTACTTTGTTCCATGCCTTTTTCCGAAGCCCTAAAGTCACAGCCCGAGAAACGCCATTTACGCCGCTATATATCCCTAAAATTATCTGCCATGGGGTTGCCGGCCTTTACGGGGGCCAGTCAAGATTTCCTGAGTCTTACAAAAGAACTTCTCCGCAATCACCGTGAGAAGGATCGATTGCTCGGGGATTTTCTTGCTCCGATTGATCAGCGTGTTCAAAATTTTCTTGATCAGCATTTGGCAGATGTTGTTGAAAATGCAGCCAGCATTCGGCTTCCGAACCACACGCTTGTGCTGGATCAATTCGGCTTGGCTCGGGAATTATCTGTGCCCGCAAATGGGCATCGGTTTTCGAATGCCTACGTGGAATCCTACAGAATCAAGCAGGGTGTACTTCACAATCCCCGTAACGACCGCCGCACCACGAAAGGCGTTTTCCATGTTACGGAGGACGGGCTTCCCATCCCCGCGGATAAACGGGCGGTTCCCCGCAAAACGTTTGCAAAACTGTTGGCGGTTGCCCTAAAGCCCAGCCAAGAACTGCAAACTCTTCCCTTTATGACGGATCAACCTGAGCAGGTTCATTGTATGGTTTCTCTGATGCTTAGGCCGGTTGTTGTGCCGGAGATTCCGGGCGTGATTAAACGTAAGACCTCGGAGATTCGGTTTTTCGCCCCGGGCAGTTTAATCAGCAATCTGGATTTTGTGGAATCTATTTTTGGCAACGGTGGTGATCCTATACTTCCGGAAAACGACGCTGCTCTGAAGCCAGACGAATGGACGGGGCATACGGGTTGTGTGATTCTAGCGCCGCAGTTGAACTTCTGTAAGAAAAAAGATGTTGGGCTTCCTCATGTAAGTGAAGCCACGGACCGGCAAAAGCGCGACGGCATGTGTTGGGAGGATCCCGAGGAGTTGTACAATGAGGGGGGGGCGTTCAAAATTACCTGCCGAAACGAAGAAGGCGTAATGGTAACTTTGATCGCCGATAACTATTTTGGGTATTGCAAAAAAGAAGTGAAAACCCAGATCAGTTATTCGGCAAACTTGTACGGCATCTGCGAGGAAGAACACGCGGGCGGTGCAATTGCCTTTCCTAGTTATCATTTGGGGGATGTGTTCCGATTAGATTCCGGTGTGGAGGCTAACGGCGAAACGGTGGCGAACGTTCTAACTCGTTTCCCAACCATATTTGTTCCGCAAGAGGGCGGGTATGCGTTGCACCGCGAAGATCCCAACATTGTGCTGATTCCTGAGGATGCAACTCTTTCACTCACAACGCAAACCGGCACGTGGAAGCACAACGGCAAAGATGTTTGCATCCATGTTTCACCGGATCATACTTACCTGCTGCCTTCTGGTTATAAGGTGAAGATGGAGAAGCACCCCAGCGCACCAACTTGGCGTTTTGTTGGCACTTCAGCAATTGGTACATTTTGCCACAAACCGTGTACCGTTTCAGGGGGCGGCAAATCTGAAATCTCCAAATCCATCCAAGACTTTATGCTTTACGGCCCGGTGTTTATCGCGAATTTTGAGGAAGACACTAACGCCGTTGATGTGATTATCAACTACGATTACGAGCATCGGTTTGCGGGCGCGCGGCCAAATCCGGATGTACCGTCGCGGCCGTTGCTTAGCTCTAAACGCTCCATTGGCTCTGTGATTAAGTTGCTTACGCCTTCACCAGATTACAATGCTGAGTACAACGCTTGGCTTGAATCCATTCCAGATCGCATCAAGGCAATCGTGTACTTTGTGAAACGCTTCTACCGTGAAGAATGGAACGGCAATTGGAAGTCTCATTTTTCAACGGATTTCATCAACGGCAATCAGGGGAATGAATTGAAGTTCGAGGGGCGCAAGCTCGTCGGCAACTTCCTACGAATTGGCTTTTTAGAGAGCGGAGAATGGCGCACATTCAAGTTGCGTCAAGATTTTGTACCGGCGGAAAAAGTACAAATGGAGGACGATATATCTGCTTCTGCCGTGGTCCCTGTGGAATGGCTGGGGAGTGGCAAGCAAGGGAATAAAGGCTCCGTTAAAATCTTGGAAAATTGCGAGGCAAGGCTATTTCAACGGCCCGACGAAGCAATCAACCGCGGAATGGACAAGCAGACAGAGCTTGATATGTCACAGCCCAATAACTTCCTTTCCAACTACGAACCAATCAGCCGCCAGCAGGCAGAAGAACTTGCTCAAGATACACTAGGCCTTTACGCCTACACGGAGCCAATTCGCAATTGCTTGCTAGAATTTTTGGCAGAACCAGAAAGCACGGCCGATTCAAAAAATGATCCCCGGTTTGAGTTCATAGCCTTGCCCTCGCACCCGCGCTTAGTGGATGGCAAGCCCACAAAAAACCCCCGTTATCTACAGCTGCGGCCGGATGTTTCTTCTCCCAAGAAAACCTTTATCTCCAAACTGGGCGTTCGGTTGTACAACAACCTAGGTGAAAATAGCCCGCTTGTTTATCCTGTGGATGCTGTTTTGGGCGGCAGGCGAAATAACCCGCCAGATTACAACGCAGGCATTCGCCCGCTCGCCGTATACAACCCCATTCACTATCAGGAACTCCCTGAGCTGTTTATGGACTTTATTTGCAGCCTTACCGGTAAATCACCCTCCACCACAGGGGCAGGCTCTGAAGGGGCTTTAACTAAGGGGCCTTTCAATGCGTTGCACCCCACTACAGACCTAAACAATGCATTCCTCTCCTACATTCTAACGCAGGACGACGTGTTTACAACAGCTGCAGGTTACGTGGGGCCTAAGTTTAAAGTTGATCACGATATCAGCTTATTGGTTCCAGAAATTTGGTGCCGCATGAGCCCCAAAGAACGCCAAGCTAAGTTCCTGATTGAGCAAGGGTGTTTGGAACGTGTGGAGGACTTTGAGCACAACGGCAAACTTATTCGTGCCGCGCGTTTAGGGTACCGTATGACAGAAAAATTTCAGCGCTTGTATTTGGGGAGAATCTTCGATAGTCCCCATGCGGTGTTCTCACCGGAAATGCTAAAGCCAGAACTCCAAAGCATGGAGGTTTTTGTAGACGGCGTGCTGAACATTACCGAAGCCCAAGAGCGTGTTGCCAAGGATTACATTGTTTACGGCGGCGTAAAGGGTGCTGTGCCCCCCATTCAGGCGTTGCTTCACATTATGGCTGAAGGGAAATACAACGGCCTAAGTGAATCGGATCCCGAACTGCGCGAAATGTTTGATCGCGATAAGGTACTCGCTTCGGATTGGTTCCAAGAGCGGCTGGAGATCAAACGTCAACGAGATTTAGCCCTTTGGCAACGCAACCTCCAGTACTTGGAAAACGCCTACTCTGATCAAAAGTACCACCCTGATCCCCATGGTTCGGCCGCGCTGGAAGAAAAAATTGAACACGCGAAGTCCCTTGTTAAGAAGTTAGTTTCTGCCAACAGCGTGGAGGATTTCAAAGGAACAATCGGTGCTGATCCCATTTACCGCGGTTAGCTTGAAGCAGCGTTTAATAGAGTACTGACTGAACGAGTCAGTATACAACAGAGACACAAAATTAAAGTTTACAAAATGAAAGCCGCAAAACTAAGTTCTGCGGCCTTCATGATTTAAGCTTATAGTTCAGCAATAAAGTGCGAACAATTTATAGTTGAATCAGCGTTTCTTGATCGGAGGAGCAAACTTTCCTTTATCTTTCGTGCCAGCATCTTTGGGTTGTGCTGAGGTAGGAGCTGCGGGTGCTACGACTTTTTGCTTTGGTTTCTTTTCATTACGTTTTTGGTCAGCCATGGCCATCATATCCTTCAGTAGGAAATACTTCGTTTATCGGGGATTGAAGTTATATCTAAATTAACTTTTGCATCTCGATAATCTAAAAAACTCATGGTAACAGTAATGGAACTCCAAAGTCAAATGTTATTATTTTTTTATAGAAACAAATTTGATTGCATTACATTTACACCAAGCGGGCTAGTTTTGTAGTTTCGTCATTCTATAGAATGCCCCCTGTTGGGCTACAAGCTCCTGCAAACTCCCTTGTTCAATTATCTTCCCTTTCTCCAGCACAACAACTAAGTCTGCGTTGCGAATGGTGCTAAGCCGATGGGCAATTAGAAACGTTGTGCGCCCCTTGGCAAGCCGCGTAATTGCCTCTTGTACTTCCCGCTCGGTCGTTACATCCAACGCGGAGGTTGCTTCATCGAAGATGATAATGCGGGGATTGCGAACAAACGCCCGAGCAATGGCAATGCGTTGCCTCTGGCCGCCGCTCAAGCTTTGCCCCCCTTCCAAAAGCCGTGTATCAATCCCGTCAGGCAAAGTGGCAATCAGCGTGCTGAGGGATGCAGCCTCAATGGCATCTAGAATTTGTTCATCGCTAATGCCCACAAGGCCGTAGGCAATGTTCTCCCGAATTGTTCCCGACATCAGCAGCGGTTGTTGCGGAACCATGGAAAGGTGCTGACGCCAGCTTCGCATGTCGATGCATTCCATGGATGTGCCGTCCAGCTGAATGTTCCCGGAATCAGGCCGCCGGAAGCCAATGAGCAAACTCATCAACGTGCTTTTGCCCGAGCCGGATTCCCCAACCAATGCCACTGTTTTCCCTGCTTCCACGTTCAAGCTAAATTCTGCAACTGCGGGGGCAGAATCCTTTGTGTAGGCAAAACAAACATCCTGAAATTCTACCCTGCCTACCACTTTTTCAATCAGTTCTTTCCCCTCATTATGTTCTAAATCAGGGCATTCCAGCACTTCACCAATGGACTTCAACGATTCAATCCCTCGGTAGGCAACGGGGAAGGAGTTTATGATGCTCTCAATGCTTTGAATAATAAGGGCAAAAAACCCCTGATACAAAATTACATCCCCCACGGAGATGTACCCATACCACGCCATTACGGCACTGATGATGAGGGCGTTGACCATGGAAATTTGAAATGTAACCCACGTGCAGGAACCAAAAAGCGCGTTGAATAAATCCAGCCGCACCCCCTCTTTTTCAACATCAACAAAACGCTGACTCAAGTCCTGTTCCGTTTGTTTTTCCACGCCGTGGGCCCGTGTAACGGGGATCATTTCAATGCTTTCAGAGACGTAGGCATTCATGCTTTCAAGCTGCATGCGGTAAGCTTCGTTTCGCGTGTTCATGGTATTTCTAAAAAATCGCAACAGCACCAAACTAAGGGGAACCTGAAGGGCAAAAAACACCAGCATCAGCGGCTCTTTGATCGTGGTGTAGATCAAGGCAACGGCCAGATTCATTATTGCCATAGGGGCAAATTGCCCGAGGTGAAAGCACATGAATTGAACCTGCTCCACATCTCGAAGGATTTTTGATTGCAGGCGGCCGGATTTGGTTTCATCCAAAAAAGAAAAACTCAAATGGTGAAGTCGTGTCATTAGGGCGGTGCGCAACCGGGTTTCAAGCCGGCGTATATCACGGCTAATAATGGAGAAAAAATAAACTTGGAAGGGAATATTCAGAGCTAAGAGAAAGACCAGCGTTGCGCCCAAGGTAAGTGTGGTTCGGAAAAGGGGTTGATCTTGTGGATTGCTGAGTGAATCGATTAAGTAAGCCGTGCAAATGGGGAATAACCACACCGGTGAATGCTTAATCAAGAAGATAAAATACAGCCAAGCGTAGGCCCACCACCGTAGATTGAGAAGGAAAATTACCGTCTTAAACGGCGAATTGCTTCTATACCTGTAGTGAAGCGGATCGGTAATTTCAGGAGATTTCATTCATCAATTTCCAAATAACGGGGGGAATTCTGGCGTGAGCCGAAGGCCCAGAAAGCGGGAGCATTCACCTTGACCATGCAGCGTTGTTACGGGTGTTCTACTGAGTTCTCAAAATACTTCTCACTAGCTGAACGGAAAACAATATGACTACACATTCAACTTTAGAGATAAGAAGCAAGGAAGAAGTGGTAGATCAATTAGCCTCTGCCGCCGAAGGGTTTTATCAACGGGGTTGGGCTTTTGGAACGGGAGGCAACTTCAGCGCCTTGGTGGGGCGCAATCCGCTGCGCTTGCTCATTACAGCTAGCGGAGTGGATAAAGGCAAACTAAACCGTACAACTTTTGTTTTGTTGAATGAGAACGGGCAATTGCTGGAAGGCTGTGGCAAACCCAGTGCTGAAACGGATTTACACTATGCCATTTACAATAACACCGATGCAGGGGCTGTGTTGCATACTCATTCAGTGTGGAGCACCGTGCTTTCACAGAAGTATCTGCAGGCAGGAGAAATTCGGATTAAGGGTCTTGAAATGTTAAAAGGCCTCAGTGGTGTTACAACCCACCAGCACGAGGAGGTTTTCCCGGTGCTTGAAAACTCACAGGATATTGATGCACTCTCGGAAAAGGTTACGGGTTTGTTTGACAAATCACCGGGCATTCACGCATTCTTTTTGAGCGGTCACGGCCTCACAACTTGGGGAAAAACCATTGAGGAAGCCCGCCGACATGTAGAGATAATCGAGTTCCTACTCAATGTTCAGGCGCAGCGCGAACTCATCGGTATATAAAATTTCAACGGTGCCCGCAGGGTGCTAAATGAACGAGTCAAGATATTACAGGAGATTCAGAAAATATGGCGATTATCAGCATTCCCTCTGAAAACAGAAAAATCACTGAAATCGATGAGATTCGTCGGTACTTGGGCGAAATCGGTATTCTTTACCAACACTGGGATACAGAGCGCGGTGTTGCCGCCAATGCTTCAGCCGAAGAGGTGCTGAAAGCATACGATCCTGAAATTCAATGCCTGAAGGATTCCGGTGGGTATGTTACCGCCGACGTGATTGACGTAAACCCCGAGACACCTAATTTGGATGTTATGCTGAATAAGTTTAACAAAGAGCACTACCATGATGATGATGAGGTTCGCTTTATTGTTGAAGGGCACGGGTTGTTTCATATTCACCCCAAAGAGGAAGGGCGCCCGGTGGTTGCCATTGAGGTTGTAGCCGGTGATTTGATCAGCGTTCCTCAGGGAACTTGGCACTGGTTTGATCTTTGTAGCGATCGGCGAATCCGAGCAATACGCCTCTTTGTTGATCCATCAGGGTGGTCGCCAAATTACACGGGTACCGGTTTGGATAAAGAATTTATTCCTGCGTGTTTTGGCCCCGCTTGGATTCCCACAAAACAAACACTCATCAAAGGGCCGTTTAATTCGTGAATGATTCAAACCCCCTGATACGATTAGAAAACGATTTGTTGGAATCGGTTGATGTCATTCTGTTGGATATTGAGGGCACAACCACGCCCATTCAGTTTGTAACGGAAACACTTTTCCCCTACGCGCGAAAAAAAATGGCGGAGTTCCTAAACAAACAGGCAACAACTCTCACGGATGATCTACGCCTATTAGGAATTGAGCATGCAGTTGATTTGCAAGCAGGCAATAACCCGCCAAGCTTGGTTGTTCCTGAAGACTATTTATTTTGGTTGATGGAACAAGATAGAAAATCCCCGGCACTGAAAAGCATTCAGGGAAAAATCTGGAAAGCCGGCTACGAATCCGGCGAACTGAAGGGTGAGTTGTACGCTGATGTTGCCCCGGCAGTGAAACGCTGGTGCTCATCAGGCAAGCGCGTGTGCATTTACTCCTCTGGCAGTGTTTTGGCCCAAAAATTACTCTTCGGTAACACCGCCTCAGGTAATCTTCTCCCACTGCTTGCAGGGCATTTTGATACCACAGTCGGCGGCAAAAAACAATCAGCCAGCTACACCAAAATCGCCTCGGAGCTCTCAACGGATCCGCAACACATCGTGTTTTTTTCTGACATTGTAGAGGAGCTTGCGGCGGCTGCGGAAGCAGGCGTTCAAACAATCCTCGTGTGCCGGGATCAAACGCCGTTAGAACCCGTAGACCACGTTATTGTAACGAACTTTGAATCGCTTTAGGCTTAACGTAATCGTCCAATTTAAGGCGTTACTTGGTTGAGTATTCACTACAAAAAAGCCTCGATTGATCTTCGCTACAGAATTGCGGCAATTGCCTTCAGCATGGCGTACGGTATTCTAGCCAGCCGCTTTTTAGGGGCCGAGGGCAGGGGGGCATTTGTTCTGCAAACCCTGCTGGTACAGGGGCTTTGCTTGACGTTTTTGAACGGCGGGCTTGGTGTTGCCTTACAAACAGTTTGTGCGCGCCGGCAGCACTCAGCGCGGCAGTGTAACCGTTTGGCAGTTGTATTGAGTTTGGCTTTATCTTTTCTCGCCATACTCCTTTTTTCTATTACTCAATTTACAGCGAATGCAGAAAAAGACTTACTCCTTTTCACGCTGATCTCAGCAGGTTTTTGTTGTACGATTTATCAATCCTACGCCGCCGGAATTCTCAATGGATTGGGCGAAGTTATTCAAAGGGCAAAACTTGAGTTCCTGCAAAGTTTAGCCTTGGTTACACTTGCGGTTGTGCTGATTGCGATGGGGCAAACGACGGTCTTTGCTTTTGTGTCGGGTTTTTACGTTGTTTTGGGTTTATCCACCGGGGCGTATTTTCAACGCGTTGTACGTTTTCACCGGGGTAAACTAAGGGGCGCAATTCAGCCCAACCAACTCAAAGAACTTCTTCAATTCGGAAGCCGAGTTTACGTAGGTGAAGTTGCGGCAAGCGGCCGGTTTCAGTTGGATCAACTCATCGTCTCCGCATGGTTTGGCAACGCGGGGCTGGGGCTTTACCAGCAAGCTCAGGCGCTTGCCCGCCGGGGGTTGTTGCCCTCGCAATCCTACGCAACATCCAGTTGGCAACCGGTTGCACAAGCAACACCCGCACAGAGCCGTGAAATCGTTCGGGCAACATGGACAAAAGTTTTTCAACTCAGCCTACTGATTCTACTAGGGGGGTGGTTCTGCGCGCCTCTAATCCCCGTTATTTATGGTGAGGACTTCCGCGAAGCTGTTCCCTTGTTCCGCCTGATGCTCCCGGGAATTTTATTGCAGGGGAGCGTGCAGGTTATTGCCGTTTATTTGTTCGCTCAGCAACGTAAGCCCGGTTTGGTTGCCCTGTTGAATTGGTGTTCCGTAATTCTTCAGGTGGGCTTAATGTTGATTGCCTATACAATTAGCCCAACCCTAACGGCTGTTGCCACGGGAGCTGCCGTTGCTTGGGTGCTGACGGCTGCATTATTTTGGGGGGCGTATTTATTGGTTAGGCGGATTGTGTAAGATCAGGCAACCAGCTTTTGTGATGAACTCTTTGCCCAATCAGCCTGTACTTTTTTGTGTACCGCCTAGGATCAATGGCGGAAATGGCGCATTCCCGTAAACATCAAAACCATGGAGTGTTCATTGGCGGCTTGAATCACCTCTTCATCCCGAATGGAGCCGCCGGGTTGAATGATTCCGCGAACGCCCACGCGCGCTGCTTCATCCACATTATCGCGGAAGGGGAAGAACGCATCTGATGCCATATAACAGCCGGTCAAATTATGCCCGTCCCCTTGGGATTTTGTTACACCAATACGAGCGGAATCCACCCGCGACATTTGCCCCGCGCCAATTCCTAGTGTTTTGTAGCGGTCTGTATAAACAATTGCGTTGCTCTTCACCCACTTCACACAACGCCAGGCAAACAGTAGGCCCGCAATATCCTCCGCGCTGGGCTGAACCTCAGAAACTACTTTCAGATCTTCCTTCTTCACCAACCCCAAATCCCGGTCCGTCACAAGCACGCCCCCAACAACGCCGCGAAAAACAAGGTGCTGTTTTTTCGGAGAAAAGGGGCCTGTTTCAAGTACCCGCAAGTTTTTCTTTTCAGCAAAAATCTGCATCACTTCTGGGGAGAATTCAGGGCCAATCACAACTTCATTAAACGTCTTAATAATTTCCTTTGCCGTTTGAACATCACAAGGGCAGGAGAAAGCAATAATTCCCCCAAACGCTGAATTAGGATCCGTTTCCCGCGCCCGCTGGTAGGCATCAAGCAACGTTCTTCCGGTGCCAATACCGCAGGGGTTGCTGTGCTTTACAATCACGGCGGCCGCTTTCGCTAAATCGGCAAAATCCCGAACCATCTCTAAGGCGCCTTCTGCATCTAGAATGTTGTTGTAGGAAAGTTCCTTGCCCTGCAGTTGGCGTGCTGATGTTAGGTTTGTTTCAGCGTAGGTTTCATCGCGGTAAAAAGCGGCTTTTTGGTGAGGGTTTTCCCCGTAGCGAAGCGATTGTACCAACGTTAGTTTGGTTTGCATAATGGGCGGAAAATCAACCTCCTCTGAATCTTGATTGGCTTTCCCCTCTTGTGCAATAAAGTAGGCTGAAATGGCAGCATCGTAAGCGGCGGTTCGTTGAAAAGCTTTTCGCGCAAGTAGTTGCCGGGTGGGTAGATCAACTTCTCCGGAGGCAATAATTTGCTCCATCACAATTGCATAGTCCGCCGGATCAGCCAACACAGTTACACGGTCGGCATTCTTAGCAGCGGCTCGAATCATAGTCGGCCCGCCAACGTCAATTTTCTCAATCGCTTGGGCGCGGGTTACAGTTGGCTCGGCAACCGTTTGTTCAAACGGGTAAAGATTCACAACTACCAAATCAATCAACTCAATGCCGTGTTCTTGCAAAGTATTTCGGTCGTCATCAGAATCTCGCGCAAGAATCCCGGCATGCATATTGGGGTGAAGGGTTTTCACTCTGCCGTCCAAAATTTCAGGGAACCCCGTAATTTCAGATACATCCTGCACGGGGATCAGGGCTTCACGCAGGGCTTTCGCCGTTCCCCCGGTAGAAAGCAAATGAACTCCGGCCTTATGAAGACCTTCAGCAAATTCAACCAACCCTGATTTATCGCTTACAGAGAGGAGTGCTCTTTTGATCATAATATAACCCTTAATAAGTTGTTCGTTTGAGTGAAGAATTTATGATTAGCGTTGCCCCTATTAGAGGCTTCATTTGGATAAGGGCGAGCGATAATTTTTCCTATTTTCCCAAATACGGAACCAAAGGCGGATGATACGTGCCGGATAACCCCAAAAACCAGCCTCCCAAAACCAATGATACTTCGGAGATTGCCCGCAACGTACCGGAGAATCCGAATGCGACGATCTGTTGTATCAACAATCAAAGCCTAACGTTTGTGGCCCGCTCCGACGAAGATTTTAGCGTTACAATGATGGACTCAGAGATTGATGTTACTGAGTATAAACCCGAGAGTTTGGTAACAGATAATTCCTTTGAGTTTTCCCGCAAATTTGCCGAAGGGGGTTTCGGCGAAGTTTGGCAGGGTTCGCAAAATAGCTTGGGGCGTACAATTGCAATCAAACGCCTGCGGGACGTAATCTACGAAGACATTGGGCACGATCTTACTACCCAGCGGTTCTATGAGGAAAGTTTCCTTCGTGAAGCAATTATTACTGCAAAGCTTGAGCACCCCAATATTGTCCCCATTTATGATTTTGGTTTAGATCATAGCGGCAAACCCCTATTGGCCATGAAGCTGGTGAACGGCCGGCCTTGGGGGGAAATGCTGAAAGCAGACCGCAAAATGGGGGTGGACGACTTCCTAATGCTTCACCTGCCAATTTTGATCAGCGTTTGCCAGGCGGTTGCGTTTGCCCATTCCAAAGGAATTTTGCACCGGGACTTAAAACCCTCTCAAGTGATGGTGGGGGAATTCAACGAAGTTCTGTTGATGGACTGGGGGTTGGCGCTTGTTTACGATTCAACTCAAACCCCGATTGAAGTGGATAAAAGCAAAGCAAAGATCAGGCTGGCAACAAAGGAAACTTCCGGGAACCCCGCCGGCACGATTTCCTTTATGGCTCCGGAACAGACGCTAGAACACGGTGATTCCCTTGGCCCGTGGACGGATATTTACTTGCTGGGGGGAATTCTGTATTACCTGCTAACAGGTTATCCGCCGCACCACAGCCCTGATAGTGCGGCTGCATTTATGCACGCCAAAATGGGGTACGTGGAACCACCCCGCGAACTCGTGAAAAACAAACCCATCCCCTTGGATCTTGCTGAAATTGCCATGAAAGCAATGGCACCTGAAAAGGAAGACCGCTTGAAAACGGTTCACGAAATGATTGCCGCCTTGGAGCGGTTCCTGATTTCCGCCGACCACCGCAAACAAAGCCGCGATTTAGTAACAGAGGCTGAAGAAAAATTTGCGGAAGCAGGTTCCTCCTACTCTAGAATCGGGCAGTCCATGGCACTGGTGGAAAGAGCAGTGGGCTTGTGGCCTTCAAACCCCGCGGGCGGTCAGCTAAAGCAAAAAATCTACAAGCAATACACAGAGTTGGCCCTTAGAAACAACGACTTGATTATGGCGAAAACTCAAGTTGAGCAGATGGATGAAAGCCCAGAGAAAACACTGCTCACGGCAAAAGTCATCTCTACCATGCGGCGGGCTAAGATTCAAACAATCGCCCTAAGAACATTCATGGTATTCACAATCATTGCTCTTGTGGGTGTTTCCTTCCTCTCAGCTTGGCTGAATGAAAGCCAAGCAAGGGCTTATGCAGCTCAGGAAGAATCTGATAAAAAAGCCGTTGAAACCGCCCAAGCAAGAAAGCGCGCCGAGGATTTAGTCTTCTTCTTGGTGGATGATCTTTCGCGCGAACTCTCAGGCCTATATCGGTTGGACTTGCTGGATAAAATTGCAACCGAGGCAATGGCGTACTACGATCAAACCCAAATTCAAAATGTAGAACTTACGAAAGAAGATCTGCGAAACCGTGCGGAGCTTTACCGAATCATCGGCGATATTAGAACGCTGCAAGGCCGTTTGGAGCCCGCGAAAACTGCCTACCTGAATGCTCAAGAGACATTCGGCGTTTTAATGGAATCGCAAAATTCTGATCTGGACTTAATTCGAGCTTCCACGGAAGTAGAGTTCAAATACGCGCAAACACTAATATTGGGTCAGGAAATTGGCAAAGGCGAACAGGTGTTGAATAACACTAAAAAATATATTCTTACCTTGAAAGCAAACCCCAAATGGGAATCACAACAAAGCACTTCACTAGAGTTTCCTTTAGCTGAATTGGAGGCAAGCGTACAACAGCTGGAAGCCAATTTACTCTTCGCTAAAGGGCAAAGTGCGTTGGCGGTTCAACGGCTAATCATTGCAGAAACAGCCTTGTTAGCGTTGCTTGAAAGCAACGCCGGTAATCTTGAGATTCATAAATCGCTCGTTCGGTTATATACAAGAAAATCGCTGTATTTACTCGAGAACGGACGCTTCCAAGATGCAGACGTTTCCGTTAAAAAAGGCTGGGCTTATTTAGATCGCCTACTGGCGGTTGTGCCCAGAGATCCTTCAATCAGCCATTTGGAATCTGAATTGTTAGTGGCAAATTCCCAACTCGATTCAACCATGGGCCGATGGCAAAACGCTGAATCAAGCTTATTACAAGCGAAAACGCTCACAGCCGCTTTGCTGACTCAGGACGATTTGAACTTCAATTGGAAGGATACACACGCCGTTGTTCTTCGAGAGCTTGCCAAAGCTTCAATGATGCGAGGGAATTCTACCTTTGCGCTTGAATCGGTAAACGAGGGGCTCGGCTTGCTGCAGCAAATGATTCAATTAGAATCCAAAGATATTCGTCGCTCCACTTTTCTTGCCACCATGATCAACGTGCGCTCCCGCGTGTACTTGGCAATGAACAATCCAGATGCATCCTTGGTTGATTTGCAGGAATCTGAAATGCTGATTCAGAAACTGCTTTCCACGGATGATTCGCTGAGAATTTGGGGAATTATGCAAAGTGAAAACCTGAATCTTCAAGCAAACATTTTGATGCAAAAAAAAGATTCAGCGGGAACAGCAAAAAAAATATCAGAGTTTGAGAAACTCATTCCGATTCTGCAAAGTACTGATT
>DAIOTT010000013.1:0-15809 GCA_036751885.1 Candidatus Sumerlaeota bacterium
CGGCGAGGAAGGCATTGAGGTTATGTAAGAAATGGGTGTCGTAAGCCTTAGGATTGAGCCATAAACGCCCGGTTGGCCCGGTGCATTTGTGATGGTGCCAACTAACGGTGTGCCTGCAACAGTACCAACGTTGTTTGCCACAACGCCAAGGTCAGTTTCAGGGTATTTGTTATAGTCAAGTGCATAAACTTCAATAGCTGTGCGCACGGTGCGCATGTCTGCTAAAGTTCTTGAGACCTTTGAGCGAGTTTGGGCTTCAAGGAAGTTTGGGACGGCGATTGCAGCAAGGATGGCGATGATTGCAACAACAATCAAAAGTTCAATCAGCGTAAAGCCTTTGCCTGCGACAGAATGATTTTTTTTCATGGAAATTCCTTCCGAAAACGGGAAAAATACTCACAAATAAACGTTTTTTTATGAACGCATAAAGTGATTTAGTTATAAAGGCTTTCATCGTTCGTTTGAGGCCGTTTGTCAAGAGTTAGAAATTAATAATAATGCAATATTATCATGTTTTTAGGGGTTTTGATTAAATTCACCCAGATATTTTGCAACAAATGTGAAAAGCATCGTTCAAAACAAAGAAAGCCTTTGATTGAAAAAAGTTTTTCACTTGGTCAGAGTCGGGCTTTTTATTGCTTTAGTAAACAAATTGAGGGGTTTTATCACGTTGTTTTATAAGTCCCTAATCATGGCTTTGCCGCGATTATTTTGGTTTGCTCTCTGAATGCTGCTCTTGTATGGATATATTGTACTAAATTCTAAATGTGTTTGGCCTTCATTCATGAGCGATCAACAGAAAGTATATTCCATTACGCGGCCCTCCTCAAAATTAATGACTCTTTACACGATTCAATCGTGTCTTCTGCCGCCGATTTCCTTTTTAGCGTTTCCCTTTTTATTCGCCCGTTACAAATCCATGCAGTATGAGTTTGATGACCAAGGCATCAGTATGAGTTGGGGGATTTTGTGGAAAAAACAAGTCAACCTTACATACAAGCGAATACAGGATATTCACGTAACGGCGGGGGTTTTACAGCGCTGGCTTGGGCTGGCAGACTTACACATACAAACGGCTTCTGGCAGTTCGCAGGCGGAAATGAAACTTGAAGGACTACTAGAATACAAAGTGGTTCAGGAGTTCATTTACCGGAAAATGCGGGGCAATGAGGACGTTGCCACGGCGGGCAGAGGCCCAGTTGCACCGGTTGCGAGTGTGGCAAATCTGGAGCAAGAGCGCAAAATGATGGAGGCGTTGAGTGGCATTCAGGGTGAATTGCGAGCCTCCCGCCAGCTGATGGAGCAAGTGCTTCAGCAATCGAACCGAGGAGATTAAGACGATGGGTTTCACCGAAAATCTTATTCTCTCTTGGTTGAAAGTTCCCCCCGAACCGGAAGAAGGGTTTGGCCGCCAAGCAAGCCTGATGGTTTTCCGGGCTTCGCCGCAGTATTTTAAGTACAAACTTTTTAGTTGGGTGATCGGCACAATTATCTCCACGGTCTTTGTGCTGTTTGGTGGTGGGGCTGCGTTCATTGCCTTTTTAGTGGCCGGTGAGTTTGGCCCAACTTGGTCCTTTATATTGAGTGCGCTGGCGATTTTAATCGTTCTGCTTTACCTGTTATTCGTTTATTTTTCCTACGTGATCTTAAAGTTAGATTATGAAATGCGCTGGTACAAACTTACGGATCGTAGCATTCGGATTCGCGAGGGAATTTGGTTTGTTCGGGAAATGACAATGACCAATGCGAACATTCAAAACATCGAGATTAATCAAAATCCGTTTGAGCGGTACTTTGGCATTTCAAACCTGATGGTGCAAACTGCCGGCGGCGGCAGCGGCATGCAGCAGGAAGCAAGTCAAGGAAACCAAGTGCTTTTCGACATGCATAAGGGGTACTTCCGGGGTGTGGATAATGCGGAGGAGATTCGGAAAATCTTGCGCGACCGTTTGAACAAGTTGAAGGACTCTGGGCTTGGGGATCAGGATGATGCCAGCCCTGAAGCGCCGCAACTTGAAGCCATTGCCGCCGGCTACAGCCCACAAGTGGTTGAATGTGCAACGGATGTTTGGCGCGAAGCCCATGAATACCGGAAGACCCTTGAAAAGCTTTTGCAGAGGCTTTCATGAGTGCGCTGGGCTTTTACGAGCTTCTCACAAAAACCTACTGGTTAGCAGGGTTTTCAGGGAAGCTGACGTATCTGCTAATTTTTGTGATGCTGTTACAGCCGGCGTTCAAGAAGCGGGATGAACTCGTTTTAGCGTTGTTTGGTGCTCAGTTTATCATGTTAGCCTACAACCTATTTACGGAAGTGCAGAACAGCCTGCCGGAAACCATGAATAAAACGACGCTTTTGATTCTGGTGATTCTTTCGTTCGTGCTGGCGCTGTGCATGGTAATCACCGCGATCAAACCTGAGGGCTCCTTGCAGATTCGGTGGCGGGGAAGTGCGCTGCAATGGTTGGGGGTTGGGGCTGTCGGGTTTGGGTTTTTCTATCCCCTGTTCACTCAAAACTTGGTGCAAGCACTATTTGCCTCATCCCACGTTGTACGTTATTTTAGGTGTCATGTTGCTGGTGCACCCAAACGCTCCGCGCCTTGCGATGCTATCGGCCGCTGTTGGGGCAATTGCCTTGGGCGTTGTTGACTACCGATTAGGCATCAACAGCACGGTGCCGTTGGCGTTGTTGGGGGCTTTTTTGTTGGGGCTTCAGGTTTTCGGTGCGATTCGGACCGGCGGAGTGCTTCAGGATGATCTTCCCCCGGTTGATGTTGAGCGCTTCAAGAAAAGCCGCGCTGTTGTAAGTAAGAAGGCAGATAAAGAGCGCACGTGGAAGTTGAAATAGGTCTAGAAATTAGGACTGGGCGTTGCTTGAACAATTGCGACAACTGAAAATGAAGGAGCGATTTTCAGAGGATTTTTGTCGTGTTTTGTTCGGGGTTATTCTGAAAGTAATAAAAAGCTGGGTGTAAGCGTGTTTTTTTCGTTGTTTTCGTGGGGAATACTCTTACAATTTACCTATGAGTTTTACTTAGAGAACGAAATGTATTTGCCAATGTTTGGCATTGAATATCGTGATTGACGAAAACTTTTTGTTCAAAGTGTAAGTTCTTCCTTGACCAGAGGGCAGCATTAGGCTTTCTTTTGCGCCCTTGCGGAAGTCTTGAGTGCTTCCAATTTTTAGTGATTTAGGTTTATTTGCTGCCCACAATCAACCAACTTGTTCGTAATGGCCGTTCTACTGCCAAGAAGAAAAATAAAGTCCCCGCACTGCAGGCTTGCCCGCAGCGCCGCGGCGTTTGTACCCGTGTGGTTACAGCAACTCCTAAGAAGCCAAACTCGGCCCTTCGTAAAATCGCTCGTGTGCGCTTGACGAATGGTTTTGAAGTTACAGCTTACATCCCTGGCGAGGGGCACAACCTACAGGAACACTCAATCGTTTTGATTCGTGGTGGTCGTGTGAAAGACTTACCCGGTGTGCGTTACACGATTGTTCGCGGTGCTAAAAAAGGCGATACACAAGGTGTTGCAAACCGTAAGCAAAGCCGGTCTAAATACGGTACCAAACGGCCTAAAGCTTAACGCTTTTCTGTTTTGAATGATTCAATTAACTTTTCAATTCTTCCTTTACAATTACGAGGTATAACACGTGGCAAAAAGAAAAAAGACCGATGAGAGAACACGAAGTAAACGTAAAATGTCCCGCCGGAGTGTACCACCCGGGCGCGGCTTAGTTGCTGATGTTCGCTACAATAGTCTGCTTGTTTCCAAGTTTCAAAACATCTTGATGTACGACGGTAAAAAATCCGTTGCACAGAAAATATTCTACGATGCGATGGATCTTATTGCGTCCAAAATTGAAGGAACTGAACCTCTTGAAGTGTTCACTCAAGCGATTGAAAACATCAAACCACTGCTTGAAGTAAAAAGTCGCCGGGTTGGTGGTGCAAACTACCAGGTGCCCATTGAAGTTAAGCCTGAGCGCCGGCAAGCCCTAGCGTTCCGCTGGTTGGTTATCAACGCTCGTGGTCGTAACGAAAAAGTAATGTCACAGCGCCTTGCTAATGAGATCATGGATGCATTCCGTAACACGGGTGGAGCGATCAAGAAAAAAGAAGATGTTCTTCGCATGGCAGAAGCAAACAAAGCGTTCGCTCACTACCGCTGGTAAGAATTCCTGTTCAATTTTCTCGATTGAACTCCCAAAAATATCATACAAATGCCGGCCTTATCAGGTTGGCATTTTTGTTTTGGTGCATTAAATAATGCGGAAATATTCCTAACATCAGGATTTTGGTTGCTTGTTGTACGCTTTGGTTTTGCCCTAAGTTTACTTCTGCTGTTGAAGCAGCCATTCGTATAGGGCGGGATTATCGTAGGTGCGCGTCCAACTGTTGTGTGTGGCGTCGGGGTAAATGGTAAGGAGTGCATTGCCGCCTTTTTTGTTGATTGCTTCTACCATCCGTTCGGATTCGTGCAGGGGAACCACAGGATCTTTTGCGCCGTGAAAAGCCCAAATGGGTGTGTTGACTAATCGTTCGGATAGGAGGCGGTTTCCGCCGCCGCACACAGGGGCAAGGGCGGCAAAGCGGTTTGGGTTGTGGGTTGCCAAGGCCCAGGCGCCGTAACCGCCCATGCTTAGGCCCGTAAGGTAAAGCCTGCTTTCATCCACGTTATATTTCACCACTAATTGATCCATCAAGGCATCGAGCTCGGCGGAGTCCCACCATTCGTCTTCTCGGCATTGGGGCGAAATCACCACAAACGGAAATTCTTGGCCCTCGTTGATGAGTTTTGGCGGGCCGTGAAGCGTTACTAAATCCAAATCGCTTCCTCGTTCGCCAATTCCGTGTAGAAACACCAGCATGGGCCAATCGTTTCGTAAGGTGTAATCCTTAGGTAAGTACGCCAAATAACCGGTGTTGTACGTTATATTTACCTTACTTGTGGCACTTTGGTGAAACTGGGTGTTCTCAAGTTTAGTGGGCTTCACGGCACAGCCTGCCAGAAGGAGAGGTGCAAGGATGAACGGTATTAGAAAATTGTTATGTGACCTCATTGGGTTGCCTTTTGTGGTTTGAGTGAAATGGTATTCCAACGACTGATGATTGATGGAAAGGAAATCCGATCAAGGTGAAAAATCAAAGCGTAATGGATTGCGATGAAATCACAAAGTCTGATTTCTTAGAATTATTTGAATTGAGTTTTCTATTTGAATTTGTTGGTCTTGTTATAATATTCAATAACTGTACTTTCAAATTAGTTTCTGATTTCTATGATTTTTGAAAAAATGAATTCCGGTACACCTGCTTCCAATCTAGAATCACAGTTAGAGCTAATCGGTATGGTTAGCAATAAACTGGGTTCCGGCGAGCGGTTTTCTGATCAATTGAGATTTGTTACCTCCAAAATTTGTGAGGTATTGAATGTTGATGCCTGTATTATTCGTGGGTTGAACGAAAATCATCTGGAGTTGCTTTACTCTAATGGGGTGGAGAAAGGGCATTTAATTCAAAGTTTACCCACAGATGTTGGGATTGCCTTGGAACTTGTGAGCACCCGCAAACCCGTCTGCGTGGAAAATAGTTCTGAAGACCCAATCACCAAAAAATTACGTCTAAACGCCAAAAACGAGCCTGGGCATTTTACATTTTGCTCTTATGCTGGTGTTCCGATGATTGCCCATGAGCAAGTGGTGGGAATTATCGGTGTATATAAAACCACCGAACAGAGAACATTTTCAGAATCTGAGTTGAATTTGCTTCAAATTTTAGCCAATTCCGCGGGCCTTGCTTTGCGTAATGATCACCTGATTAGCCGAATCTTAGGCGCGGAATCCAACGTGAAGCGCCAAATTATGGAGCTTCTGAAGGACTCCGTGCGACACATTCAAGTTGAGGGCAGTACGGAAGAATCAATCCCCGATGTTAAAGGAAAAAAGCATCAAATCGAATACGATATTCGGCAGGATAATCTCAATTTTTTGGTTTATTATCAGCCAATTCGCGCTCCAAAAAGCATAGAACCGCTGGGTTTTGAGGCGCTCATTCGCTGGGACCATCCTGAGTTCGGCGTGCTTCAGCCCAATTCTTTTATCCCGGTTGCCGAGGCTTCTGGGTTGATATCAAAGGTTGGAAACCAAGTCTATGATATTGTGGCTAAACAGTTTAGCCGTTTATTTGTAAACGGCTGTAAGGCGAATTTTGTAACGCTAAATGTTTCCATTTTCGAGCTTTCAAGCGTAGATTTCCCAAGCAAATTAGCCAAGATTTTCACAACTCTGGATGTATTACCCCAGCAGGTTGTACTGGAGATAACAGAGCGTTCCCCGTTGGAGCCAAATTCAGAGGCGGTTCGAAACATTTTTCTACTTTCTGAAATGGGTTTTCGAGTCTTTTTAGATGATTTTGGCACCGGGCATACTTCCTTGAGTTACTTGCTGGAATATTCCTTTCACGGTATAAAAATTGATAAGAAATTTATACCGACTTCACGGTTAGATGAGCGGCGGGTTAAGGTTATTCGAAACCTGAATAAAATGGCTCACGACCTTGGTTTGCTTGTGGTTGCCGAGGGGATTGAAACAATTGAGCAAGAAGAGCTTTGCAGTGAATTAAACTTTGATCTGCTCCAAGGCTTTGGCATCGGCCGACCAGAACCCGTACTTGGTAGAAGGGGTCAAATTGTTTGACTCAATACTGAAGTGAATGCCAATTCGTATGTTGCTCAACGAAATTGATGGAGTTGCTAATAAATCCTATGATTGTATTTTATTTGTTTGGCATGCCAAATAATCGTTGCGTTGCACTAGGCTCCTCCCTTACATAAGCGCACCTTGCTACTGGCAAGAAGATCGAATTCTAAGGAAAACCTAATTATGACTAAACAGGCTTTCACCCTGATTGAGTTGCTCATCGTTGTTGCAATTATTGCAATCTTAGCGGCAATCGCCGTTCCCAATTTTCTTGAAGCGCAAACCCGCTCCAAAGTTGCCCGTGTAAAGGCAGACTTCCGCAGCATTGCCACTGCGGTTGAAACCTACCGAATCGATAACAACGATTACCCCGAGGGCACAGATAATCCGGCGAACTACCCACAGGAGATCGTGAATTTTTTTGGCCCCAAAGCAAGAGGCTATTACGCCTTTAGAACTCAAAGCGCTTCGGGCTTGCAGGTTGGTCGTGACTTTCACGGCATTACAACACCCATTGCATACATTACAACCATACCAACTGATCCGTTTGCGAAACAAGCCGCTGGTTTCCTAACGTATTGTTACCGAAACGCAAAGGCGACAAAGAATGGTTGGGTTCTAACCAGCTTCGGCCCTGATGCAGATGTTCTTGAAGACCGTGGCGGTAGGTTGGGCGTTGGAACCGATAATACAAACCCGTTGAGCACATTTAGTGACACCGGCGTACCAGCTCGCTTGGGCGATGTAAACGAACGAGCTGTAATCAGCGTGCTTGAAGGTGAGCTTACTCTTACGGATAGTTTACAAAACACCCTTCGTGATCTTGCTTATGATCCGACGAACGGCACAATTTCCGATGGTGATATAATCTACCTCAGCGGTTCAGGGTTTCCTAACTAATCATTCAGCACTTTAGTTTTTCAACAAAACGGAAAATTCTTTGGCTTGCCTTGATTCTATCGCTGAATCGGCAAGCCATTTTTTTGTTCGTTGCAAGGGTTGATTTATCGTGGGCTCTTAGATAAATATACTCAACTATTCCCCCGAAACGTTACAATATTCTCGCAAATCAAAAAAGCCAAAAGGACTTAGAACCTGTTGAATACAATTTTCATAGATGCTGATGCTTGCCCAGTTAAGAACGAGATATACAAAATTGCCGAGCGGTTCAAGCTGCCCGTTGTGGTTGTTGCAAACAGCCCCATGCGGCTTCCGGATGAAGAGTGGATTGATTTTGTGCTGGTGGACAAAACCAGCGATGCGGCTGATAATTGGATTATGGAGCAGGTTCAGGCGAATGATTTTATTATTACGCAGGATATTTTATTGGCAGAACGGTGCATTAAAGAAGCATCAGCCCACGCTATTTCCCCCGTTGGGAAATTATTCACCGAAGCAAACATTGGTGAAGCAATCGCAAGTCGTGAACTCATGGAGCGCTTGCGGGGTTGGGGAATGGAACAATCGGGTGGGCCGGCTCCGTTTCAAAAGGCAGATCGTTCGCGGTTTCTCCATGTTTTTCATGCGTTGATTGAAAAAGTACTTCGCGAGCAAAATCAGCGTTAGTTTTTCGGATTTTCTTTCACAAGATTGAAAAAATTCATGTTTCCCCGTTTTAAGGAAAATGGTGTTTCGCACTCCTAATCAAATGGGGAATAAAAGGATGAATCAGAATGAACACATACATTACTACTTCGCGAAACGGTTTGCCGGCTTTGCAGATTGAAACCGAAGATTTTGAGGCCGAGATTCTTTTTCAAGGCGCTCATTTTACTCGTTTTAAAAGCAAATCACTGAACCGGAAATTATTTTGGCTTTCGCAAGGAGAAAGCTTTGAAGGCGGTCGCAGCATCCGGGGCGGAGTACCAATCGTTTTCCCTTGGTTCGGCCCCCATGCAGATGAAGAAAACTTTCCTCGTCATGGTTTCGCACGGAACTTAGGTTGGCAGCTTGTAGGCGAACCCCGACAGGAGAATTTGGAAACTGTGGTGGAGTTTTTACTGCTGGATTCACCCGTTACGGTGGAGTTATTTCCCTTCAAATTTCGCGCACTTTTGACGATGCGCCTTTCGGCCAACGGGGTGAGAATGAATCTTTCCATCAGAAATACCGATGAAAAACCCTTTCAATGTGAGGCGCTGTTTCACCCTTACTTTGCGGTTAACAGCTTGGAAACTGTTCAGGTTTCCGGACTAGACGGGAAGCAGTATTTCGATAAAGTTTTAAATACAACCGGCAATACTCAGCGGGGGAGTGTTTCGTTTCCGGAGAACATTGACCGCGTTTACAGTGAAACGGAAGGGCCCTTTGTAATTTCAGATGAAGGAAAACCCTCCGTCCGGATTTCGCAAACAGGCATTCAGCAAACCGTTGTTTGGAACCCTGGTGGTGGTACCACTAAGGTTAGCGCAGGCAACACACCGAGCTTCGTCTGCGTGGAACCGGGTTGTGTATTTGAAGGCCGGCTTAACCTTGAGCCCGGTCAGGAGGATGTTCTTGGCGTTCAATTTACATTGCTTGAGTAAGCAACGCGTGAGATTTCTTGCGGAGTGTTCAATGCTGAACGCATGAAAGTTGTCGTTTCAAAGCTCCCATGAAATCCCCCTTGAAAGCTCCCTTGTTTGCCCAGCATGAAATTTCCATTGAACCGGACTATGCCCGCTGGTTGGTGCGAATTGAGTTGCAGGCAATCCTCCCTCTAAAGCTGGGGCTTTTGGCAATTGCGCTTTATTATTGGCTTTGGCGGTTAGATTTTTTGCCCCCATCGGGGCCAGTGTTTCTCACATTTTTTCTGTACGCGGGGTTTTTATTGGCTGAAGGGTACTTTTTTCTTCGAGATCGATTAGGCTCTCGGCAAGCCAAGCACCTTATATTCACCAGTTATTTTTTAGATGTTTCCTTTATCATTACTCTCATCGGCCTAAGTTTACGGGATTTTGCCCTTCTGCCAGAGGGTTGGTTTGGTGAGCTTCATTTACTCTTCTTCCTGCTAATTTTTCGGGGTTTTGCATTATTTCGCTCCAACAAAGAAAACGCTGTGGTTGGCGTTATACTTAGCTTTCTGTTTTGGCTTACGGTTGCTTGGTACCTTCAATTTATGGAAAAAACTCCTTCACCTGATGAAATGCTCCGGCTTTCCATGGTGTGGTCGTTGATGCTACTTACCTTGTTTTTAGTGAACTTAGTGAGCAAACAACAGGCTGAGCTTGTTCGCGTGCGCGAGCGGTTGGTTCGCATTGAAGGGTTGGCAGAACTTGGCGGGCTTTCCGCAGGTGTTGCACATGAGATTAATAATCCGATTGGAATCATTAAGGCTTATGCGGATTTCTTGCTGAAATCAACACCGCAGGAGGATTCACGGCGGGAGGATTTTGAAACGATTCGCTCTGAAGCAGAACGGTGCGAAGTGATTGTGCGGCGCATGTTGGACTTTTCCAATCCCCTTGGGCAAAAAGTTGAGGAAATCGATTTAAAACTGTTACTCAGGGAAACGCTTGCTGTTGTGTTTGATCAACGCATGGTTGAACAAATTACCGTGGAGTTTCACAGCGAGGCTGGCTTGCCCACCGTTCAAGGAGATCAGGTTCAACTAAAACAGGCGTTTTTAAATGTACTGATGAATGCAAGGCAAGCGGTTGAAGCAAATACCCAAGAAAAGAAAATTGCTGTATCAATACAACAGCAAAAAGGCCCTCAAAGCCCGCTGGAGGTTCAAGTTTCGGACAACGGACGTGGTGTTTCGCCTGAGGTTTGCGAACGGGCTTTTGATCCGTTTTTCACGACCAGAAAAGAGGGAACCGGCTTAGGGTTGGCAATTACCCGGCGCATTATTGATGCTCACCAAGGGAATATCAGCTTAGAGCCAGGGCATAATTGTGGTACGATTTGTCGAATTTCCATTCCCATCTTCGAGAAGAATTAGTTCGGATTTTCGCGGAGAAGCCTTGACGGAGCCGGGTTTTTACCTGACAGTGAGAATACATCTTGCTGTGAAGTAGACACAGCTAATACTACTGCTCAAATTCAAAGTGTTTCCCCCATGCATATCGGATTCATAACCGCCTACGATGTACGAAATCCCTACCAAGTAAGCCTTCCGCCGTTGGGAATTGGTTATCTTTCCGCTTGGGTAAAGCAACACTGCCCCCATGTTACCACTAGTTTTCACCATACGGTTGATGAGCTTGTTCACGCTAAGCCGGATTTGATCGCTGTATCCTCCACAACGGAGAATTTTACCGACGCCACCAAGATTGCAACCGAAGCAAAAGACCGGTTAAATGGTGTTCCCGTCGTGCTGGGCGGAATGCATATTACCAGCATTCCCCACATGTTACCCAAAGTTTACGACTGCGGTGTTGTAGGTGAAGGCGAAAATGTTTTCTTAGATTTGGTTCGCTTGTACGATGCTTCCCCAAATCGTATTCCATCAGAGTTAGATTTAGCGAAACTGAATGGGATTTGCTGGCACCAAAACGGCCGCGTGGTTATTAATCCCTCCAGTGAACTCATCAAGAACCTCGATGATTTACCCTACCCGGATCGTGAGACGATTGATCACGGTTGGAAGTTGGATGCAAGCGATACAATCCACCTGATCTCAAGTCGCGGTTGCCCCTATAAATGTTCATTCTGTTCTAGTTCACTTCACTGGAAGCGGTTTCGGTTTTTCTCGCCTGAGTACGTTGCTAAAGAAATTGAGTACCTTCGTGAGCGCTATAATCCGGAAATTTTGTACTTTTTCGACGATCTTTTCGTTGGTCATATTGGCCGTTGGCGTAAAGTTGTTCAGTTATTCCGCGAACGCAAAATTCACGAGGGTGTTCAATTCCGCGCTTACGCCCGTGTGGACTTGTTGACCGATCAAATGGCGGAGGAGTTCGATGAGCTAAACTTCCGGTTTATTGATTTCGGCTTAGAATCGAACAGCCAAAAGATTTTAAATTACCTCACAAAAACCCGCGTTACACCCGAGATTAATCAGCAAGCGCTTGATTTATGCTTCAAGCACAACATTTCAGTTGGGGCAAATTTCATTATTGGTAGTCCTGATGAAAGCACGGAAGACTTCAATCTTACCTACAAATTTGCCGAAGAAAATCGCATCAAAATTGACCGCTGTTCCGTTGGCCCACTTCAACCGCTTCCCGGAACGCCCATTTGGAATGAGGCAAAAAGCAAAGGCCTAGTTTCCGACGATATGGACTTCGGGTATTTGGGTGTCACGCACGATAAGTTTGATTTTGCTACCTTCCCCTTCATGTGCGAAAAGCAAACTCAGGAAGAGTTTTGGGACAATTGGACGAAAATCAATTGGCTTGCCAAGGAAATCAACTACGGCGGATTTATGAAGCGTTTACAGCATCAACGCCGCAAGAGCGAGAACCACGCATTGGAACTAAAACGCGAGTTGGATAAACTCAAGGGCTCAAGATTAATCAAAGCAGCGAATTGGATCCGTGGTTTAATTCGTAAGGATGAAACAATCTACATTTCCTGATCGGTAACAGGTACAGGTGTTTTGTTATGCGATCTATATTTCCGCCACTTTTCATTCTTTCGTTTGCCGTTTATCCGTTGGTTGCAGGTGCTCAGCCGGATTCATCACAAGAGGGCATCAACGCTGTTTCGCCGAACGATGTTTATTTTGTTGCTCCCGGCGCTGAACAAATCCTTGAAGCACAAATTCAATCAACACAGGGCAACACCGTTGTTAGTTGGTTAAACACAACCCGTTCAACATCAACTTCCGAGACAAGCATTTTCCAGCGTGAATTTTCACTCGCTGGTTGGTCGGTACCCGTTCAAATACAATCCAGTTCCCGAAAAATTTCAACTCTTACGAGTGAAATTACAAACCAAGGTGATGCGCAATTTGCCTGGGTGGAACGACAAGAATCGGGTCTTAACCAGTTGCAATTTACGGATTCAACGGGTGTTATTCAACCGGTGATTCAAACGCCCTTTGCAATCGATTCAGTTTCAATCCGTGAAATAGACTCAACAACAACGCTTGCTTGGTCTGAGGGTGGGGCGGGTGTTTTTACTTCTTTTTTAGCCTATTCGGTGAATAACGATTGGCGGGTAATCCCCCTCAGTGAAGAGGCGAACGCTTACGATATTTTGCCCCAAGTGTTGCAAACAACACCGCCGTCCGTTCTTTGGTATTCATTGCAGCATTCGGGCTTTAAAATTCAGCAGCTTCAGCAAAACCAAGGCGATTGGTTAAAGACGAACAACCAAGGACTGGGTTTTCTCCCAACGGAACGACTTCCGGTTTTATTTGATGTTCCCGCCTCAGCATTGCCCGGCGCCTTCTGGATTGAACCTTCACCCCTGGGCGATCAAATGAGTGTGTTCGACCCGCGAAACGTAGAATCTACTCAAGTGAAATCCCTTCCAAAGCGCACGGGTGTTCAGCACCTTGATCCCGAAGTGGCTGTGCATTGGCAGGAAGATGATTCTGAAATTGCCTTTGCTTGGGTTGAAGAAACCGCCAAAGATCGGTACGTGATCGTTCGCGTTCGCGATCAAGAATACCTTGTCTCTTCCGTTCCTGCACCTCGGCAGCCGCGTTTGGCTTGGTTTTCTGATTCAGAATTGCACTTGGTTGTGCTAAGCGAACAATCTCTTGGCGGCGACGGACAACTTTATTTCGCGCGGGTTTTTCTTGTGGATTGAATCGCGGAATATTTCATTCCTGTTGGTGTAATCTTTACTTAAAACTTCACTCTAAACTTTCCATTAATTCTTTAATTGCGGGGACAAGATCATGCCCTTCGGCTGTTAAGGAGTAGGCTTTTTGCAAGCCAGCCATTAATACTTCATGAGCTTTTTCCTCTTGGTTTGCTTTGAAAAGTGCTTTGGCATAAGTTAAGTCGTTTGCGGCGTTGGTGGGGTCGTTTTTGTGAACAAAGTTCAAATGCACTAAAGCTTCGTTCAACTGCTCTGGTGTTCCTTCTTCAAACAGTTTTTGACCCAGCGTAAACCGTAAAGCGCAATCATCTGGGAACTGCTCAATCATGTTTCGTATTTGTTCTATTGTAATACCCATGGTTAATTTGATCCATTTTTGTGAAAATAAGCTCTTATGATAACATCCGCTGAATAACTTACGGCAAAGCAAACAACGGCCCCAATCATGGCGTGCCAAGGCCAAAAAATTGGCCAAATGGTTTCATTGGGAATAAGATCAAGGTTCATTTGAATCATAAAGAGAAAGCTTACGGTGATTCCAATAATCACCGGGGCAAAATGCCCTTTGCGTTTGTAGAAGGCGAAAATAAATGCCCCAAGCATCGGCCCGCCGGGAATGCTGCCAAGGGTAAATGCCAAAGAGATTAAATCTTTGTTCGCGGCTGAGCACAAAAATGCCACTAGTGTAAGGATTATACCCGCAAGTAAAACGGAGATTCGGGAGATTAAAAGCTCGTGCTTGGGGCTTGTGTTTTTATCTTTCACCAGCGGTTGATAAAAATCCGTGAGTGCCATACTTCCCAATGCGCTCAGCGCTGAAGAAACACTACTCATCGCGGCGGAAAAAATTGCCGCTAGCAACAGACCCTTCAAAATATGGGGCATTTCTGTGAAAATGAAAATCGGGTAAATGTAACTGTTGTTTGCTGCGGGTGGTTCATGCATTTCTCCGGCGAAGTACGCAGGGTCCACGGGGACAAGGCCTTTGAAATCGAACCCGTTCCACGCATAAAATCCAAACAATTGCATCCCAATATACAGAAAAAGAAAAAATTGCGGCCCAATTAGCACGGCTGAAAGCAGCATTGCCTTCTGCCCTTCACGGGCGTTCGCGCACCCTAGAATGCGCTGCACATTCATTTGGTCGAAACCAAAGGCCAAGATAATCCCAAAGGGTGCTGCAATCAATCCGGTGATCAGATTCTCAGGAGCCGTGAGGATTGACTTCAGGTGATCGAGTATTCCGGCTCCTTCAACACTAGAAAGGCCGATGTTCCAAATTTGCCAAGGGCCGCCGTTGCGGGCATGATCGTGAATAATCTTCACGCCGTTCAAAAAGCCCCCTTCCGTTTGGCCGATCAAAAAAGGAATTGTAAGGACTGTGGCTAAGCCCGCCACAATAAAGATGATAAACTGCGCCATATCAGTATAAACCACCGCTTTCAACCCGCCGAAGGAGGTATAAAGCAGCGCGGCAACCATGATGACAATGATGGAAAGTAGAATTCCGCCGCTTTTCAATCCCATGGTGGAAAGCAACAATGTAATCGGAATTGCCGTTACAAACACCCGCACGCCCGCACTCAGTAGAATTTGAACAACGGAAAGCCCCGCCACAGCGAACCGGCTTCTTTCCCCGAAAGCTTGGTTAATCAGTTCGTACGTTGTGTAAATTTCACCGGTAAAATATTTCGGGATGATCCACTTTATCACAACAAGCCTACCTGTTATGTACCCCACAACCAGCATCATAAAGAACATGTTTCCGCCCTGCAGAATAAACTGGTAAACACCGGGGGCTGTTCCCTCCAACTTACTCACCGCAATACCGCCGATTGCAGCCGCTGGAATCCCGATGAACGTAAGGGCGCTTGTTTCCGTTGCGATAATGGAGAACCCGACGGCCCACCAAGGTAGATTGCGCCCCCCCAGAAAATAGTCCCGCTTGCCCGCTTGGCCTCTTGCCGTCCACCAACCAATTCCGATCATCAGCGTAAAATAAAGGACAACGACAACCCAATCCAAAACGGAGAATAAAGGCTGAGCGGCAATTACGTTTTCGGGTTCATTCATTGTGGAGGGTCTTTACCGGTCTTGGTTGAATGGTTTGCGCCTATATGATTAATGGTGCGCGCCTATTTATAGAAACCTTCAACCCCGTGGGATCGTCAAGTTTCAAGATGCTCATTTTATGGCAGACTTCTTTGAATAAAATAATCTGCTAAAATGCACTTTCCCTTCAACGATAGGATTTCTTCTGACAAGCTTGACACAATTGCAAGCAGACTGTTAAATTCTGAGTCCAATCTCAGGTTAGGACTTTTTTCATGAATCAATTGTCGGTTCGTCTACTCTCATTATTTGCACTCATCACACTCGCCGTAGGGTTTACGGCTTGTTCTAACAACGGCGGAAGTG
>DAIOTT010000013.1:15819-30560 GCA_036751885.1 Candidatus Sumerlaeota bacterium
GCGGTCGGTCCTGGCCGCCGAGCAGATTCATGCGGCGGAAGTGAATCTGCTGCTGCAGGCTCTGGCAATTCAGTGAAGGTTGGGCAGTATTATGCGCTTTCAGGTGAGCAGGCAACTTTTGGTATTTCATCCAAAAAGGGTTCGGAGTTGGCCTACAAGGAGATCAACGCCGCGGGCGGAGTGCTGGGCGGCAAAACGCTGGAACATGTTACGTTTGATACGCGTGGTCTTCCCCAGGAAACAGGCAACGCTGTAACACGCCTCATCACGAATGAAAACGTTGTTGCAATACTCGGTGAAGTTGCTTCGTCGCTTTCAGATGCAGGGGGGCGCATTGCGCAGGAGTACGGCGTACCTATGATTACACCAGCATCAACAAACCCCGGCGTAACAAAGATCGGCGATATGGTTCACCGCATCTGCTTTATCGATCCGTTTCAAGGGTTTGTTGTTTCAAAATTTCTGAAAGAAGATAAAGATGTTTCCCGCGTTGCTGTTTTGTTCGATCAAGGGCAAGCTTACTCTGTAGGCCTGAAGGATGCATTTATTGAAGCATTCGAAGAAATGGGCGGTGAAGTCACAATCGTTCAGTCCTACAGTTCTGGCGAACAAGAGTTCAGCGCTCAACTTACCTCAATTCGCGATTCTAACCCTCAAGCGATTTTCATCCCTGGGTATTATACGGAAGTTGCAACGATTGCCATTCAAGCGAAACGAATTGGTATTGATGCAATCCTGATTGGTGGCGACGGATGGACCTCCGAAAAGTTGACGGAAATTGGCGGTGATTCCATTGAAGGCGCTTACTACTCCAACCATTATTCACCCGAGGATTCTCGCCCCAAAGTACAAGAGTTTATTGCCAACTTCAAAGCGGCAAACAATGGTGAAACGCCCGATGCAATGGCAGCGCTGGCATATGATTCCGTCTATATTTTAGCCGATGCAATTAACCGCGCAAAAAGTTTAGAGGCAAAAGACTTGGCTGCAGCAATTGCTTCCACCAAGGACTTTGATGGTGTTACGGGCAATATTACAATCAACGCAGAACGCAACGCGGAGAAAGACGCGGTGATTTTGCAAATTCAAAACGGCGAGCCAAGATTTGTTACAACTGTTTCACCGAAGTAAAAGTGTTTGCGTGTTCATTAGAATCGAAAATCAAACCCCATGATGGTTAAATTTGTTGAAACGTTGATTAACGGTCTTTCCCTGGGAAGTGTGTACGCACTCATTGCCCTTGGGTACACGATGGTTTACGGCATTCTAAAGTTCATCAATTTCGCCCACGCCAATGTGTTTATGATTGGCGCTTGGCTTTCGTACTTAATCGCAACGAAATCAGGCTTCGTTGATCCTACCAATCCAAACTTGCTCGCCATTCCGTTTGTACTTTTTGGGAGTATGTTGATTTGTGGTGTAATGGGCGTTGTGATTGAAAAACTAGCCTACGCGCCGTTGCGTAATGAAGAGCGGCTGAACATTTTGATCACCGCAATTGGTGTTAGCCTGTTACTTGAAAATGCGATGCAGTTGGACTATTTGTTTGGCACTCAACCGGTGGGGATGCCCGTATTGTTTGATAACTCGGTTATCACAACTTTAGCTGGGGCTAAGATTTACCTCGTTGATTTACTAGGCGTTTCGTTAGCCCTTGTATTAATGGGTGCATTACACTGGTTAGTTTTTCACACGCGCATGGGTAGTGCGATGCGTGCTGTGGCAAGCAGTCCGCAAAATGCAGCCCTTATGGGGATTAGTGCAGGGTGGGTAATTGGCCTTACGTTCTTCTTGGGCTCGGCACTTGCCGCAGCTGCAGGTTTTTTTTACGCCTCAAAATTCGTGAGCTTGCAATCCCCCGGCAACACCACTTGGGTACTGTTGGGAATCAAAGCCTTTGTAGCCGCTGTTGTGGGGGGCATTGGCAACATCAACGGCGCCGTGCTGGGCGGAATCTTAATCGGCTTGTTAGAAATGTACGGCTCAGCCTACTTAAATCCCGACTACAAGGACGTGTATGTTTTCGTGGTTTTGATTGTGGTGTTGTTGGTTAAGCCCACCGGTATTTTGGGCAAATCCGAGATGGAAAAAGTTTGATTCATGATCAATGAAAATCAACCACCATCAGCCCTTTGGGTTTGGGGGAAAAGCCTGCTCCCCTTGATTATTGGCATTGGCTTCGCCTTATTTCTATACGCCCTTCAACAACAAAATCCCCGCTCTTTTGGCTTAAAGCTTACCAGCGATGTGGGCATTGCAATCATCCTAGCTGTTAGCCTGAACATCGTAAACGGCTTCACGGGTCAGCTTCATTTAGGGCACGCGGCCTTTATGGCGATTGGCGGTTATGTAACCGGAATGGTTACCTATTATGGTTCCCTCATGATTTGGGAAACCACGGTGAAACAACCGGGCTTTTTAGGGAGCGGAGAACTGTTGTTCATCGGTGGTTTGCTTCTGGGTGGTTCAGTTGCGGCCCTCTTAGGTTGGTTGCTGGGCTTACCTTCTTTGCGGCTTAGGGGCGATTATTTAGCTATTGTTACATTGGGCTTTGGTGAAATTGTGCGGGTAATGTTTCAAAATACAAAGCCCGTTATTTCTAGCGCTGCGGCATTGAAAGAAGCCTCAACGCCCGAGATGCTAAACAGCTTGGGCGGTGCATTAGGCTTTTTGGGTTTGCCGAGCTATACAAACTTATTCACCATCTACGTGTTCGTTACAATCGTGCTTCTTGTGGCGTATAGGCTTAAGTATTCCTCCACCGGAAGAGCATTTTTCTCCATTCGGCAGGATGAAATTTCCGCCGAGGCAATGGGCGTTAATACCGCAAAATATAAGGTGAGAGCCTTTGTGATTGCCGCATTCTTTGCCGGCATTGCGGGCGGCCTTTATGCCCACATGTTAGGCACAAGCCTTACCCCACGAGAGCTCGCTTTCAACAAAAGCGTGGAAGTCGTCATCATCGTTGTACTTGGCGGAATGGGCTCAATTTCCGGAAGCGTGTTGGCGGCAATTCTTCTTACCCTTTTGCCGGAAACCCTGCGGGATTTTTCACAGTACAGAATGATCATCTACTCCTTACTGCTCATCGGCATGATGCTTCTTCGCCCTCAAGGGTTGTTTGGGTTAAATGAAATTGATGATGTTTACCGTTGGCTAAAAAAACGATTCTTCAACACACCCACCAAGGAGCCGTCCTCATGAGGAATGCTCTGGAATTGAAGGATGTAACTATTACGTTTGGCGGCCTTACAGCGGTAGATCGGTTTACCCATGATTTACCCGTTGGCGCCCTTGAAGGTTTAATCGGCCCCAACGGTGCAGGTAAAACTACCCTTTTCAATTTGCTGACGGGTGTTTACAAGCCCACCTCTGGCAGTATTTCGCTGCATGGCAAAAGCTTGCGCAAGCTAAAGCCCTACCAAATTGCCCAGCTTGGCCTTTCCCGCACGTTTCAAAATATTCGCCTATGCGGAAGCCTAACCGTTTTGGACAACGTGCAAATTGCCCAGCATCAAAATAAAAATTACAGCATGCTTGGCGCTCTGTTACGCACGCCCGGCTTTCAACGAGGCGAAGCAGCCATGAAAGCAGAAGCCTTGAAATTGCTGGAAATTTTTGCCCTTCAAGACCGCGCCTCCGAGTATGCCTGCAATCTTTCCTACGGCGATCAACGCCGGTTGGAGATTGTGCGTGCCCTTGCCACAAAGCCCCAAGTGCTTTTGCTGGATGAACCCGCCGCTGGCATGAACACAAACGAAAAGGCAGAACTTGCCCAGTTGATTCGCCAAATTCGCGATCAATTTGAAATCACAATTCTCCTGATTGAGCACGACATGAGCCTTGTCATGAATATTTGTGAGCGCATTACGGTGGTGGAATACGGTAAAATTATTGCCAAGGGAACGGCCAGCGAAATTCAAAACAACCCCAAAGTTATTGAAGCTTACCTTGGTTGTTCTGAGGACGACGAAGAAGAAGCAGCAGAGCTTTCAAACAACTCCCAAGATGGGTTGGTGTAAATCGTGAGCCTTCTAAAGTTGGAAAAAGTTTGTGTCAGTTATGGTTCTATTGAAGCGCTGCACTCCATCAGCATTACCGTTGAGGAGGGCCAAACGGTTGCCCTGCTTGGCGCAAACGGCGCGGGGAAATCCACCACACTGCGAACCATCTCAGGCCTGCTGAAACCAAAGTCCGGAAAAATCTTGTTCAATGGTTCCTCCATTGTGGGAATTCCTGCCCACAGAATTGTAAGCTTAGGCTTAGCCCACGTTCCTGAGGGGCGGGGAATTTTCCCGGAATTAAGCGTTCGTGAAAACATGAATTTAGGCGCCTACACGCGGAAAGATACAAAACAAATTGCCAAAGATTTTGACCGCGCGCTGGAGCTTTTTCCGCGCCTTCAGGAGCGCTTGTCTCAGCGCGCCGGAACTCTTTCAGGCGGCGAACAACAAATGCTTGCCATTGCGAGAGCCTATATGACTCGGCCCCGACTCCTCATGTTGGATGAACCGTCCCTTGGCCTTGCACCGCAAATTGTTCAGGTGATTTTTAGGATCATCAAAGAGATCAACGAAATGGGAACCACCATTCTACTTGTAGAGCAAAATGCCAACCTTGCACTAAAAGCCTCCAACTACGCCTACGTTCTGGAGGTGGGTTCCGTTGCCATGCAGGATGAAGCCGCCGTGCTTGCCCGAAGTGCAGAAATTCAAAAAGCCTATTTAGGAATGCACTGATTTATTTTGCCGTGGTTAAATTAATTTTGATGGGCGAGTAATTTATAGATGCGAACAATCCTAAGCCAACGCCCCAGAGCAAGATGAGCCTGCTCCCGCCGTGCATCCTAAGCAGTGGGCGCCCGTTGTAATCTTTAGTTTCGCCCAATCACGGGCGGAAAACTCCTTAATTGATCGGGGTTCATCCTCAATGTGCAGCCGTAAAATCTGGTTGAAGTCGCAGTCATAAATTAAACCATTGTAATCCACGGAAATTGTATTTCGACACATTAAATGAGGGACAGTTGCCGGGTTGAACGCACCTGAAAGGAGTTGGTTGTAGTCATCAAGCTTGCCCGCTCGTTTTAGGTCCGTTGCAAACCGACCAATCGCCATATTTGTTATGGTAATCAAGCGATCAAACCGAATTCCAAAATCTTGCAGAAGGCGCTTCCGGTAGTCTTGTTCCAAGGCAGCTTGTGCACCAGGCAGTGACGGACCGCCCGGATTATAAACAAGATCCAGCTTGTGTTTGGCGGTGGGATTACACCCCTCTGAAGCCCCGTAACCAAGGGCATTAAGCGTTTGTAAAGCCTTAATGGAACCTGCAAAAACTCCGTCGCCCCGTTGCTTATCTACGTTTTCCGGAGTGTAACAGGGAAGGGAAGCAATCACTTCAACCTCGTGCTCAAATAAAAACTCCGCAAGGTACTCATAACCGGGCTCATTCAAAATGGTAAGGTTGCATCGGTCAATTACACGCTTGCCGCGCGCCCTTGCTTGTTGAACTAAATACCGAAAGGCGGGTGCCATTTCAGGCGCTCCACCCGTAAGATCTACCGTGGTTATTTCAGGAACTTCATCAAGCACACGCAAGCATTGGTCGGCAACATCAAGACTCATGTGTTCCGTGCGGGTTGGACCTGAAGTGACATGGCAATGGGTGCACTCAAGATTACACATTCTGCCAATATTGAGCTGAAGAATTTTCGGCGTTGCACGTGTTAATTGAAGGTTGTGTTCCTCTAACATTGCCGAAAATTGTGAAACGTTATTCATAAGGAATAATCCTAAATTAATTCTAATGAGGATGCTAGGTTGAATGATAATGGAAATCAACCAAAGCTAAATGGAGTATCAGAAAATTATGCCAAGATTATGCGTCTGGGTGAAGATGGGATTCCCGGTGATTTTTACTGTATTCTGAAATCCCAAAACCCCCGTAAAACTTTCCCAATTTCCCTGTTTATCCTTGCCGGTACTCGTCAGGAAAAACTATCATTTGATCAGTAAATCAAAACCTTTTTCACTGATCCCAAGGAGTAATTTCATGACGCCTGCTGACGGCCTGAAAGCAAAAGACAATTCCAATGCGCGCGATCCGTTGAGTGCCCACTACAATGCCTCGCACCTGCGTACGGACTCCTGGGATTCATTGAAAGATCTTGCTCGGCGTTTAGAGCGTGCGGATTCGCGCGACGAAGAATGCAGCCTATTAGTTGCCAGCGTGAACCGGATGTTTGATGTGTTGGAGCCCATTGAAAGTTATTGGTGCTTCCCCGGAAAGTATTTACTTTCAGAGCTAAAGCAAACTTTTGAAGATGGAGATTACCACGAGTTCAGCAAGCACACCCGTCAACTTCTTCGCTATTTGGTAAGTGATTATTATCGTTCCCAGGCTAGTGGAGCGAATAACTACGGGGATCTTGATGATGTAAACACCTCCAATCATTCAAATATAGAACACGCACCTGATCGTGATGTTTCATCTGCAAGGCCTTACTTTGAAGTTCTTGTTGTGGATGATTTAAATAGCCGCGAGCAAATTGATGTTCGCAACCAACTCATTGAATTGCGCGGCCAAGAGGACGACTTTATTTACGATGTTGTGATTGTCCCCACGTTTGAAGACGCGTTGATCGCTATTCTATTCAACCACAACATTCAAAGCGTGGTGATTCGCTACAGTTTTCCGTTTCGCTCTAAACACCATCTTGAGGTGTTGCAGCGAATCATCAATAACCTTGACCGCGAAGGAATGGAAAGCGCCAGCGATCGCGACCGAAGCCTTGCCCTTTCGGCGATGATTAAAAAACTTCGACCTGAGTTGGATATTTACATGGTGACAGATGCACCGGTGGAGGAGATTGCCCGCAAAGTGACACGGGATATTCGCCGCGTGTTTTACCGGCAGGAGGATTACCGTGAACTCCATTTCAGTATTCTTCGTGGCATACACGCCCGCTACAGCACGCCCTTTTTTACTGCCTTGCGTCAGTATAGTAAAAAGCCCACGGGCGTTTTTCATGCAATGCCCATTTCACGGGGTAAATCCATCAGCAAATCTCACTGGATTCGTGATATGGAGAAGTTCTACGGCACGAATATATTTTTGGCTGAAACTTCCTCCACAAAAGGCGGGTTGGATTCCTTGCTTCAGCCCCACGGCACCTTGAAGGAAGCTCAGGAAAACGCCGCCCGCGCCTTTGGCTCCAAGCGAACATTTTTTGTAACCAATGGTACATCCACCGCAAACAAAATTGTTATGCAAGCATTAGTACGCCCCGGTGATATTGTGCTGGTTTCCCGAGACTGCCATAAATCTCACCACTACGCCCTCATACTGGCCGGTGCATTTCCCGTCTACATGGATCCTTATCCCATTTCAGAATACTCTATGTACGGGGCTGTTTCCCTGGAAACAATCAAGAAAAACCTCCTTGATCTAAAGTCAGAGGGAAAGCTGGATCAAGTTCGCATGCTTCTACTCACGAATTGCACGTTCGATGGTGTTACCTACAACGCCCGCCGTGTTATGGAGGAGGTGTTAGCCATAAAGCCGGATATCATCTTCCTGTGGGATGAAGCATGGTTCGCATTTGCGCAGTTTACACCTACAACACGTAACAGAATGGGGATGCAATCAGCCCGGAACTTGCGCGATATGTTAAAGAGTTCCCGTTACAAAGAAGAGTACAAACAATGGAAGGCAAGCAATTCAGCCTTGTTGAACAATCAAGATGAAATGATTACCTCACAGCTCTTTCCTGATCCTGAGTTGGCTCGCGTTCGCGTTTACACAACTCAATCAACCCACAAAACGCTTACAGCTTTGCGCCAAGGCTCCATGATTCACATTTACGATCAGGACTTTGAAACTCAGGCGGAAGATACTTTTCTTGAAGCCTATATGACGCATACATCCACTTCGCCAAACTATCAAATCCTCGCTTCCCTTGATGTGGGGCGTCGGCAAGTTGAACTGGAAGGGTATGAACTGGTTTCCAAGTGTGTTGAGCTTGCCATGATGCTGAGAGAACGCGTGCATTCTTCACCGTTGTTGAAAAAATATTTCTCTGTACTTGGGCCGGTGAACTTAATTCCCAACGAGTTTCGCCCAAGTGGAATTGAATACTATTACGATCCAGAAACCGGTTGGGCCCGAATGGAAGAGGCTTGGACTCTTGATCAATTTGCGCTGGATCCCACCCGTGTCACTCTGCAAATTGCGCGAACTGGAATGGATGGTGACACGTTCCGTGATTTCTTAAGCGAACACCATGATATACAAATCAACAAAACCACGCGCAACACAGTTTTGTTTATGGTCCACATTGGCACAACACAAGGTGCTATTGTTCAGCTATTAGAAACACTTACCAACATTGCTGAAGAGCTTGATGAAAAAGAAGAACTCCAACGAGACGAGGAGCGGGGGATTCATACATCCAAAGTTCATTCCCTTGTAAACGAGCTTCCGCCGCTGCCAAATTTCAGTGCGTTTCACGGTTCATTCAGAAGAAATCCCAATTCAATTTCCATTGAAGGTGATATGCGCAAGGCGTACTTCTTAGCGTATAACCATGATTGCTGTACTTACATGAAAATGGATGGTTCCATTGCAAAAGCGTTGGAAGAAGGGCGTGTAATTGTTTCCGCCGTGTTTGTTACGCCTTACCCTCCCGGCTTTCCAGTACTTGTACCTGGGCAGTTGGTTAGCCAGGAGATTCTACAATTCCTAAAGGCATTGGATGTAAAAGAAATTCACGGCTATAATCCACACTATGGGTTGAAAATCTTTACCGATAAAGCCTTGGATGAGTGTAAGAATTTACGGAATAACAGTCTTTCATTTATGTAACAAAAGCTAAAGATTAGAAGCACCTGGAACTACGTTTGATTGAGTAGTTCCCGTTTTGCTTTTTACCAACTCGTAAATCAAGTAAGCAAAAACGACCGTGTATTCAACCGCGACTACCACAAGGGATTCATTGAAGCCCCCATTATAATATCCCACGTATGTGAGGAACGCAAAGTAAGACCACACAACCGGAAATCGAAACCGTGTAAGCGCGGCGAACAAAATGGTCGGCGTAACATACCAAGGGTGAACGGTAAGCGCAAATATAAGGTACAGAAACCAAGTAAAAAGCATATTCTGTTCAAAAGCTTTTCCCGGTTTGCTATTCGTTAGTGCATAAATCATAATCGCAAAAAACGTGAGAACAGCCATGAGTTTGCCGTTAAATGAAATCATGTTCCAACCAATGTACCAATACCCGATTGCCCGTGCAATGTAGTAAACCGATGCATTGAATTCAAACGTTTGAAAGTATAATCTAATACTGCTGGAAAGCCCTTCTACAAATGAAGCGCTCAGCAACGGCAGCATTAGCACCAGAGTGACACTTGTCACTATCAGGTAAAATACCGTGAGTTTCTTTAACTCTAATCGGCGTAATAGCAGCGGAAGAAAAATCAGCGGCAGTAATTTTGTTGCCACTGCAAGCCCCATAAAAATTGCCGCTTGGTTGTAAAGCCCTTTTTGCCAACGGGTCAAAAACTCCAGCAAAAGCATCAGCATTAACGCTTCAAAATGTAAGTTGCCCGTAAGCTCTAATATAATGAGTGGGTTCAATGCGTACAACAGCACCCATGCGCTCGGTTTGCCATTTGCTGCCAGCAGTGCTTTGATCAAGAATAGCGAACGTATTTCTGCTGCGAATAAACATAGGCGAATCATCACAATTCCCAGAAAAATATTCTGAGGAAATACTAAGGCTGAAAGGGCAAAAATAGCCTGGCAGATGGGTGGGTAAACCGTGTGGTAATTTGGGGAATTCATCAGCGCAAAGAGTTCAGCATTCGGCTGAAAATTAAGGGGCACAGCGCCATTCATAATTTGCGAAGGAAGATAATAGAACGGATTAATGCCGTTGATAGAAAGTGCTCCGTCCCACAGAAAACGGTAAACATCGTCAGATAATTTGGGCTCTGAAAAAATAAACACTGCGCGCAACCCGATGGAAACGCCCAACAGAATATTCACCCATGCAGGAATTTTTGAAAGCCAAATGAAGGCAAGATACGCGGCAAATAAAAGGGTGTAAACGGCGATCAAGGATACAGATTCAGACCGGTTCGCCGAGTAGGCAAAAAAACTATACCCCCCGATTGAGGTGATTAATCCAACCACAAAAACGGGGACGCAGAAACGGTGTGAGTTTGTTGTAAATGTTGAACGTTCCATTTTAAACGCCGCCAACTTATCACGCTGCAAGCTGTTGCTTGCTGCCCTGAAGTGAATACAAAAATACCACTAAAAAACCCAGAGTGGGTAAAAAAATAAAGATGCTGAATAAGTACTCCTGAAGGGCAATGGAGAGCACAAAGCCTGTAAAGAAGTAAATGCTCAGTAATCCCTCAAACAGTATTCCGGGCGTAAGGGCAGAACGTATGTACACGTTGCCGGCCCAAGATTCATCCTGCTGTTGAATATTGAATTTTGGAGTTCTAACAAAAGGCGATTTTATCCCCAACCAGCCTTCAAGCACGGCAATGGAATTGTGCAGTGACAGGCCCATGCAGAGGGCAATAAACAGGGGAAATGTTTTCAGATAATAGAACGGCCTGCCACTAATTCCTGAATGACGTGCTGAAAGCCAATACAGTAAACCGATTGAAAAAAAACCCCCAGTAAATAGCGCGCCTACCTGCATGATGAATTGTAAGCCTGGAAATGTTTCCTTCAACAATAAGATCGGAACGCTGAGAAATGTTGAGATGAACAACCCCAGAAAAACGGAGCTGCTGATTAGATGAAAAAAACCATGAAGTTTTGCCTGCAACGGAATCGCACGATGAAGCAAAACGCTGAGTAAGTGCTTGCGAGCCGTTTCAGCTCCGCCTTTATTCCATCTGTATTGCTGAGATTTTATGGCAGACATAATTACCGGAAGTTCTGCTGGTGTAACGATTTCAGGGAGGTAATGAAAACGCCAACCTTTCATCTGCGCACGGAAAGATAAATCTAAATCCTCCGTAAGTGTATCAGCACTCCAACCACCGGCATCCTCAATACATTTACGGCGCCAAACCCCACCGGTGCCGTTGAAGTTAATAAAACTCCCGGCGGCATTTCTACCAGTTTGTTCAATGATAAAATGCCCGTTCAGGCCAAAGGCTTGTAGTTTGGTTAGCAACGAATAGGATTCGTTAATATGCCCCCAGCGGGTTTGCACCATGCCAACCCACTCATTTTGAAAATGCGAAAGTGTTCGCCGCAGAAAATCCGTTGGCGGAAGAAAATCTGCATCAAAAATTGCAACGTACTCACTGGTTGATTTTGTTAGCCCGTAAGCAAGTGCGCCCGCTTTGTAACCACTTCGATTGGGACGCAGGATTTGTTCAATGTTGATTCCTTGTTGCCGCCAATAGTCAACCCGCTCGGCAACAACCTGTTGTGTGTCGTCCGTAGAATCATCCAGCACTTGAATGTCAAGCAGGTGTTTGGGGTAATCTATTTGGGCAACACAATCTATTAAGCGCTTTGCCACATACCGTTCATTGTATAAGGGAAGTTGCACTGTCACTGTGGGGAGTTTATCCTGAGGGACAGGGAGTGGTTCAGCGGTTTTTTTGCGCTGTTGTAGTAAGAAATAAATAATTAATGAAAGCTGAACCATGCTGAACGCAAAGATAAAAAATGCGGCAACAAAATACATACTACTGATCAATGGAATTAGGATCTGCATGTGTAGATTTTCCAGAGAATTTTTGTGCCGGCCAAAATGGTTCCTTTAATCGTTCCGGATATTTTGGATTTTCCGATTCGCTTGCGGTATGTCACGGGGATTTCGCAGCTTTTGATTCCCAATTTCGCCGCCTTGATTTGCATCTCAACCGTCCATCCGTAATTGGTATCTTGCATATTCAGCTTTCTAAGGGCTTGAAGACGAATCGCACGGAACGGCCCGAGATCTGTGTACGTAACACCGTACAGCCAACGCAGCAACCTCGTTGACAGCCAATTGCCGAAAACCTGTGCTGGCGTAAGGGAGCCCGGCTGGCAGTTGCCTAAAACGCGGGAGCCAACAACCATTTCCGCTTCGCCTTTTTCAATGGGTTCAAGCAGCAGCGGGAGTTCGCTGGGATCATCGGAAAAATCACCATCCACAAACGCTATAATTTCCGGGTGTTCATTTTGTGGCAGTGCTTCCACGTACGCAATTCCAGCTAAGCAAGCTTGTCCGTACCCAGGGCGTTGCTCTTTTACTATACGAGCGCCGTGTTTTTCTGCTACTTCAGCGGTACCATCCGTTGAGCCGTTATCTACTACTAAAACAAAGTGAATCTTTTGCTTCGGCAAAGCGTCTAGAACTTTACCGATTGCTTTGGCTTCGTTCATTGCAGGAATAATGACGATGCAATTTTTCATACTTGTGACTTTGCTTTCAATCTTCGTAGGCCTTAGTATTTTCTGTTATTTGTATGAATTATGGGTTTGTGTGGGTGCGTGCTCAATTGAATCCTTGAGCCTTTTCCTGAGTTCGGCATGATTGGCAGAATGATTTGTTGGAAAGCCTTTTTCATGCACAAAAACCTGCTCTTATTTTTTGTCCGTTGGCCGGAGATTGGTCGAGTAAAAAGCCGTTTGGCTTCTAGCTTAGGAGAAAAAGAAGCTTGCCGAATTCATCAGTTGCTTTCGGAAGTATGCTTCGCTCAAGCGCTTGGTGCTTCAGGCATTAGCACAATTGTTTGCGGTACAGGAGCATCAGAAGCAGATTTTGAAGCGTGGCTTCCGAATGCCGCAGGTTATTGGCTTCAGCCTGAGGTCAGCCTAGGTGAACGCCTTGAATCCCTTTTTGAACGCGCCTTTGATTCTGGTGCTCAGTCTGTTACTGCCATTGGTTCTGATGCTCCAACTCTTGATTCTGCTTCCATTTCTACAGCAATTCAACTGATTGGAAAATCTGATGTAAGCATTCTTCCCGCAACGGATGGTGGGTATGTGTTGATTGGCAGTTCCAGAAAGCTCCCCGTGATTTTTCGCCATATTTCCTGGGGAACAAGCACGGTACTGAGTGAAACACTTGCTGTATGCAAAACAAATCATTTGAGCGTTTCAGTAGGAGCACATTTCCCGGATGTGGATGTGGAAGCGGATTGGCTTTCCGTTTTGAATCAACTTCCAAAGCTTCAATAAACAATACATTTAGGCTTAGCCGCCAGAGGTAAGTATCCCCGCAGCATTCAAATCACTGCCGCCAGAGCGCCATACGTTTCCCGTACTGATGGAGCCGTTGGTGGGATCGTAAACCACGTTCAGGAAATTGCCGGGAATTGAATCGGATTCCAGTATGCGGAGTTCAAGATCGAACTCTGGCTCCGTAGCGCCAAAGCCGGATAATTGATCAGGGCCGTTACTGAAGAGCATGTACCACGTGGACTTTACCCCGGGGCTAAGTTTGAAACCATCAGTACCGAATGGAACAACTGTAGCGCCCGTAGGGTAACGGGATGTGTTAAACCGAAGGAACTCCGAAAGCACAATCCCTTTGCGGCCGTCAGCGGGATCATTGTGAAGGGCGTTGTATTGAATGGTGGAATCCGTTGGGTGGTTCACCTGAGGTTTGTGCATGGGATCTTGAATGTTGCCGCTCGTAATGTATGCAATTGGAGTGGAGAGTAGCCAAAGACCAAAGCGCCAGCGGTCGTCAGGATCCACCGTAAGGCCAAAACCGGGAGGGTAGTCGTTGTTGTCTAGCCGGTAAATCTCTAATCCGGTGGCGATTGTGCGCATGTCGGCTTTTACGCGTGACACTTTTGAGCGAGTTTGTGCCTCTAAAAAATTCGGAACGGCAATCGCGGCAAGAATGGCAATGATTGCCACAACGATTAACAGTTCAATAAGTGTAAACCCTTTGGTTTGAAGCGGCGTTTGATTAGGAATCATGATTTTCTCCTTAGAATGATTTCAAAGGTTGATCCAAAAGCATGCCTTCAGGAGTGGTGGGTTGGTTAAGTATTAACCAACTGTTGAATTCCGTTAGTCGGTGGTTGCGGTGGGCTTACCCCTCTTCGTTTACAATCACCGCACCGCCCCAAGTGAAACCACCGCCAAATGCGCTGAGTAGTGTAACGCCGGGAAGGTTGTTCGCCTCCAGCAGTTCGCTCAAGCAAATGGGAATTGTGCTGCTGCTGGTGTTTCCGAACCGTGCAATATTGCTGTAAACTACTTCGTTCCCTACGCCCATGCGTTTCGCCACTGCATCTAAAATGCGTTGGTTCGCTTGGTGGGGGATGAATGTTTTAACATCGGCTGGCGTCAAGTTGCTTGCCTCGCACGCTTTTTTGGCAACAGCACTCATACGGCGCACGCCGTGGGCGAAAACAGATTTGCCTTCCATGGTGATTTTATCATTGCCAATCGCTGCGGGTACAACCAAGTCCAAGTTTCTATCGGGATCTGTGCCGCATAGCGGACGGTGAAGCTGAAAGCGTTGGCCCTTACCGGGTTTCTTGCCTGCACTGGCCGTTACAAGCGTAGCAGTTGCTGCGTCCCCAAAGATGATGGATGTTGTAGGGTCTGACGGCTCTAAGCGGTTGGAGAGAACCTCCGACGTTAGAACAACAACGCGCCCTGTTGGTTGCTGGTTTAGGAAATCATGTGCTTGCTGCAAACCGAACACGTACCCGGAGCACGCGGCGCTGATGTCGTAAGCGTGGGTATTAGTGGTGTCG
>DAIOTT010000013.1:30570-33477 GCA_036751885.1 Candidatus Sumerlaeota bacterium
AGCGACTTGGCGTCGCCAGTCAATTCATCCAGCGCGCCAAGAATCATGCACGCTAAGGAAGGCGTTGCGTAAGGGGCGGTTCCGGTGCAGCAGATTACAAGATCAATGTCATCCATGCAAAGTCCTTCAGCCTTAAGCAGTTTTTGCATCGCATCGCGGCCGAGCGTAATGGTGGATTCTTCCCCTGCAATCCAGAAGCGTGATTCAATTCCCGTTCGGCTGGAGATGAATTCTGAATCCACGCCGGCAGCTTTTCCTGCTTCTTCGTTGCAAACAATTCGGCTGCCGGGAATGCTGACAACGTTGTTCAGGTACACTGTTATTTTTTGGTTTGTGCTGAGCTTGGGTTGGATTGCGGCTTCGGAAACTGTGATGACTGCTGGTGGAACGATTTCTCGTGTAATGGCTTTGGCGCGAACTTTTGCATCCGTTGCGATTTGCCCAACCACAGTTCCCACGGGAACGGATTCGCCGTTTCCAGAGTGAATGGCAATCAGCTTGCCGGTTGCCGGGGCGGGGTATTCAAACACCGCTTTATCCGCTTCAACATCCACCAAAAGCTCACCCTCTTTTACGTCGTCCCCAACTTTTTTTGCCCACTCAAGCAGGGTAATCCGCTCGTCTGAGGGGCTGCTGCCAAAGGCAACTAAATCCATTACGCCTTCGGCGGATTTTACGGTGGTTGCTTGCCAATCAATCTTCAATCCTAACAACTCGCAGGCAACTTCCGTTGCTCGTTTTACGCTCGGCAAAATCTCCAGCTGGCTTGGAAAGTGACAAGGAATGTGTGTATCGGCCCGTACAACACGGCGGGCTTTTATTGGCTCACCGGGAAGGTGCTCCATTACCGTGGCAAGAACTTCCGCACCAAAGCCGCAGGTCTTGTTGTCCTCATGAATCACAAGCAAGTGCCCGGTTTTGCGAACGCTTTCCACAACGGTTTTTTCGTCCCACGGCATCAGGGAACGCAAGTCAATCACCTCGGCGGTTTTGCCGGATTGTGCCAGTAAGTCGGCAACTTTTTCCGCCGTTGGCACGGTGTTGCCCCAGCCAACAATGGTTAGATGATCCCCCTCTTGGCGAATGGTTGCTTTACCTAAAGCTGCAAGGTGGTTTTTCACGATTCCGTCGGTGGTGCGGGCGCGGTCGTTGAGCAGGTTTTTGGGGTAGAAGAAGAGTGTTGGGCGCCCGGATTCAAAGGCGCTGTTCAGCAACGCCGCTGCATCGCCGGCGGTGCTGGGCATTAGAACATCCACACCCGGAATGTGGGCGGAAATGCTCTCCATAGTTTGGGCGTGAAACGGCCCCAACCCGGGCCTGTAACCGCCGCAGGTGATCATTACAATGACCGGGCACTCCCATTGGCCGTCCGTTCGCCACCAATAGGTTGCAAGCTCGCTAATGATTTGGTTGAAGGCGGGGGGGTAGAAGTCCGCAAACTGCAGAAATGCCACAGGGCGTTCCCCGGCTAATGCTCGCCCAATTGCCACGCCAATAACCGTGGATTCTGTCAGCGGCGAATTAATCACCCGAGTAGGAGCTTCTTTTGTTAAGGTGCGGGTAATTCCAAAAACATCGCCTTTGGGATCTTGTATGTCTTCCCCGTAAAGCAACACCCGTTCATCAGTTTGCAAACGGTAGCGAAGTACTTCGCGGATGGATTCCAGCATGGTAAGCCCGCTGCCTTCATCCTGCATGGTGCCGGTAAACTCCTGCGCGGGATCCGTTAGGCGGGGGAGCAAGGGCCGTGCGGCGTCGTACATGGTTTCAGGCTCAGGTGCGTCCAAAGCTTGTTCAGCTTCAAGGGCAATTTTAGCGCGAAGCTGGTCTTCTTCTGCGGCAAGCTTGGCTTCATCAAGGCCGCGCTCCAGCAGTTCAGCGCGCATGTTTATAATCGGGTCATACTTCGTTCGGAATGTCTCTAAGTCTTCCGGCTCAATGTAAACTTCTTGGTTATCGGCATTTGTGTGGTCGCAAAGGCGTTTGCATTTCATCACCACAATCAGCGGTTTACGCTGTTCGCGAACGTACTCCACGGCCTCCTTCATGGTTTTGGCTGCGGCGCCAGCGTCCCAACCATCCGTGTGGTGAATGGGAATACCGATAAACTCTTTTGGCTCCTCATCGTTCGGGAGCTTAAAAAAGGTTTTCCCCTTTGTGGTAGTGGAGATTGCAAGCTCGTTATCATGAATCAAGAAGAGCACGGGCAAACTGCTGCGGGCGGCTTCAGCCAACGCTTCAAGCACTTCTCCCTGTTGGGTGGTACCATCCCCCATGGAGTGCACAACGATCGGCATTTCCGGCTGATCTTTAATGGTGTGGGCTGTTCCGCAGCTATGCAGGGCATTATTCCCCATGGGGGCTGCAAGGCTAACAATATTCAATTCCCTGCTGCTGAGGTGAGCACTCATTTGGCGCCCGCGGGAGTGAGATGTGTCGCGGCAAAGTAAACCAAGGAAAAAGTCAAGAGGCTTCAACCCGCGAGCCATCATCAGGGCTTTATCGCGGTAATGCAGGTAAAGCCAGTCTTCTGCAATTAAGTGTGCATTCAACAGTACCGATGCTTCGTGCCCTGCGCCGGAAACCGAGAAAAACGCCTCGCCCTTCCCAATAAGGGATTCCTCCAACTCGTCTACAATGCGCGAAGTGAGCATGGCTTTATAGTACGCTTTGGCTTCAGAGAGATTCCCAGTAAACTTCATGAAGGTTCCTACCTGTATGGATAACAATGTTTTAGAGACAATCTTGAATGATGATGTTTTCTAAAAGCAACAAACTAGATGACAAATGCCTTAGTGATTAGCATTGGTTATGTTACGCTAAGTCCAATGATTCCCGTAGTTTAGGGGAATGGATGGGCATATATACCCTACGACCAGCTATTTGTGCAGGCCTAAGGGTACTAGT
>DAIOTT010000014.1:0-32898 GCA_036751885.1 Candidatus Sumerlaeota bacterium
ATTACAGCATTTATTCCACCAATCAATTCCGTGATTGGTTGCGCGGCGCGGGGCTTTATAGCGGCAAGCCGCAGTTCCCCACCCTGCAAGCACTAAATGCCGCTTACGGACTAAGCTTTGTCAGTTGGGATGCTGTTGTTCCCCCACTGGTTGAAAACTGGAGTGCTAATACCTTTTGGCAAAAATGGCATGAATTCAGAATCCACCAAGTCTCTGCAAACATACAACGACAAGCTGATGTTTCCCGCCAAATGGGTTGGGACGCCGAGCGGATTTTTGCTCACCAAATCGCAGGCCCCACCGAGCCAGAACCCACCTTTGAATATCGCCAGCAAGCCTCACCCTTACAAACAACCTTTATCACCGGCGGCGGCGGCATTACCGCTTACTTGGATGATACCCGCAACCAAACCGTTAACAACCTAATGTACCAGAACGACAAAAACTGGGGCTACTTTGAGTTCAACCCCATTGATCAGCTTCCCAACGGCGAATTAGTTCCCGGTACCAGAGCACAAGCTGATGATGCACTTCTGCGCCTTTGGGAGGACAAAGCCTCCTATGTCACTCCCTACCTATGGGACGGTGGTCTTACCGGGGCTCTATCACCCTACACAATCAAAACCCGCCCCTTTGAATTCGCCCTTCAAGACTTCATTGCCGAGCGCCAGTTCGAGTCCCCCAATACACGCACCAAACGCGAATCCAGCTTTGATTCACGCACCCCCATTTGGTCCATGAGTAAGGCTTCTCATTTGGAAGCGACCAGCGGCATGACAAACGCTGAATTCACAAAAGGCAAGTTCAACTTTCTTACAAGCGGCACCAACGTAACCCTTGAGTTCGCATTCGCTGAATCCCCAACCCGCAAGATTATTTCAGACGAATACCACGCCGTTGAGTTTCGCCTGTCCCTCAGTTCAACTAGCGCAAGCAGCGTGGGAAGCATCTTGTGGACGGATGAAAACAACGTTGAGCATTCAATCAACTTCACCCCCAAAATCGGCGAACACGTTTACCGAATCAACGTGGGCGGCTATGCCCCATGGTACGGAAAAAAATCAACAGCATTCGCCTGAAGCCAATCAACCGAAACAACACTACCGCCTCGCTGGATTGGTTTCTTCTTCGGGCAAACCCCGCCTGCACGTTCTCTGACCCCGAAGAAATTTACAACCCCAACGGGCTAAGCATTCAACAAAATGCCGGAGAATCTGCCACGCTGATTGCAACGGATATTAAAGGGGACGGGCATGTTGGCCTTTCCACGGACAACGCCCGCTCTAATTCCTTTGGCCCTGAAGAAGATGCAGACCGAGTTCTCATCAACGCCAGTGAGTTCAATCGCTTTCGCATGGGCATAACCTCATCCCTACCCGGTGGTGCCCAAGTCTTCTTTTGGCAACGGGGTGAAAGCTTTGTCCCAGGATTCTCCCTTGTTGATGGAATTCCTGTTTCAAGCGGTCAGCAAATCGTAGAAGCAGATCTTTCTACAAATCCCGATTGGCAAGGCGAAGTGACACGCTTGCGCCTAGATCCCGTGAACGCACAAGGGGCGGAGTTTCAACTGGACTACGTCAGTATCACCCCAAAAATGCTCACTCCGCGTGCCCTAAACGCGGACTTAATCATCAATTCCGGAAACCCTGTATTCCAGTGGGATGAACCCCTAGAGCCTGAGTTCCCCGTGGAGCGCTGGGAATTTCAGATAGCACGGGATTTTGCGTTTACAGAGATCGCAACACAACGTCGCTTCCTCACTCTCCCTCGTTATGTGCACCCAGATGAATCCGGCGAGCTGGACGGCCATTACTACTGGCGCGTTCGCTCTCACTCAGCCAACGGCACCCACTCTGATTGGATGCCACCGATGCCGGTATTCATACGTCGTTGGAATTTCAACACCACCAGCGATATTCTAGGGCCCGAGTTCGGTTCCTTTACAGCGCCAAACGACATCGTGTCCCTCAGCACCAGCAACGGCATTCTTACAGCAAATGTAGGTGAAACAAACGGCAACGGAAACCTTGATCCCTTCTTTTACTTCAACAACGGCAGCGCCCTTTCCCGCTGCATTAATGCAAACGTCTACACCCGGTTTCAAATGCGCTACCGCAGAATCGGCAGCTTTTCCCCCTTCCCTGATTCCATGCAGTTTTTCTTCTACGATGAAGCCAACAACGAGTTTTCCGCCGTAAATCAAGACTTCGCCCCGCTGGACGGCCAATGGCGCATTCTCACCGTAAACCTTGCGCAAAATGCAAACTGGAAAGACTACCCAAAACTCCTCCGCCTCGACCCCTCAATCAACCAGCCAATCACCATTGAAATCGATTGGGCGCAACTTACAAGCGCCTTCCCCACAACCGCCCCAGAGCCCGAGGCACCTCCCGCGATAAGCCAAAATACGTGGAACTTTTACTAAATAGCATTTTTATGCTCATGCTAATAAGCGTCACGAAAGGCTATATGCCCTTGCTAAACGTTGACCTAGCGGCAAACCGTAATGTCTTCATCAACTGCCCCAAAAACAGAACTATGCATCGCCTGCAACCACTCGGGATCATTGAACTTGCCGGAGCAGAAAACTTCGTCAGCACTCGGAAAGACTCTTCAAAACGCTTGTTTTGCCTCATCATTCAATAAGGCAAACTGTTAGAAGTTTACCTGAAATAATAAAAATTGTATTAACTATTTGATTCTCAAACTCTGGACTCCTCTGTTGCCAACCCGTTGTTGCCCGTGATGAACTTGGGTCTGCATATGATTTGTCTGTAAGGAGCTCTCAAAAAAATGGAACATATTAATGGCACTCGGTGCACAATAGCGCTGCTGATTTTAATCTCTTGGTGCGCGGTTGTCCCTGTTTCAATCGCCGCTCAAACTCAAACCACCACCCCACCACCACCTGTTCAGCCAATCGTGGAAACACCAGAAGAACCCAAAAAATCTGGCGGGTTGCTAGGCGGGGTAGGCGGCGCATTAGGCAGTGTGGGAAGCGGGATGGTAGGCGCAGTGGGGGATTCCGTTGGCACAGTGACGGGCGCCCCCGGCGCCGCTCTGGGGCTGGCCTCTGGCGGGTTGTTTGATGTCGCTGCCGGCGGCCTAACCACCTCGCTGGATAACGCCGTGCGTGTGCACGAGGAGTACCCCGCGAACATTCAAACCCACATTCTACAGGACGACGCCACAACCACCGTTGTGTTGAGCATTAAAAAAGTGGCCGATAGCATGGAGGAGCTTCCGGATAAAATCGCCGCCGCGGTTGTGAAAGTTCTGCAAGAAACCGGCGATCAACAACCAGAAATCCGGGAAACCCTGACCGTGGTGGATGAAAACCTGGATTCCGTGGATGGAATTGTGAAAAGCATTACAGGCTTAGTAGGCGAAACAACCCGCACCGCGGAATCCGCAACGCCCCTGATGCGCGAAGTTACGGCCCTAATGGAAACCCTAAACCAAGGCTCACGGCTAGCAAACCAAAAGCTGGAATTGATGAAAAACCTCCCCCAAGATCCCCCCGCCGAACCCGTTGACCTGAAAGAGGTGGATGCCATTGTTCAATCGGCAACCGCAACCCTTGCCGAGGTGCGCAAAACCGTGGAAGAAATCCGCATCATGACGGAAAAAGGAACCCTGAAAGAGGGCTCCATGATTGTGAGCGATGAAATCAACGCCACAATCAATTCAACCTTATCAGGCGTTCAGGGCATTGTGATGCGCCTGGTCGTTGGCCTAATCCTCATCATCATCGTCTTCTTTGGCATGCTCGGCGCCCTGGCCTGGTTCCGCCTTTGGATTCAAACAAAGTTCCCCACCAGAAAAGCCTAACAACCACCGGTTTTATACCTTTTTTCGCCCCCCGTGCTGTTGCTGCTTGAGTCTGCTGGCAAGGGGGTCTTTCTTGAGCACTGACAACTTTTTTCCCATAGGATTTAGATTATTATGACTCATAAACTTGTTTTACTTCGCCACGGCCAAAGCCAGTGGAACTTAGAGAACCGCTTTACCGGCTGGAAGGACGTGGACCTTACAGACCAAGGCCGTGATGAAGCAAAAGCCGCCGGCAAATTGCTGAAAGCCGAGGGCTTTGAGTTCGACATCATCTACACCTCCGTGTTGACCCGCGCCATTCGCACCATGCAGCTAGCCCTCAGCGAAATGGATCAACTCTGGGTCCCCGTCATCCGCGACTGGCGCTTGAATGAGCGCAGCTACGGCGCTCTGCAAGGCCTAAACAAATCAGAAACCGCTGAAAAACACGGCGAAGAACAAGTCAAAATCTGGCGTCGTTCTTACAGCACACCACCCCCTGCGTTGGAAGAAAACGACGAGCGCAACCCCAAGTGGGATCGACGCTACCAAGGCATCGATCCCAAAGAGCTTCCCCTTACAGAAAGCCTTAAGGAAACCGTGGAACGCATGGTCCCCTACTGGGAAAACACAATTGCCCCCCAAGTAAAAGCCGGAAAAACAATCCTCATCGTTGCCCACGGCAACAGCCTTCGCGCCCTTGTAAAACACCTAGACAACATGAGCGAAGCTGAAATCCTGGAGCTAAACATCCCCACCGGCATTCCCCTGCTTTATGAACTTGATGAAAACCTAAAGCCAATCAAAAGCGGGTACTTAGGCGACGCAGAAGCCGCTAAAAAAGCCGCCGAAGCTGTGGCAAACCAAGGGAAAAAATAACACGAACGTACTCCTTAAATACTCAGAAATACAAAATCGGGATGAGTTGCAATTGCTGTAGTTCATCCCGATTTTTTTATTCAATTCAACAATCGTTCTACCGAGGCTCAATCCAGCTGCCGTTGTAACAAATGGAAAGCTGGCGAGCGTCTACACTTCCCTCCATAATATCCTTGGGCATAACCGTCGGGAATTCTAGGTAGATCGTTTTCAACTCCTCCCCAGCGGGGACTTCAAACTCAACCACGGGATTCACAGGGCTGTATTCAATCGGAACAACCTCGGTTTTCCACGGGAACTTGATTTGAAGATCCTTCGTTTCGCCGTCCTTAATGCGCAGGGCAATCATGTGAAACGAATACTTGCCGGGGCCAAGCGGCGGTGAAACTTCAACGGGCAAATCTCCCTTTTTCCCCCAACGAGAGGCATTCATCTTGAAATCATACTCCGCCGTATACCATGAAGGATGATCAGGCAAATCAGCGGCTAGCACGGAGCGAACAGCATTTTCGGGGATCGGCGGGTAAGGATCAAAGGACGTTCGATTTACAATGTTCGTTCGATCGGCTTCACCCCAATCATTTACAATTTAGTAGCCCATGGTTGAATCCGGATCCTTGTTAGCCCGCTCAGCCCGCTTCTCATGCACCAACAACTTCAGATAAGCGCGAAAGTAGTCGTGCTCTTCAAAAGGAAGTGCCCACATCCGAAGATCAAAAAAGTAAGCCGTCTGATTCTTCCTAATCGGTTGCTCAAGAAACTCATTGAACGTGATGATCCTGTAAATGCCACCAGCGTTTGGGAGCGCGGAGATCAGCTCATCAGGGTAAACGGCAATCACAGAACCCGGGGGCGGGTATTGATCTTTAATTTCCAGCGCAAAATTCACCAGCCTGCCACCAAAGTTTGGGAAAATCCACGTTGTCATATGGGAAAGCACAAACCCCTGAAATAACAGAACGGTAGCGACAACGTGCAAAGTACGATTGAAGCGGTTGAGCTCGAACAAGCAGAGCCCCAAAAACACCATGGCAGGGCCGTGGACTATTGCTTGATAACGGCTTATGTGAAAGATTTGGGTGAACTCAAATACCGTAAGGCTCCAGGTTAGAAAGATAAATCCTCCCCAAAGAAAAAACGCGAATAGGAAGATGATAAAGTGAAAATCCCGGAACGGCTCGCCCCCTTCTTCCTGAGATAAGCCCGCGAACAATTCCCGTGCTTTACGCTGAAGAATCGCTATTCCCCCGCACCATGGTAACAGCAATGCCAAAAGGGAAATCACCACCATGAGGGCAATTTGATCTAACATGTAGAGAATATCCCAACTTTTTTGAGCAAACAAAACGCTCACATAAAAGCAATACCCCAGAAAGTCCACCGTTGTGGGGGTCATCCAAGAGTGTTTCATACTCCCTAAATATTCCAGCTGATTATTCAGTACTATCAACCAAGGAGAAACTAAGAGCAAAATCAGCACCTGCGCCCCCGCCCCTAGCAGAACAAAACTGCGATTCCGAAAGCCCGTGCAACACACCACCACGACCCATAATACGCCGAGTAAAAACGCCACTAATCCGCTTAGCAGATGCATCCACATGGAAAGGGCAACCACAAGGGAGTAGGCAAACCAGTAAGGGGCTTGGTGTACTGCTGGAAATTCTCCCCTATTTTTGACCATCAAAACAAAGAGCAAAAAGGCGATTTGAATCAGCCCCACACAAAAGGCATAGTTGTGCATTTCGGCGGCACTATTGCAAAAAAAGGGGTTAATCGCTAATAGCCCAATCATCAATAAGCATTGATTCCGGCTGAACTCTAAGCGCATCAAAAGGCTGAAGCTCACTAAAATCGTGGCCAACTGGATCAATAAACCCGGCAGCCGAAGAAGCCAAATACTCGGCTGAACTTCTAGCCGCAGGCAGGCGTTCTTTATGCCTTGCAGAAGCAGATAATACAGCGGGGGGTGCGCATCAAACCGTGTTGTTTCAATCAAGTGTTCAGTGGGATAATAAATCAGCCTAAGCGTGTAAACTTCATCAATCTAAAGGTTCAAAAGATTCGGAGCACGAATCAGCCATAGTAAAACAGTTGCCAAAAGAATGAGCCAAAAAACCGCTCGTTGAGCCTTAGTACCTTCAACAGGTTCACCGGAACTGAACATGACGAACTGTAACACTTAATTCTAAGACCACGGAATTAAATTAAGAAGAAGGCCGCCACAAGGGGCCAAATCACAAGCAACAAGAGCTTTTTCCGCAGGCTCATGGTGAAGGGGGAATTCTATCTTGCGTTGAATCACCAGCAGAGTTTACGGAACGAACAAACTTTGCACACCACCAGCTTTTCACCCAGTTGCAGCCGTCCCAAAACCACTTTTCCACATATAGGGAACCGTAAATGATAATCAGAAATACACCAAAGAATAGGCCCCCGCAAATGCCAAGCACCAAAAATAAAGGAATCATTATTCCCATGAGTACGAAGACCTTAGTTCAAGTGTGTGTAGGGTATTGCAGGGCCGCATCGCAATCAAGGGAAGTTCAGTTGAGCGCTTAGGAATTAATGGAAGCCAACTGTTTTTCAGTGTTCGGCATTCCCCGTTCAGCAAAAACAATTTTGCCCTCTTGATCAATCACATACACCGTGCGCTTAGTCATTCCTGCAAAACCGCGACAGCCGTACTTACGAACAACCTCCCCCTCAGAATCAACCAAAATCCCAAATGGGAAATCGTACTGATCGGCAAATTTTGCGTGACTTTCGGCAGTCGCCGGATTCACCCCAAACACCGCCACATTCGCTGTTTCGTACCGGTTGAAATCATCCCTCGCCGTGCACAACTGCTGCGTACAACCCGGCGTTTCATTCATCGGGTAGAATATTAGCACAACGTTCTGTTTCCCTTTGTAAGCCTGCAACGTAACCTGATTGCCAAGGTGATCCTTCACCGTAAAGTCCGGCGCTTCAGTCCCCACAGCAAGCAACTCACCGGGATCCCGCGTGCTCCCATCCTTCGCAACAGAACCCTCGCCAGATTTAGCCGTTGAACAAGAAAGTAAACTAAAGATTGAACCAATGCTAAGAAGAATCATCACACCAGGATGCCACGCCATGGGCACACCTCCTAAAGAAATTGTTACGAAAAATAATGCATAGTCTGGGCCAGTTCATCATTTGCGGGAATAACCATGAAATGATTCTTGTAATAAACAACATATCAACACAGCAAAGATTCATTATTCCAAATCGATTAATTTAAAGAAACTCGCGATATTTACTCACAGAATAAGGTGCTAACCCAAAAATTACTCACGCCGCATTAGGCAATCAAGAACATCCTTGCCAAGTGTTGCGGCTGTGTTTTTTACCCAATGCTTACCATTCCATATGTAAGGCAGGAATCCATACTGCTTGCACAAACCGGGAACTGCGTCGCGGATGAATTGGTCCCGGCACTCTAGCACAAGAGCTTGTACGATTCCACTTGCTAAGGTTTTCTTTGCGCCCGCCAAAACACTAAGCTCGTGCCCTTCAACATCAATTTTCATCAGGTCAATGCGTTCAATATTCTTGGCTTTTGCCCAATGATCTAGCGTCGTGATTTTCACCGTCTCGGTTCCACCGTGCTCAAACTTCTTCTCTAAACTGTGGTAAGTACTAAAGGGCCCAATGGAAAGTTCAGCCGTACCGGTCTTTGACGAAAGCCCTGCTTTATAGGCTTCCATTTTTGCATTTTTACCGATGGATTGCTTGTTCCGCTGAAGCAGCCGAAAGTTATCGCGGTTGGGCTCAAAAGCGTATATGCTCCCCGTTGGGCCAACGGCATCAGCTGCAAGAACGCAGAAACACCCTAGGTTTGCACCAATATCCACGTAAACACCCCCCGGCTGTAAAGATTCGCTGACAGCGGCGTAGATATGTTCCTCGTGTATGCCCAGCAAATTGCCGATAAAATGCTCGTTAGGCGGCAAAACCAGCTTCAACTTGCTCCCTGCCTTAATCGGTACGCGGCGCTCTTGATTGAACAACGCAACATCCCAACGGGCCAATGTGTGTAAACCCCGGTTACTTGTAAGCTTCATCAGCAAGCGATAAGCGGGAATCAGGAGTTGGCTGGGGTATTTCATGTTGGTGGCGCCCTTATGCTTCAAACAAAAAAATAGGGGCTGAACAACAGCCCCCGGATTATAGATTAGAACGTGAAATCAAACGTCCAAGTTCTGCACTTCAGGGGCGTGGCGTTGAATGAACGCCCGACGAGGAACAACGAGTTCACCCATCAGGGTGGTGAACATCGTTTCCGCTGCAACCACATCGTCCACCGTAACGCGCAGTAAACGCCGTGTTTTAGGATCCATGGTTGTTTCCCAAAGTTGCGTGGGCGTCATTTCACCCAAACCTTTGTATCGGCTTACAGTAATGCCCTTGGTGCCGTTCGTTTTAATTTGCTCCACACAATCGCGAATGGAGTGGCAGGGGTGCTGTGCCTCAGTTTTATCTGAAACGTAGTAAGGGGCGTTTTCATCCGTACCGCCGCCCGCCATATCTAAGTGGCTGATCTCGTATAGATTCATGTTGAAGCCCATTTTTTCTAGGGATTTTACAATCGCTTCTACCTCACGGCCTTCAGGAAATTCGTAGAAATCCATCGGAATCACCAAAGTCGACTCATCGTCTTGGCCGTCGTCATCCTGTAAAACATCTTCGTCGTTGCTTACCTCGTCTCGCGTTGGGGTAAACATATCGTTGCTTTCAATTTTTGCCACAACGCCCTCACCATTTTGCAAGGCAATCGCTTCTGCCGCGCTCTGAGCCTGGCTTTCCAGTGCTGCCAGTTCTTTTTCAGAGTACGCCCAAAGCAGTTCATCGCCCCGCATTGCCATGCCAATGGGGAAGTGCCCTTTATCATTACGCGTTTTCAAGAACTCCGTTAGCGGAACCGTTTTTCGCCGGGTAATCATATCAAGCCGTGAAAGATCCAGCATGTAATCGCAAAGCTGGCGCACTTGCGCTTTGGAAAGCTCCACCAGCTCATCCGCCTCGTTGCGAATGTGCACGCCGGAGTCCGCAACGCCTTCGTCCATCAAGTAACGATCTTTATCTTCCTCTTTGCTGAGGTAGATTTCCTTCTTCCCTTTTTTCACGCGGAACAACGGGGGCTGGGCAATGTAGATGTTTCCTTTTTCCAACAGCTCACGGAACTGACGGTAGAAGAACGTCAGCAGCAGCGTGCGAATGTGGGCGCCGTCCACGTCCGCGTCAGTCATAATAATCAACTTACCGTAGCGAAGCTTCTCGTAATCAAAGCTCTCTTTAATCCCCGTGCCAAGGGCGGTGATGATTGTACGAATCTCCTCGTTGCTGAGCACCTTATCAATCCGCGCTTTTTCCACGTTGATGATTTTGCCTCGAAGCGGAAGAATCGCCTGAAAGTGTCTGTCTCGGCCCTGCTTCGCGCTGCCGCCTGCAGAGTCCCCTTCCACTAAATACAACTCCGCCAAATCACGGTCTTTTTCCGCACAGTCCGCCAGCTTGCCCGGCAACGCGCCTACTTCCATCACCGATTTACGAACAATCTCCCGGGCCTTGCGAGCGGCAATCCGCGCCTGCGCCGCCATGATTACTTTCTCAATAACCTTGCGCGCTTCCTTGGGGTTTTCCTCCAGCCAAATCAGCATTTGATCGTTCACCACGTTTTCCACAACGCCTTGAATATCAGCGTTCAACAAACGGCCTTTGTTCTGCCCCTCAAACTGCGGGTCGCGAACCTTCACGCTGATGATGGAACACAACCCCTCGCGCACATCATCCCCGGAAAGCGGCTGCATCTTCGCCTTCTTCAGCATGTCCGTTTTCTGCGCATACTTATTCACTGTGGAAGTCAACGCCCGGCGGAAACCAGTCAAGTGAGTGCCGCCGTCCCGCGTATTGATTGAGTTTGCAAACGCCATTTCACGGGCATCGTAGCTATCATTATACTGAATCGCCACCTCCACGTGAATGGTATCCGCATCACCGTTCGCCCGGGTGTATTCTTTTTCCTTGTTAAAGTAAATCGGCTTAGTATTGATCACCGTTTTCGCTGCATTCAAGTGGCGAACCATCTCGCTAATGCCGCCCGCATACTTGTAAACGTTGGATTTACCCGACCGCTCATCCTCAATGGAAATCGTAATCCCCGGGTTCAGAAACGCCAATTCCCGGAACCGATTCGCCAGCGTATCATAGCTGAACTCACTCGCTTGAAAAATCCTTGGATCAGGCTTGAAGCGAATCCGCGTGCCGCTTTTCTTCGTCTCGCCAATCACCTCAAGGGACTTCTCAACAATGCCGCCGTCAATAAACCGAGCAAAATGCACCTTACCATCGCGGCGCACTTCAACTTCCAACCACTCAGAAAGAAAGTTCACAACCGCCGCACCAACCCCGTGCAACCCGCCGGAGAACTCATACGCATCCTTCTTAAACTTACCGCCCGCGTGTAGAATTGTTAGAACAATCTCCACCGTGGACTGCTTCGGGAAATCCCGGTGAGGCTTCGTCGGAATCCCCCGGCCGTTGTCGATAATCGTGATGGAATTATCGTAATGAATAATCGCCTGAATCGTATCGCAATGGCCGCCAAGGGCCTCATCGATCGAGTTATCCATCACCTCATAAACAAGGTGGTGAAGCCCCAAAGGCCCCGTATTGGAGATATACATCGCCGGACGAGTACGAACCGCTTCGCGCCCCTCCAGAACATCAATCGAATCCTCGTCGTACTTGCTCCCCATGGGAACAGCGGATTTCTTAATCGTTTGCTTCACTCCATCATCCATGGATTCATTCGGTTCAGGCTTTTGATCAGACAACTCGGGTGGTCTCCTCTTTAGATTCGTTCAACAGATGCAGAAAAATAAAGCCGAAAAACAGTGCTCAGCTTCAAGAAGGAAAGCTTACCCCACCCAATCTTAGGGGCTCAACAGCTAATCGCAATGGTAGGAAGAAAAGGGCAGGCCAGCATAAACGGTCATTCGAGTTGCTGACCAAGTCAATAAGACTGACTAAAAGTTGATTTCGTTCTAAAATTGCTTGGTTTCTTAGCTTTTTCTCAAAAAGAATTTACATACGAGCGCGATAAAAATAAGAGCAGATCCTATACCGTAAATTAGGGGAGTATTTGATGTAGGTAGTTTAGGGCCAGATTGTATTGGTTGATTAGAATTTCTGCCTGCTCCCGGAACCCGATCATTCAACGGAACCCATTCACCAGAAGCATTTTTGTCCAAAATCTTCGGTACATTCTCAAAACTAACTTCAATCATCGGCACATTGGGCTTAACTTCATCATCAATTGAATCGAATTCAAATAGACTGTCATCATATTCTTTATTCAGAATGAAATTAGATAAGATAATCTTGTTAATCGAATTTATTTCACCAGAACTCCCGTATGTTGTTGATTCAATTCTACTTGGTAAATTATGATTAGACTCTGACTCATTTTCATTATAAGAAAACTTGCGGTCTACAACAATTTTATTGGTTGATTCAGGACTAAAACTCTCAAACATCTCCAAAGACAAAAAACTTCCATTCAGTTCTTCTGAAAATTGTACTTCGTATAATTTACCGTACTTTGTGTCTGCTCTTATTTTCATAATATTGTTTTTATCAGTAATTATATACGATTCAACTAAGTCATCCCATGACATTAACCAATCCTTGAAAGTAGTTGGTTCATCTTGATTATATGAAAAACCATTCAGATAATGATTTAAGTCAGTAAGATGAGCTAGAATCATCGTTGATGTCGTTGAATTTCGTTCTCTATTCGGGCCAAGTTCATATTTTTTTATATCTTCGCCGTTGTCATTGAAAGCAAAATAGTCATTATTAAGAATGGCAATAACATTCCTTTTTTGAATATCATTGGCCATTCCCCCTTTTTGTTCGTAGACCATTTCATTTCTGATCCGTTCATCAGAAAAAATAAAATTTCCCACCTTATTGATTGTAATGTTATTTTGCTGACCTACAAATTCCACATTATATTCATAATCAAACTGATATGAGAAAATCCCTTTATCCTCAAGTAATTTACTGTTATTGACTGTCTCTGCATAGTTCAAAACAAATTTTCTTTCAGCATCCGCTAAAAGAGAATTTGTAGGTACACATACCAAAGCACAAAAGCCGATGATACGAACAGTATCACTAAACCAACCAATCTTTAACAAGGAGCACCACCTGATTTTTGCTGTGTAACTTGGTTCAATGTAGGAAGTCCGGGATTGCAATTATACCCTCCAAAGATCGAGGTGTTACATCTTTGATCTGTAATCTCACATAATGTGTCTGTACTGCAAGTAACTAATCCAGCATCTACGCAAATGGACAGCCCCTCGCCTTCGCCTTCTACGCATATCGTGTAGAATGCACTTGTAAATACAATCTTATTTTCACAAAAGCAATATGTATTATTAAGAACTTGTTCTCTTCCACATCTGGCGTCTGGATTTCCATTTTGAGAACATTGTGTTGCATCAGTGAAATAGCAATCGTCACCAGGTCCAGCTGCATTTACTGAAATTTGACCGAAACTTACTAACATGATTCCCGCTAATGAGAGGACTGATTTAATCTTCATCTCCATTCTCCATAAAAAATAAATAGTCTGACAAAATAGATTGTTTGATTACGGCAACACCTCCCCCAATAGATCGCTTCCCGGTTGTGTTTCGGGGTTGTAGTGCGATGTGAAAATATTCCCGAAGGAGATGAGCCCGTTTGTGGGATCGTAGATCAACTGCGCGCTATTGGCGAAACCGTGGCCGAAGGTTTGGTCTGGGCCGACGCCAATAAGCCGCCATTCGCCGTAGTACTCCCGGGCGGCGGGCCAGAATTCAGATTCTGGCTCCTCGCGCACGTACTCGCCAATTACTTGGTACGTGTAGAGCTGCTCATCCAAGGCGGCGTCCTTCCGGGCACTCATAAACGGATCAATCAGTTTGAAGTTACTCATGTAGGCAACCGGTGTTGTTAGGGATTTCGTCAGCACGCCGCGCACGGGTATGCCATCAATATAGTCAAAGGCGGGGTCGTTATAAAAGGATGAATCAGCCATGCGGGGGTAGGCGTTGTGATCGGTTCGGTAGAGTTCAATGGCGCCTGCTATGGTGCGGAAATCACTTTTAACGCGGGTAACGTTTGCGCGGATTTTTGCCGCCAAATAGTTTTCCGCTGCCAGGGCGGCCAAAATTGTGATGATGCCGATGACCATCAGCAGTTCAACCAAGGTGAAGGCGCGGCGTTTTATTGCGCGGCATTCAATTAAGTTGCGGTTTATTTTGGGGCCTTTACGGTACATCGGCTTTCTCCACTTCCCGTTCATCTGTTGGTTGAGCTTCCACTTCTTGGCGACCGTTGCTCCCGTCTTCGGTTGCATCAGTTGCGGGCGCGGCGGCGATTTTGTTGCGCTGGGTAACGACGCGGATCACCATCAGGAGTAGAATGACAATAATTCCTGCTTGCCAAATTCGCCTTGGCAAGAGAGTAGAATCAACAAGTGTTGCTGAAATGAGATCAACCATGAATACAAACAAAGCATCATTCTTAATAAGTCAATCACTAGATTGATATTTCAAAGGTTTTTTTCTTCATTCAACCGCAATTTGGGCGCTATATTGCCAATGTTGCTGCTGATTTGTGCAGTCGGTTGCGAACAACAAAAACCTGCCCCTGCAACTGCGGCCCCCGTTGCTGTTCCGGAACCTATTTTTGCTGAAAGTTACACGGGCAGCTTGGCAATATTGCCTGATCCCGCGTTACAAGCCCAGTTGCAGGGGGTGTGCGCGGATTTTTTGGACGGCCAATACTTTGATCGCCTTTCGGTGACGCTTTTGATCAAAGAGCCCGACGGTACTTGGCGGCAAGCGGCCGTTGGCGATGAGCAGTTTTGGTACCCCGGGTGTGTGGTGAAGCTGGGTTGCCTGCCCGCCATTGCCCATATTGCTCGCTCAAGTCAGAGTGATATAACGCTGGATTTTTGGGAGCAGCTTGATCAAGCGTTCATCCCCTCAGAGAATGAGCCCTTTGGCGAGGTGCTGGATGTGATTACGCAGACCACGAATTTTACCCCTGAAAACTCTACCGGCCCGGAATTTCGCGCATGGTTGGAAAATCGGTTTTTGTTTGAACGCTACTTAAGCAAAGCAGGGTTGCTTCGCGGTCAGCGGTTTTTTAATAAAACATACCCCTCAAACTCAGGCCCATACCCCACGGGGGCGGAATCCATTGCCCTAACCACCCTAGGAGCAAACAGGCTTAGAACCCGTGACCTTGCGGAGTTGATGATTCTATTGATCGAAGGGAAATTAGAGCCTGCATCCACGCCGTTATTTCACCATTTATTGCTGCGAGAACGCCGCTACAACACCAGCGTATTGGGTTACTCGCTTCCCCCGGGCACAATATACTACAGCAAAATGGGCTCGGGGCGGGAAACGATTGGCGATACAGCCTACATAACGCTGCCAAACGGGCGAACGTTTGTGATCTCGGTTTTTGCGAATGCACGGCAAGGCGACTACACGGACGACCGACATTTCTCTGACATGGTGGTTGTTGCGCCGCTGGTGGAGTTGTTGATTGATCGACTTCAGCTTTACCCGGAAGAGACGCAGATTCTTCTTCGCAGCACGGATGAATCAGTACTCGCCCAAGGCAACTGGGAACTTTCAGATCATCATCCGCAGTTCACAACGCTTTATAGCGTTCCCAGCGAGGCAAAAAACACGATGGAATTTCCCTTCCAGATTACCCAACCGGGCACCTACGAGATTGAGGTAAGCTACGCGGATTTCCCCCACGGAAACCCGGTGGTTGCCCTGCAGATTGGCTCAACGGATCCAAAGACCACTGCGGATTTTATGAGCACCATAAACTTCAGCAGGCGCGGAGGCCGGTGGTACCACTTGGGGAATGCGGCATTTATTGAAGGCGATTACAGCGCAACACTGAGCGATTACGGTGCTGAAAACAGGGTGTATGGTGTTTCTGCAATCCGCCTGAGATTGATCCCTGAAAATCTGCCGTAATATTAGGACTTGATGTAAATGCTTATCGCTTCAGGGCGGGATAGAGACGCATTTTAGTGGGAAGGCAAATCAGCGGGTAACCAACACGCGAGATGTTACAATTTGTTAATGTAGCGCTGGCGCAGGAAGATTGCTAAGCCGTTCATCATGAAAAGAATGAAGAGAAGCACGATGATTCCGCTGGCGGCAAGTTGCTTAAATTCCTCCTGAGGGCGGCTTGCCCAGTCGTAAATTTGAATGGGAAGGGCAGTGTATTGATCTAACACATTGTTTGGTGTGAAGGCAATATAGGTTGCTGCGCCGGCCAAAATCAGGGGAGCCGTTTCACCAATTGCACGGGAAAGCGACAAAATGATCCCCGTTAAAATACCCGGTAAAGCGGCGGGCAAAATCACTTTATACGTTGTTTGCCACTGGGTAGCACCCATTGCGTAGGAGGCGTGGCGAAGGGCGTCGGGAACGGCTTTTATTGCTTCGCGGGAGGAAACAATAATGATTGGCACCACCAAAATGGCTAACGTTAGCGCCCCTGCGAGCAGGCTAAACCCTAGATCGAACAAGCGCACAAATATCGCCAAACCCAAAATCCCGTACACGATTGATGGTACGCCCGCCAAGTTGGTAATGTTGGTTTCAATAATCTGGCTTAGTTTGTTCCGTTTGCTGTATTCCTCCAAGTAAATGGCGGCACTAACGCCAAGGGGAACAGCAATTGCCGCAGTGATGGAAATCAACCACAGGGTTCCTACTAGGGCCGCGTAAAGGCCCGCCTCAGTAGGGCGCCGCGACGCATAACTTGTCAGGAATTTGAAGTTCAATCCCGGCAGCCCTTGATACAACAACTTGAAGAGTAAAGCGGCCAAAATCATGGCACTTAGAATGGCACAACCAGCACATGCCCAGCGGAAGAGCGAGTCTGCCGTGTTGGTATAGGTTTGCTTTTTTTGATTGGGTAAAGAGGGGGGCGCGCTCAACTTTTATACTCCTCACGGAACCGACGTTGAATACGGTTGGCAAGGATGTTCATGGAGAACGTAAAGAGGAACAGAATCAATGCCACGGCAAATAGTGTATGGTATTCCACGGTGCCCACCGGTGTATCGCCCTTGCTGACTTGCACAATGTAGGATGTCATTGTTTGAATGCTCTGAGTGGGATCAAGAGTAAGCTTTGGCGTGGAGCCTGCCGCGATTGTAACGGCCATTGTTTCGCCAAAAGCCCGGGAAAGGGCCAAAATAAAGGCAGAGGAAATTCCTGAAAGCCCCGCCGGAAGAACAACGTTCAAGGAAACTTGGTAGGATTGCGCCCCAAGACCGTAGGCGCCCTCCCGCAAATTCTTTGGAACAGCCCGCAAGGCATCCTCGCTAAGCGTTGCAATCATGGGCAAAATCATAATGCCTACCACAATCCCCCCGCTCAACGCATTGAACACGCCGAACCCAGGGTAGATGGATTGCAAAATCGGCGTAATAAAAGTCAGCGCCAAGTAACCGTAAACGATTGTGGGAATGCCCGCTAAAATCTCCAAAAACGGCTTGAACACCATCCGTTGAAACGGTGTGGCGTACTCAGACATATACACGGCGCAACCCAAGCCAATCGGCAACGCGATGATTGCAGCAATCACCACAATGAGGGAAGTTCCCGCAAGTAACGGAAGAATGCCGTACTCAGCTGGTTTGAACAACGGCGACCAATTCGTTCCCGTGATGAATTCAAAAAAACTGACTTCCTTGAAGAACAACGCTGAGTTTGTGACTAATACGTAGATGATAGCGAAGGTGATGAAGATGGAGCTGGCCGCAGCAAACCAAAGCCATTTTTCAATCACCCACTCAAGCGGGCGTGGCCTTGGTTTCGAGAGTCTTGCAGCGCCCTCGTTTGGGGCAGAAGGGGGCGTTTGCTGGGGCACTAACATGACTTACTCTGCTGCTGAAGTTGGTTTTTGTGAACTTAGTAGTTCTTCAATGCTAAGGCCAATTGTTGAAACGCCTTCTTCAAAAACAGTTCCAGTAATGCGTGATTCAAACCGATTGAGGGCAAGTTCATACCCTTTTTCAGGCAAGGGAATGTACCCAACTTCGCTCACAAGATCAGCGCTTTCGCTTAGGAAGTACCGGATGAATGCTGCAACTTCAGGCCGATCTGCTGAATCCTTGCGAACATAAATAAACAGCGGCCGTGAAAGGGGTGCGTACGTTGAGTTCATGATTGTTTCCATGGAGGCAGAAACCGCCTCCGAATCACCATTCTTAATGGGAACAGAACTCACGCGGCTTTTGTTCTGCTCAAAATAAGCAATGCCCAGATACCCCGTGGCAAACTTACCGCCACTCACCCCTTGAATCGTCATGTTATCGTCTTCTGTTGCCGTGTAATCGCCGCGAGATGCACCGGACTCGCCGTTGATCGCCTCAGTGAAGTAATCGAACGTTCCAGAATCAGGGCCGGCACCGTACAACTCAATCTCTTCGGACGGCCATTCAGGGCGAACGTCGCTCCAGTTCTTTACGGTGCTATCTGGCGACCAAATCTGGCGCAGTTCATCCACCGATAGGTAATCCACCCAATCATTTTCCGGGTGAATAATGACCGTTAAACCATCGTAAGCAATCGGAAGCTCAATAAAATCAACGTTGTTCTCAGCAGCAACTTCAATCTCGTTTGGCTTAATGGGGCGGGAAGCGTTGTTGATGTCCGTTTCGCCAAGATCAAACTTCTTGAAACCACCCCCCGTGCCGGAATAGCTAACGGGGATGCGAACGCGGGGGTGTGCTTTTTGAAACTCTTCCGCAACGGCCGCTGTTATGGGGAAAACGGTGCTGGAACCATCAATCCCAATATTTCCAGAAAGGGAAGAATCACCGGCACTTCCCTCGCCAGAGGGGTTGCTGCAAGATGCAAGAAAAGCCGTTGAAAAAAGTGCAACCGCTACTGAGGTGGAAAAAAGTCTGGTAGGCTTCATGGGCAAATCCTGTAATCTTGAAAGTTGAATTGAAGCCTTTTTACGGTGCGCATGGGGGTCAATCACAATCCAATGATGAATCCTGACGCTCCACATGACTTACCCAGTTTCCGATAAAATTATCGACTAAGCTGAATTAATTCAATATTCTATACATTGCCATCCGGATTGTTAGTTTTCAATTAGAATGCAGTAAGCTTTTGCAATTCACCACAATCTATGCTTTTTAACTAAAATAACCAGAATCTTAGTCAGAATTATTTTGCCGAATCAATAGGGCCGATTGAACGTTGCCTATGTGGAACCCGAGGGCCGCAAATCAAGGAGTTCCAGCTCCAAACTAACCCGGCCTTGCCACGTGTTTTCCTTTAATTTGCCGGCAACATCCAGCTTTCCTGCCTCGCACAAGGGTAAAAGCTCCCCTTTATTGAAGCCAATCGCCGAAAAATTAACGCCGTTGTAACGGAGCTGTAACTTCAAATGATTCTGCCCCACAAGCCTGGGCGAACCAACGGTTTCTACTCCTTCAAGCATAAACACGGGTTCGGCATTATCCTGTCCAAAAGGCTCTAGCTTTTGAATGCTTTTGTGCAGCTCCCAAGTGAATTCACCCGGTTGCAAGCATGCATCAATATTCAAGGTGGGTTTGTGCGCTTCGGCGATAAATCGTTCCCGCGCAATCTGGTTAAACCGGGTGCGAAATTCGGCAAAATTCTCCTCAGGCAATTCCAAGCCCGCCGCCTGCGCGTGCCCTCCGTACCGAGTCAGTAAATCTGCGCAGGCGGTAATCACGGCGTGAACATCTAAGCCCGGCACGCTGCGGGCACTCCCCCGAAGTGTGCCATTTTCTCGCCGCAACACCACGCAGGGGCGGTAATGCTTTTCGCAAACTCGCGCCGCAACAATGCCGACTACTCCCATGTGGTAGTCCTCGCCCTCCAGAACAAAGCCGTGCTCCAACTGCTCTGCGCGGAGCTCTTCAACCTGTGCCAGTGCGTGCTCTAGAATTCGTAGCTCCTCCGTACGCCGCTCCCGGTTCAAGGCTTCCAATTCTTCAGCAAGCTCCGTTGCCCGTGAAGCGCAGCGGGTCGTTAGTAATTCCAAGGCTTTTTCCGGGTGGCTAAGGCGCCCGGTGGCGTTGATGCGCGGAGCAATGCCGTACCCCACGTTTTGGCAGGTCAGGCGTTCCAAATCGTCAAGCTTTGCTACTTTGCGCAGAGCTTGTATACCCGGGCGCTTGCTGTTCAACAACGCCTCCAAACCGTGGCGAGCAATCACGCGATTTTCACCCCACAGGGGAACACAATCGGCAATTGTGCCAAGGGCAACTAAGTCCAACAACTTCATCAAAAACGCTTTGGCTTTGGCGGGTTCCTGACCTGATGTTTTCAGCAATGCGTGAGCAAACTTGAATGCCGTACCAGCCCCGCACAACGGCCCACCGGGGTAACTTTGCGGCGGAACGTTGGGATTGATGATTGCCTCAGCACAGGGGAGTTCTGGGCCTGCCAGGTGGTGATCTGTAATAACAACATCCATCCCTAATTCTTTAGCTCGGGCAATCGCCTCCAAGGCGGTAATCCCGGTATCTACCGTGATAATCAGCCTTACCCCATCGTTGGCAAAGGGTTGCATTTGCGGTGCATGCATGCCGTAACCATCATCAATTCGGTGGGGTAAAAACACCTTGGGCGCTGCCCCCAAAAAGCGCAATACTTCCACCATCACGGCGGCAGAGGTAACACCATCGGCGTCGTAATCGCCGAACACCAAGATGGATTCACTCGCCGCAACAGCGGCCAACGTGCGAGCAACGCCGCGCTCCATCCCGTGCATTAAAAGGGGGTCTTGTAGGGAGCGCAACTCCGGATTAAGGAATGCTTGGCAGCGTTCATCTGCCAGCCACCCCCGGGCCGCTAACACGCGGGAAACGGCGGGGTGCACACTTTGCGCCAAGCAGATTTGCTTGGCAATATGCGGTAGAGCGTCAGGAAGCCGCCACTCGCGGCAATCAACTTGGGAATCACGTAGAAGGGGAACAGTCATAACGGGAACAGAACAATCCAATTTGAACAAGCAATAGCAGAACAAAATAAAACCCAAGAATGCCGTGCAACGTCAAACCAAAAACCCGGGCACAGTTACGCCCTAAACCAATAAAAACTCCGGAAGAAATCCCTCAATGGGCTTCTTGGCTTGACCACTTGCCTCTATTCCTCACGCTTACGTACCGATTCATTATCTAAGCAGAAAGCCCCGCGTCGCCATGAGCCCTGAAGCCCCCCAAGAAGAAGCCCAAAAACTGAGCCGAGTCAGCGTTCCCGAGTTGGACGCACTTTTAGGCGTGAAAATCCCCATTTTGGACGACGGCTTTATCCGCGTGATTGACTACATGGGCGCCGACGAATCAATCGTTCAAGCGGCCCGCGTCAGTTACGGCAAAGGCACCAAAAAGGTAAACGAAGACCGCGGCCTGATTCGTTATCTCCTGCGCCATTGGCACACAACACCCTTTGAAATGTGCGAGATTAAATTCCATTTCCGCATCCCCATGGACGCATGGCGCCAGTGGATTCGCCACCGCACCGCCAACGTGAACGAATACAGCACCCGCTACTCCATTGCCATTGATAGCAGCCAGCGCACGCTCCCCGCCGATTGGCGCCTGCAAGCCACCGGCAACCGCCAAGGCAGCGCCGGCAACGCCAACCAAGAAACCGGCGAGCACCTTACACAACGCGAAGAAGAACTGCAGCAGCTTGCCCGCGAAGTTTACAACGAACGCCTAGAACACGGCATTGCCCGCGAACAAGCCCGCAAGGACCTCCCCCTCTCCACCTACACGGAAGCCTATTGGAAGGTCGATCTCCACAACCTGCTCCACTTCCTGCGCCTGCGCATGGATGAACACGCCCAGCTTGAAATCCGCGAATACGCCCGCGCAATTGGCGAACAAATCGTCAGCAAATGGGTCCCCAACACTTGGGAAGCCTTTCAAGATTACCGCATTCAAGCCCAACAACTCACCGCGCTGGACGTGCGCGCCCTGCAACACCTCCACACCACCGCCCCCGACGCAATCCCCGCCCTGCTAAACCACTGCGGCTTCATGCGTGAAAAAGACGGCCAACTCATCCTAAACCGCGAGGGGCAGGAGTTTGTAGCTAAGGCCGAGCAGTTGGGCTTCAAGCTGCCAGAGTTGGCGTAAGGCTGGATTCACCCCACCCTGGGGGCGACGAACTCCCCTGGTTGCGACGAACGCCGATTCGTCGTAAGCCGTCAATCAACGCTTAGCCTTCACCACAAACTAATCGCGGCGAGCATCATGGGGGTTCATCTAAGTTTGAAGATAATCTTACGACGAATCGGAGTTCGTCGCCCCCAGGCGAATCCTTGGCTTAAGGGGATTAGTTCAAACCTGAGCCCCAGCCTCCAGCTGTTCCCGAAGCGTGCCCGTGCTGTGGGCGGTGCCGGCGATGCGGTTCAAGGCATTGTGGGCAGCGATTTTATAGCATTCCGCTAAGGTTGGGTAGTTGAACACGGTATCGCAGAAGTAATCGATTCCGCCGCCGAAGTGGAACACGCTTTGGCCAATGTGGATGAGTTCCGTAGCGCCTTCGCCGATAATGTGAACCCCCAAAAGCTTGCGGGTTTGCTTGTGGAACAAGAGCTTTAGGGCGCCATATTTTTCGCCTAGGATTTTGCCGCGGGCGGTATCCCAAATGAGGGCCGTGCCGACGACGTAATCCACTTTCTCTTCCTTCAGCTGCTGCTCGGTTTGCCCAACCATACTCATTTCAGGGATGGTATAAATGCCGTAGGGCAAGGTGCGGTCGTGGTGCTTCACAGGAACGCCAAAGGCTCGAAGAGCGGCCACGCGGCCTTGTTCCGCTGAGGTGGAGGCAAGGCTGGGAAAGCCGATGACATCCCCCGCAGCGTAGATGCTTTGAATGCTGGTGCGGTACTCTTGATCCACCAAAATGAAACCACGGTCGCTTGTTTTCATCCCCACATCCGCTAAGCCCAGATGGTGAATATTCGGAATGCGGCCCATGGCAAAGAGCAGACTATCGGACTCCAGAACGGTGCCGTCGTTCAGCGTTACACGAACGATTGAGTTATGATCGCAAGGGGCGCCGATGCGTTTCACGGAGGTGTAGTTTTGGTTGAAGAGGAGTGTTGCGCCCATTTGCTCCAAGGAGTGATAGAAAAGCTGAGAGATTTCCTCGTCCACAAAGGCCAAGGGGTTGGGGCGCGAGTCAATCACAGTTGTTGGAATGCCAAGGGCTGCAAACATGGAGGCGTACTCAATGCCCACAATACCCGCCCCGAGAACGACAATACTATCGGGCAGCGGGCGAAGCCTGTTATCCTGCCCAAACACATCGTCGCTGTCGAAAATATTGATGTCATCGAACGGAATATCATCCGGCCGGCGGGGCCGTGTGCCGGTGCAAATGATGATTCGAAAGGCGCTAACGCGGCACTTAATCGCGCGGTTTGCGTAGGTAACGGCAACCTCGTGGGGGCCTGTGATACACCCGAGGCCGATGATTTGCTCGATTCCGTTGCTCTTCAAATCGTCGTTAATATCCTGCCGCTCGTGCTCAATCACCGTATTGGTGCGCATTACAAGATCGTTTGCTTCAATACTCTCCTTTGCCCGGAAGTGATCGCCGTAGTAGCCGCGCTGGCGGTACCCGGTAAGGTACACAACGGCCTCGCGGAAGGACTTGCTGGGAATGGTGCCGGTATTCAGGCAGGCGCCCCCTGCCAAGGGATCATTATGAACGATTGCAACGTTGGCGCCTACCTTTGCCGCGCAAATGGCGGCTTTTTGCCCTGCGGGGCCCGAGCCAATTACAATCAGATCATAATCGTATTGGTGGCGCGGCAGGCACAGAAATTCCTGTGGAATACGGAATTCATCGTAGGATTGAGTTTGAGATCGCATGGGTATCATCGGCTCCGCTCAAAATATTGAGTCTACACTATAAGAACAGGAACAACCCCTGCGGGTAAATGGAAGTTTGAGTTTTCAGGAAGATAAACTTAGTAAAGGATGTTTTGCCCGTGAGGATTTGCCACTCTGCCAGCAGCGCGCCTAACTTTGACTTCGCTCCTGATTTGGGGAAAGCAACCCTCATCGTGCTGAAGCCGAACCTAGGTTATGCAAAGCAACACCCGGTTGTTACCCGGGCTCAGCTGCTGCACGACGTTATCAATCACCTTCTTACAATAGCCCCGCAGGCTAAGCTTGTGATGATTGAAGGCATTTGCTGCAAACAGGATTTCTTTACAGTGATGAAACGCGTTGGCGTTGCCGAGTGGTTTGATTGGCAGCGCTTCAACGCAACCGGCATTGCAACAGGCGCAACGCTGCAATGGGGAGAACGCGTTGAATTGTGGGATGCAGATTGTTGCCCCACCCGCGCCTACACCAACACGGCGAAAGCCTTTCGGTTTTCAGAAATACTGGCGCCCGCGATTTTAGCGGAGGCCGATGCAGGCATCTCCGTTGCGCCGCTGAAAAAAACCTACCTGAAAAATGCCCCCCTTATCTCCGGCGCCGTGAAGAACCTGTTTGGCCTGCTCCCCCGCAGCGCCTACAAAGCCCGCAGCGCCAACTCTCGCGGGCAACTTCACCGGCCCGACGTTCACCAAGTCGTTTGCGATGTTCACGGTTGCCTAGCACCCTACTTTCAGTACGGCATTATTGATCTTCATGAGTTTTTTGAAAGCAACGATTGGAAGCCAGATTCCGGCAAGGCAACGCCGATGGGCAAAACAGTTTTTGCCTCCTCACTTTTGCACGCTGATCTTGAGGCCATGAGCCTACTCAGCGAACCACTGGATCATTTTCACACGCTGCTGCTTGAGCGGTTTGCCAAAGGCGCAAACCAATGACAAGTATTGTTTGGTTCAAGCGGGACTTACGCCTGCATGATCACCTCCCCCTGTTGGAAGCCGTTCGCCGGGGGCCGTGTGTTTGCCTATACATCTACGAACCCCTAGTGCTGGAAGACCCCTGCTTTGAGGCAAGCCATTTAGGGTTTTTGAACGAATCCTTAGAAGTTCTGCAGGCCCAACTTTTAACCATAGGCGGACGCCTAATCACGCGCCGGGGTGAAGCGATTAGCGTGCTTCAACAATTGCACCATGAAACGGGTTTTCAACGACTTTACTCCCACGAGGAAACAGGCCAATGGACAACCTATCAACGGGATGTTGCGGTTGCACGCTGGGCAAAAACTGCGGGGATTGAATGGCAGGAATTCCCCACGAACGGCGTTGTTCGCCACTTGAAAAGTCGCGATGGGTGGTCTGCTATTTGGGGCAAACGCATGAGTATGCCCGTGCTGCAAGCGCCCAATCACATTCATTCTCCAGAAGGGTTGGAAACGGCGGGCATTATTAATAACGCGCTGGAACTTTGTGTAAAGCCTACGGTAAAAACAAACGCCCGCCAAAAGGGTGGAACCACTGAAGCGAGTGAACTGCTGGAATCATTCTTTCAAGGGCGGGGACAAAATTATTCCCGCGGTATTTCTTCTCCCCTTACCGCAGAACACTCATGCTCGCGCCTTTCCCCTTACCTTACCTTTGGTTGCCTAAGCGTAAAGCAAGTTCACCAAGCTTGCCAAAAAAGCAAAGCAATTCTCCGGCAATCTACCCTTCCTGAGGCGCGCCGCTTGGCCCGCTCAGTTACCGCCTTTGATGGCCGCATGCATTGGCACTGCCACTTCATTCAGAAACTGGAACAACGGCCTGAGCTTGAATTTGAAAACCTTGTTACCCTTTGCAACGATCTGAGGGAGGGTGAGTTCAACCCGGATTATTTTGAGGCGTGGCAACAAGGGCGCACCGGATTCCCGATGATTGATGCCTGCATGCGCTCCCTGATTGCAACCGGTTGGTTGAACTTTAGAATGCGTGCCATGCTAGTAAGTTTTGCCAGTTATCACCTATGGTTAGATTGGCGGCAAACCAGTAAGTTTTTGGGTCGGCACTTTTTAGATTACGAACCCGGCATTCATTATTCTCAAATACAAATGCAAAGTGGCACCGCAGGGCATTCTGTACTGAGAATGTACAACCCCACCAAACAGGGGCAGGATCACGACCCACAAGGGGAGTTTATACGCCGCTGGCTTCCTGAACTTGAGGGCGTTCCTACGGCGTTTTTACATGAGCCTTGGCGCCTTACAAACGGCGACCAAACACGTTACAATTGCCAGATTGGCAAGGATTACCCCGCGCCGATTATTGACCAAAAAGCCGCGATTACCTACGCCCGGCAACGCTTCACGCAATTGCGCCAACACCCTGCGTTTCAACAACAGGCCAAAAGAATTCAGCAGCAAATTGGCAGCAGAAAAAAAAGCCCCCCAACACGGCAATCGGCAACTAATCAGGGCGCCAATCAAAATGCCAAACCCCGAACGCGCAAAACAAGAACGCCCGATGCACTTCAAGCAGACTTGTTCGATCCCTAAACTTGGATGAACCGCAATTAGATTTTGCTGAAGTAAAACAACAAGAATTTACTGAGTGACAAGGTACTCTAAATTGCGCAGCAACTCGCGTCGCTGGCTGGCAATCTCGTTCATCGCACCGTACGTTATTGCATAGGAACGGGCTGCTTGTAGCGTTGAAGCATCATCCCGCAGAACCGCCATTCTAAAGAGTTCTTCACCGTTTGTAGTTTCAGTAATAGCCGGCAAAGCATTTAACTCCCCTTGTTTCACCAGCATGCGAACAATCCCCACATGATCCAACGACGTTTCATCAGCGGATTCCAACAGCTTCATGCTTTCAATCACCGCCGCAAACTGCGGACGCAATTGTTCCGCCGCAGATTTTGCAGCGGGAATGCCTTGCGCCAAGCGAGCCAAGGAAACAGCCCGATCTAAAATCGACCAACGCAATGAATTCACAAACGTTGTGGCGTACGGGTGGTTGCTTGCCAACTGAATCAAAAGTTCCGTAGCAGAAACAAACCCTTGATTATTGCCCGTTGCTAGGGCGTTCAACCCACGAACAAAAAGAATGGTTCGCGTGTGCTGAATAACGGGAAGTGTAGCCATTGCTACTTCAGATTGAGAGGAGTAGAAGTTCAACTCCTCCAATGCGTAATCCGGGTGTTGAACCACCTTTTGCAGTTGATTAATGTAGGAATCAAAATCAGCCAAAAAAGAAACATCGTCCGTTAGGACAACCTGCTTGCGTTTTGCTATATCAATCAAGGTTTGTTGGTGGGTATTTACTAAAACAGCAATCTTATTCCAAGCATCAAAGAGGCGCTTTTTTTCTTCTTCAAAATCCGCGCTCGGAAGAGTGACACTCAACTCCGCCGGGTTAATGCCAACAGGTTGCAACGCCCATTGTTCATACCGATCGCGCCCTGTTTCATCCAACGATGACAGCGCCCTGCTTTTACTTACAGCGGGGCGAACAACAAAAAACAGCACTAGGCAAACAACAAGAATGCCGCTGAAAATAAGGAGCGAGCGAGCGATTGGATTCATTTTGTAACTTTCCCTTTTGTAGCGGCGCGCGCCCGCGTAGTTTTACGCGGCGAGGCGCTGCGTTTTGGCTTTGCCGTTGGCCCTGCAGATTCCAACATTAACGATTCAAGTAAGCTGAAACGTTTTTTCACAACAACGCCTTGCAACAATAAATTAATCACCCGTTCCGTTGCCTCAATCGCCGCCATTACCTGATCCGTGTGAACAGCCTTTGTGCGCAAACCATTGTCCCAACTAATGGTAGTTTCCACCAGTGCATCCGTTTTGCCGCCTCGCGGTATATGAACTTCGTAATCAATCAAATACGGAACTTGAATTTTCAGCTCATCAGCAACACTGCGCAAAGCTGTCATAAAAGCATCAAACCCGCCAGAGCCTTTGCCAATCGCAGAAGCCTCCACACCGTTGTAACTCACGCAGATTGCAGCCGTAGGGGGTAAACCAAAGGCAGAGGTTACGGCGCAATTCTTCACCTGAAAGCCCTCTTCTTTTGGGTCTTTCAAAACATCGGCCACAATAAACGGTAAATCTTCCTGCGTGACATTGTGCTTTTTGTCCCCCAGTTCAACCACACGTTTCAGCACTTCGCTGCGCTGCTCTTTCGTAAGATCAAGGTTCATTGCTTTCAAATTGAAATCCAGATTGCTGCGCCCTGAAAGTTTGCCCAACGCGTAAACCCGATCACGACCAAACCGCGCCGGCGTTAATTTGCTTTCATACAAATTACCCTTCGCATCGCCATCAGCGTGAATGCCCGCAGTTTGCGTGAACACATTGCGGCCAACAATCGGCTTGTTATCCGAAACGCGCTTGCCGGAGAAAATCTCCACCAATTCGCTGATGTTATTAAGCTCTTGTTCCCGAACGCCCACCTTGCGGGTTGTATGATCGTTCAGTGCCGCCACAAGTTCCTCCAACGAGGTATTGCCGGCCCGTTCGCCCAAACCGTTTACCGTGCAGTGAACCCCCGCCACGCCGCAGTTTGAGGCAACAATGGCGTTTGCTGTGCCGAAGCCGTAATCATCGTGCCCGTGAAACTCAAACAACATGGTAGGGTAACGATCCAAAATTTCCGTCAAGAATTCCCGCACCTGATCGGGGTTTAAAATGCCCAATGTATCGGGTAGCAAAATACGCTCAAACTCCCACTCGCGGTAAGCATCTAGCATTTCAAAAACATAATCCCTGCTGTGGATCATGCCGTTGGACCAATCCTCCAAGTAGATGTTAGTTGTTACGCCTTTTTTTGTGGCGTAATCAAGAGTCTTACGAATATCCGCCCGGTGCTCCGCCGGCGTTTTGCGAAGCTGATTTTGGCAGTGATTCAAGGAGCCTTTCGTCAGCAAATTCATCCGCCGGCAACCCGCCGCCTTTAACCAATCAACCGAGTGTGTGTGATCAGTGAATGAAAGCACCTCAACGCGGTCCTCCCATTTTTTGGTCGCTGCCCAATCCATAATAACTTGCAGAGTGGCTTGCTCGCCCTCACTCACGCGGCAGCTTGCCACTTCAATGCGATCCACGTTGACTTTACCCAGAAGGCGCTGAGCCAAAAGCAATTTTTCATTCGTCGGAAACGAAACGCCTTGAGTTTGCTCGCCGTCTCGCAGCGTGGTATCCATAATCGCCAAACGAGGCGTTGATTTTCTTTTTGGGGAAGAAGTTTTTGAAGTCATTATACCAAATAACCCGGCCTGCGGGCGTTCCTTTGCATTGCAACAGTTGAGCGGGATTGAACGCCAACAACGCCGGCGTGGTCAATGCTTGAGTGCTCGGAACTCTATCATCAGTTTGTTCATCTGGGCTAACACAGTGTTACACAACCGGTGCGCTGCAATTGAGCCCTGATCTCCTTAGCACTGAACTGCTGAGCACTGCTCGTATCATGCAAGATTCACTTCGGTGTTTGAGTCTTTGTACCTTGGTGTACACGCAGTTGGCACATCAAATAGCAGCTGAACTGAACCCGCTTTCATTATAACGCAAACAGAATCTTTCGTTTCACAAAGCCGCTCTAAGAAGTTGAACCGCCCCTTACTCACCCGCCCCCGGAAGTACGGCGACAAGATCATCAAAGATGATTTCGCCGTTTGATTTTTTGGCTTCTGAGGTTTGTACCAAGTAGAAGGTTTCAAGCTTGAATGGTGGCTTCGGGGCGGTTGCATGGCTTCCGATTGCTTGCATATCGGTGAATTGAACGGATAATTCCCTCCACTCACCGGTCCAATCAATGCCAGATGTACCCGTCGTCCAGTTTAAAACAAACCGCTGGCTAGTGGAATCCCGCCATTCACTGCGCAACCATTGGCCGCGTCCGTCGCCGTAAACCCACATTCTGGCTCCTAAGGCGTTTTCCGGAAATTCATGAACCACGGGGACCGAGATTTTCGATGTACCCGTTTCCGCGGGGGACGAGTTTTCCCCAAGCATGGCGTACTCAAACCCCAAGGCAGCCTCACCAAACCGCTTGTTGAAGCGGTTAAGGGTAAGTTTTGATTTTCCTTCGTTGAAGCGTACACCACTCAGCGTTTGCTGTGGCAAAAGCTCATCAAAGGAATTGATGAGCGCCGTGGTTTCTTGCCCGGCCGTAACGTTGAAAGTTTTGCTTAGGCCGCCCGCTAGCGTAATGCTTAACGTACCAGCGCCCGCCGATGTTGCCGTAAGGGTTTTTGCCTTAGCATTGTAACGCATAAATTCGGGCGTTTGAACCTGAAACTCCAAGTAGCGTGAGTTTAGCGGCAAGCCTTCAGAACACATTACTTGGGGAAGAAATACCTTCTCTTGCCCCGGTGCAAAGCTGAAATAATTCGCCGGAAATTCAATGGTCTCAGGCGCAACAAGCTCAATGGCATGGGCTTGTAATAATTCGTGAGTCGAAGAATACTCAACCGGCTCCCGTGTAATTCTACCATCAGGTGTTTTCACTTCGGCGTAAAAATCAATGTTATCCACCCGTTGAACCCGTAGGTTCCTAGGCAGCAATTCCCGTTCTAGAGGTTGATTTTGCCCAACGGTTGAGTCTCGTTGAACAACAATAGTGGAAGAAACCGGCCTAAGGGCGCCGTTGGTGCTAGGAAAGTTTATAACTTCCCCTTTTACCACCATGCTGGTGCTGCCGCCGCCATCCAAATTCATGGCATGAATGCAACCTAGGCTTCTCATGTAATGAGCTAAATCGAACAGATCAATCCCCAAACTGCGGCCCCCTTGACGGCCGTCCACAGTCACAAATACAACTTCCCCGTTTTCCTTAATGCCGACTGCCGTTCTAGGGTGTAAGGTTGTAACAAAGGCTTCACCTACGTTCTCCCAAGAGGCTGTTTCCAAAGACAGGATTTCACCTTCAACCAGTAATAAGGGGCCGCCGCCGGTTGCGCCGATCACAGCCCCGGGCAAGTTTGCATAATTAGCCGCAAGCTCCACCTCAGCGCCGTTGGCCAGCCAATCAGGCAACGCCGCTTTGGTGATTAGCCCAACGGTGTTATTGTTCAGCGCAACCGGAGTTTCTGCATCCACCAATTGAAGTATTCCCGTTTTTTGAACGTTCGGCAACCAGCCGGGAGTTGAAAGGTGAATCACCGCCCGACCCTCAGAACCGGAAGCTGCGGGAAGTTCGCTGAACACCATATGATTATACAGTGTTACGGGCCCGTTGCCGGTTACATTTATTTGATCGATCGTGAGTTCTGTTGTTTGATGTTCGGATGCATATTTCTTTGCCGATGTATCCGCCGGCTTTAGGGGCTTGATTGACGCTTGAAATTGCGGAATCCCGATGCTGAAATTCCCTTGATCATCAAATGCAAACACACTCCTTGTGCGCCCTTGACTGCCCTGAAATGGCGTGCGCCAAATCCAGCCTTCGTCAATCAGCAGGCCAATAGGATTTTGCCCCGCCCAAAAATCTGCGTTCACCACCACAAGGCTTTGCTTGCTTTCATCCTCCAGCTGCAACCGTTTGCTTGTTGCCCAGGCAGTTTCAAATTTATTAAAATCGTCCTGCCCTTTTTCAATTTGAAAGACCAGTTCAGGGTTTGAAGGTTGCACAAAGACCGAGTTGATCGTCATCGGCCCTGTGGAAAAGGAATCAAACTGATGTGTTACACCCGGCGCAATTTGCCGCTGAAATGAAAGAGTACGCGCATCCTCGTAACCGCGGATCAAAAGGCTCTCCGCAGGGATGACCTCCGGCGGTAAATGAATTGTCTTTGTCGCGGGGGAATCAACATACGCAAGAAGGAAGCTGCCGTTTGCAACAACCCCTAACAAGATTGTGGAAAATACGCGGTTTGCGATACGCATGATAAATGCAAAAACCCTTCAGGAAGATGAGCAAACCTGAAGGGCTTTGTTTTTTCGCACAATCTAAACTTTACCTTAAAGGCCTTACAATTGTGCCTAACTTTACGGATTCAAACCTTACGGCAATGTATCCACAATATTGCCGAGTTCCTGCATCGGAATTACATCGGAAACACGTCTCACTTCACTATCGTTTCGGTCAAAAAACACCCAAGTTGGAACGCGGTATACCCCAAGCTGTTGGGCAAGTTGCGGGTATTCCCGGGTATTAACCCAAGCAAATGCCGCTTTATTTGCAACTGCAGCAAACTCCGGCTGATCTAGAATCGCCTTTTGATCCACGCAAGGCTGAGCTGTATCGGCGTTGAAATAGATAATCAGCGGTTTCTTGCCAGAAGCGCTGTTCGCTACATTTCTAGCCTCGGTAATCGTGTAGAAACCTTTGCTCGCACTGCTTGCCAATCTGCGGTCCGCCAAGTAGGACAATTGATCAGCCCCTTGTGGCCCTGTGGAAGTTGAGGAGGCTAAGGTATCGAACGTAGATACCGTTGTAGAATGAGCGCGGTTCAAGGCCGACCACTGGTTTTCAGCCATGGAACGAGCCGCCGGTGAAAGGGTGAAATACGAAACTTTATTTGTGAATTCAACCGCCCGTTCGGGGCGCCCACCCAAAAGGTAAATTGTTCCTCGCCGATAGTCCGGCGTAATGGAATGGTGCAACCGGTTTGGGATGTTCGTTTCTTCTCGAACCCAAGGTTGAAGCCCGTTAGGTGTAATATAACTCCACCATACATCCGAGGAAATGGCGGACGGTGTTCCGGGAGCCGATGGGTACCGGGGAGAAAAGGAGATCAGGTAAGGGCCCGCAACAGCAGACGAGGCTGAAAACATGCCGTACGTGAGGTAAGTACTCTCAGCTCGCCAAGGCCCAAGTTCACCGGAACCCAAAATTGGCGACGAAAAAACATTGGCTGAAGTTGATTCAACCGTAGGATCAAGCCCCGCTAAACCGCCCCAAACATAGGCCCTCCCTGCTACAACGCCCGCACTATGAAACCAAAGCCCTACGGGAAGTGTGGGCCCCTCTTTCCACTCCCCCATTGTACCATCAGAAAAAATGTTGTTGGAATACACTTTGGCCGTTGGCAACCGAGCACCGGAACGTGTGCCATCATTATCAGTGAGCCCACCGATAATATGCAAATGCCCCGGAGTGGTTATGGCAGTCATGATTGCGAGTTTCTCACCAAAAGGCCGCGATTCACGCCAAGGCATCAACGTACCATCCGGCAGTGGTTTGGACCATATGGCCGTATTGTAATAATCA
>DAIOTT010000015.1:0-32564 GCA_036751885.1 Candidatus Sumerlaeota bacterium
CCCTTTACGGCGCTGGCAATAGCGGGGGCTTTTTTCTCGCCTGTGGCAAGAAGCAGCAATTGCCTTGCTTCGCGGATTGTGCCGATGCCTGCGGTAAGGGCACAGCGCGGAACCTCGCGTCTATCGTGGAAAAAACGGCCGTCGCTATTTGCGGCAATGGTGCTGGGGCTTAGGGCAACCAAGCGTGTTCGGGAATCAACGGGGCTTCCGGGCTCATTGAAGGCAATGTGGCCGTTTTGGCCAATCCCCAAAACCCACAAGTCCACACCGCCTCGGGCCTGAATTTTTTGCTCAAACGCCGCACATTCAAAGGCTGGAAAGGGTGTTGTGCCGTCTAAAATATGCGTGTTCCAAGGGCGAATGTTTAGGTGCTTGAACAGGCGCTCCTCCATAAAGGTGCGGTAACTTTGCCGGTGATCTGTGGGCAAGCCGGCGTATTCATCCAAGTTAAAAGTCGTGACATGGGAAAAATCCAGCCCTTGGTGGTAGGCTTCAATCAGCTTTCTGTAGGTGGCTTCTGGGGTGGAACCGGTGGCTAATCCAAGCACGGCGTTGGGTTTTTCCCGCACAAAATTCGCAATCCGTTCAGCTGCATTTGTCGCAACTTCCTCAGGGTTTGGGTAAACATGAACATGGATGTAATTGGGCATAGAGCGGTGCAAACCTAAATAGAAAATCGGGAGGGGCATAATGCTCCTCCCGATGGGGGTTTGCGGTGCAAGAAGAAAACCCGTTGGCTTAGGGTTCTTTCGTGTTTTCGGGGTATTTATTGCGGTTGAAATTACCCTTTCATTTTGCCAAACACGCCGGAGTTTCTGCTCCAGTTGGGGTTAATGTATGCCTCTTGAGAGTGCTCGCCTATGTCCAGCCCCTCGTACTCTTCTTCCTCAGAAACGCGAATGCCCAACGTAAACTTCAGAATAGTGAACACGATTGCTGAGAAGATGAACGCAAACAGGCAGTAGGCCGATGTGCCGATGAGTTGGGTATAGAGCTTGTGATCTGGGTTGGTGGAGAAAATACCCACAGCGATTGTTCCAAACACGCCGCAAACGCCGTGAACGGAAATTGCCCCCACGGGATCATCAAGCTTCAGGGTTTTGTCGATCAATAGAATTGATCCCACAACCAATGCCCCTGCAATTGCCCCTACTAGCATGGCAAAATGAACTGGTATTGTATCAGCCCCGGCAGTAATACCTACTAGGCCCGCAAGTAAACCGTTCAATGCCATGGAAAGATCGGGGGATTTTAGAACAATCCAGCCCACGAAAATTGAGCTAAGGCAGCCAGCCGCGGCAGCTAAAGCGGTTGTTACAAATACATAGGAAACAAGGGCAGGATCGGCTGAAAGAACAGAGCCGCCATTGAATCCGAACCAGCCGAGAAATAGAATGAACACCCCAATTGTTGCTAACGGCATAGAGTGGGGAGGAATTGCAAACGTTTTGCCGTTTACGTATTTTCCGGTTCTAGCGCCAAGAATCAACACACAGGCCAACGCTGCGGCGCCGCCAAAAGCATGCACCACGGATGAACCGGCGAAGTCGTAAAAGCCCCTCTGCTTTAACCAGCCGCCGCCCCAATGCCATGAACCCGCAACTGGGTAGGCAATTGCAACTAATAGAGTTACAAAAATCATAAAGCTTACTAGCTTGATTCGTTCTGCAACAGCGCCTGAAACAATTGTGGCAGCGGTTGCCGCAAACATTGCTTGAAAAATAAAATCCGACCAATACGTATAACCCACGTTATAGGTAGAGGTTAGGTTGCTGAGTTGATCTGCGTTAGAGGCAAACAAGCTTGGAATCGGACCGCCGATTGAGATGTAATTGTTGAACGTGCCGGGGTACATGGTGTTGAAGCCAATCAGCGCATAAGTCACAAGCCCCATGGTGAGGATGAAGGTGTTTTTGAAGAGGATGTTGGTGGTATTTTTCGCCTGACAAAGCCCTGATTCCAACACTGCAAAGCCCAAGTGCATGGCAGCTACCAACACCGTGGCGATCAAAATCCAGAGGTTGTTGATGGTGAATGGAACAGAATCTGATGAGGACATAAAGGCGGCGTAGGCGCTGCCGTCGGATTCAGTAGATTCTTCTAAAACTTCCTCTGCACCCTCCGCTAGTTCTGCGGCAACGCCTGCGGCGGTTTCAGCGGCGTCTTCAACGGCGGTAATAAGAGTTTCTGGTTGAGCAGTTGCAACCGCAGTAAAGCATAATAACAGCATCATCAAGAAGTAGATGCTGATTTTATTCAGGGATGTTGAATAATTCCTCTGAAAAAAGTCGTTCAAGGGGGAAAAGGTTTCAGCGTGGTTGCCGAAAGCCGTTTCGTTAGACGTAGCCTTCCAGTACATAATATGACCAATCTTTCGCGCGTGATTTTGAACGAAATTACTATAACATGACATGTTGACAAAACAAACTTTGGTTAGAAACGAAAATCTTAGAAAAGCGTTTTCTAAAAAATGAGATTTATACGGGCTCTTCAATTGAAAACTTTTGTTTGAATTTACCGAAAGCAGTGTGTTTTACCATAGGTAATAAACAGTTTCATTCATTGAACTAAAAAACGGTTACAAAGTGCAGAAAATGCGCTTGATTTACCAAACATTTCGTCGCAACGATTATGTCCAGAATTTGCGTCTAAGTCTAAAAACAACAACACCTCTCTTTTGAATCGAGATTATGCTATGAATTCAAACATCGCCAAAGTTTGCACCATCACTCCTCCTGTGTTAGATTTAGATCTAGTGGATGGTGCAGCAAACTTGGTATGTCCGCCAATTTTCAACAAGGCGACACGATTCAAAAAAGCAGATGAATTACAATCCATGGGGCTGTACCCGTATTTTCGGTGTATTGAGAGCGCTCAAGATACTGAAGTGATCATTGATGGTAAAAAGATGCTCATGATGGGATCAAACTCCTACATGGGCCTTACAAATGATCCCCGAATTAAAGAGGCTTCAGCGCAAGCCATTCGCACTTACGGAACAGGCTGCGCCGGTTCGCGGTTCCTAAACGGAACATTAGATATACACATCAAATTAGAAGAAGAACTCGCCGATTTTGTGGGTAAAGAAGCAGCCTTAGCCTTTACGACTGGGTACCAAGCAAACGTGGGAACAATCTCCGCCTTGATTGGTAAGGATGACCACGTGTTCATTGACCGTGCAGACCACGCCTCGATCATGGATGGTTGCCGGCTTGGGATGGGGAAAATCCACAAGTTCCGGCACAATGATACCGCCCATTTAGAGCGCCAGCTACAAACCCACGATGCCACGGGCAAGCTTATTGTGGTGGACGGCGTTTACTCCATGGAAGGCGATATCGCCAACTTGCCGGAATTGATTCGTTTGGCTAAGAAATACCAGGCGGGCATTATTGTAGACGATGCCCACGCAATCGGCGTTTTGGGGCAAAAGGGTGAAGGAACTTGTGCCCATTTTGGGGTTACAAATGATGTTGAGCTGATTCTTGGAACATTTTCAAAATCCCTTGCTTCAATCGGTGGGTACGTTGCCGGCAACCAAGAGGTGATCAGCTTTTCGAAACACCATTCGCGCTCCTTAATATTTTCCGCTTCCATGGCGCCCGCTTGTGTGGCAGCCGTACGGAAAGCCCTTGAGATTATGAAATCAGAGCCCGAGCGATTGGAGCGCCTGTGGCACAATACGCGGTTTATGATGAATGGTTTGAATCAACTAGGGTTTGATCTTGGGAAAACAGCAACACCTATTTTGCCGGTGTTCATTGGGGATTCATTGAAGTGCTTCCGCTTTTGGCGGGCCTTGCACGATGCTGGCATCTTCGTAAACCCCGTTGTTGCGCCCGCCACACCCCCAGACCACGCTTTAATCCGGGTTTCTGTTATGGCAACTCACGATGAAGATCAAATGAGTATGGCCCTCGAGGCTTTTGAACGGATTGGCAGAAAAACCGGAATCATCTAAAGAGATTGAGCCGTTTATGCCTACGTTCATGAGCAGGCGCTGAAGTTTACTGCTGCTTAATAATTAGCAGCGGGGCTGCGTACATCGTCACAGGTAATTTTTTATCAGCAATTAGGCAGAGCGATTTTTCCGCGGGTGAATGGTTGTTACTGCTAATTCTAAAAAGTTTGAAGCAACATAGAATTTGTCACTGTATGAAATCAAACTTCCCCTAAAAATAACATTCACGGATTCAAATGAACCCGTGAATGTTGATTTCCTGTAGTTCCTAGGATGTAACATCCTAAGAAAAATTACTCGCCGCCTTCGCCGCCTTCTCCTTCTCCTTCGCCGCCGCCGCCAACTACAACAGCACGTTTTATTGTTGCGTTGTCAAGATCTGGGTCACCTGTTGGGAAGTTGTGAATTGAACATTCAACTGCTTCACCGTAAGGTCCAACATCTTCAAGAAGTGTGTAGTCGCCGCCTGATGGGCACTGTGGTGTAGCTTTGAGGTAGGAGTTTGGCCCGATAAGCTGGCCAGGTGCTGTCAAATCTGCATCAGTAAGTTCAGTGTCTGCAATGGTTGTTGCAAGGTCTTGAAGGTTATTTTCAAGGATGTATTGCTGAATAGCACCATCAATTTTGGTCAAGTTTTCTTGGCATGCGCGGCGACGTGATGTTTCACGTGCTTTGATGAAGCCAGGAACGGCGATTGCGATCAAGATACCGATGATCGCTACAACGATCATGATTTCGACGAGTGTGAAGCCTTTAGCTGTACGTTTCATTGTGTTTTCCTCATTGAAAGTAATTTTCTGCATTGAGCAGTTGTAACGTTTATTGCATCCGTAGTGCCAAACAACCTACATCATTTATTACTTTATTATGATTCTAGTAACTCTATATAAATCAGCAATCTTGTAAGATTATATGATATAAAGACTTATTGGAAATCTAACATACTTTGGAGTAGGTTGGGTAACATGTGTAGAGTGTTTCCCAAGTCATGAGGTAAGGGTTACTCATAAGTGCAATATTGATAAATAAATTCAGTATTATCGTTATTCAGTTTTTAGCGCACTATTCTACTCAAACTGAGTTGTGGATCCCTTGTATTCAGAGAGCAGATTGTACCGAACCATTTTGTTGTGAAGGCTTTTTCTGGAGATGCCGAGCAGATCTGCCGTTTCTTGCCGGTGGTTGTTGGATTTGATGAGCGCCGCTTTAATCAGGAAAAGCTCTACGTGATCATTCAGCATTGCAAGTCGGTCGCTTAGGGGGCGGGAGAAATCCTCTGTGTCCAGCAGCTCGCTCAAATCCAAGTCTCGCAGGGGGTTTGTAAGGCCAATTTCTTCCATTTCTCGGGATGTTTTTAGTGGAAGAGGGGTGTTGCCTGCGCTACCTTTGATGACGGGGGGCAGGTCTTTCACTTGTATTTGGGTCTCGCGGGTCATCAGGATTGTGCGCTGCATTAAATTTTCAAGTTCTCGCACGTTGCCGGGCCATTTGTAGGAGAGGATTAAGTCCATTGCATCTGGGTGAACGGATTCCACGGGGCGGGCGAAGCGGGGAGCGTAGCGTTGAATAAAGTAATCAACAAGCAGGGGAATATCTTCCCGGCGGTCGCGCAGGGGGGGGAGTAGAATGGGCATTACGTTGATGCGGTAGTATAGGTCTTCGCGGAAGGTGTTTTCCCGGATGGACTCAGATAGATCGCGGTTGGTGGCGCAGACGATGCGAATATCCACGGGGATTGTTTTTGTGGAGCCAAGGCGTTCGATCTCCCGTTCCTGCAACACGCGCAGCAGTTTGGCCTGCAAAACGATTGGCATGTCGCCAATTTCATCTAGAAAAAGCGTTCCCCCAGAGGCTGCTTCAAACTTCCCAATCTTTTGTGTTATCGCGCCGGTGAAGGAGCCTTTTTCGTGGCCAAACATTTCGCTTTCCAACAACGTTTCGGGGATTGCTACGGTGTTGACCTTTACAAACGGGGCGGTTTTACGGGGGCTGTTATGGTGTATGGCAGAGGCAATCATCTCCTTACCGGTGCCAGATTCGCCGGTTACAAGCACGGTAACGTCGGTATCAACAACGTTTTCAATTAGCTCAAAAACTTGGCGCATGGCAGAGGATTGGCCGATGATGTTATCAAACGAGTAGCGGGAGGTGGTTTGCTTGCGCAAGTCTTTCACTTCGCTGCGGAGCCTTAGCTTATCGGCCGCGCGGCGCAACACCACGCGAACTTCTGTAAGATCAAAGGGCTTGGTAAAGAAATCGTAGGCGCCCTTTTGCACGGCTTCAAAACCCGTTTTTTCAGTACCATGAGCGGTTATCAACAGCACAATCAGCTCTGGCCTCATCAGCAGCATTTTTTCCATCGCTGCCATACCATCCAGCCGGGGCATGCGAATATCCATTACCACAATATCAACGGGGTTTTTCTCAACGAACTCAACAGCCTCAACACCGTCGCACGCTTCTTTGGAGCGGAAGCCTTCACGGCGCATGACTTCGGTAAGTACAAACCTGATGTTCGGTTCGTCGTCCACAATCAAGACCGAAGGTGTTGACCCATTGGGCATCGGAGAATCCTTATTTCGCGCTGTTTGGTCGTTACATGGTTATTCTTTAACACTGTTTGTTAGGTCAAAGAAAATATAAGGAACTTACAGGCATCAGTTTAAACAGCAATCGTTATTGCCGATTGCCCATTATTCACCAAACAATGCGGCCGCATACTCTTCAGGATCAAAATCTCGGAGGTCTTCTGCCGCTTCGCCCACGCCGATTAGGGTAATGGGGATGTGGAATTGATCTAGAATACTGAGTAGAATTCCCCCCTTGGCGGTGCCATCCAGTTTTGTCATCACAAGCCCACTGATGGGGACTTGCTCGTGAAATGTTTTCACTTGGGAAAGAGCATTTTGCCCAGTTGTTGCATCAATGACAAGAAGTGTTTCGTGGGGTGCTTCGGGGATTTGCTTTTTAATCACGCGGTTTATTTTTACAAGTTCATCCATCAAGCTGCTTTTTGTGTGCAAACGGCCGGCGGTATCAATAAAGACGACTTGAACGCCGCTTGCTTTGGCCTTTTGCAGGGCGTTGTAACACAGGGCTGCTGCGTCGGAGTTTTGGGGTGCTTTCATAAACTCGCAGCCGATGCGTTGACTCCAGAGTTCCAATTGTTCAACGGCGGCGGCGCGGAATGTATCACCGGCAACCAGCATGGTTTTTAGGCCTGCATCGGTGCAACGCTTTGCCATTTTTGCCACGGTGGTTGTTTTTCCCACGCCGTTTACGCCAATCATCATCACAACGTAGGGTTCCCCTGGATTGGGGGGAACGGGGTTGAAGCCCGGGGCCGCTTGCTCCAGAATGTCCTGAACGGACTTACGAAACAGCTGCAGCATTTCCTCGGGGCTCATGTCATCGCCGCGCTTGGTGGCTTCTTTTTGCATTTTATCCACAATCTTCATGGTGGTTTGCATGGAAACATCGCTTTGAAGAAGAACGGCTTCAATCTCCTCTATGGTTTCCTCATCCAGTTTGCCGGAAAGGCCCAGGGCGGCGCGAATGCCCTCAAATAAGGAGCGGCGAGTAAAGCGAAGCCGTTCGCGAAGGCGCTTGAAGAAGGATTTCTTCCCCCCAAATGCGCGCTCGGCGGCGGCTTCTGCCGCTTTGTCCATTGCTTTTTGCTGTTCAACTTCTTCCGTGGATTTAGTTTTGAAAATATTCCCGAAAAATCCCTGGTCGTCCTTTGTGGAATCTGCGGGTTCCTCAACGGGTGGAACCACTTCGGGATCTTCTGTGTTGGTAATGTTAAATAGATTTGTAAAGAAACCCGGTTTTCGTTTTTTTGGTTCTTGTTCTTCAGTCATTTGAATTCCGTGAAGGTGTATGGGATAATTAGATCGCGAGAGAGTTTAGAAACTGAATTAGCCTTAGTGCTTTACTGGTAGAAAGCAGGAATTAGGGTGTTGGCGTCGAGGCTTTTTCAAGGCGTTGTTGTGCAAGGGATAATGCTTTAGGCGAAATATCCACGCCGCAGGCCGGGCGTTGTGCCTGTACAGCCGCTAGCACCGTTGTTCCGCTGCCGTTGAAGAAATCCACAATCAGGCTGTTGGGTTGGGTGTGCACTTGCACCAGCCAGCGTAGAAGTGAAAGGGGTTTTTGGGTGGGCCAACCAACCCATTCGTGGGATTGATTGGCTGGGCGCTTGATGTTCAAAACATCGCCTGCGACTTTGCCGTTTTCATGAAACAAATGCACGCGGTTTTTGGAGATAACAGCATCATAGGGAACGCGAGCGGCTTCCGTGTTGAAAATCGGTGTTCGCCCCTTTGAATACCATAGAATGGTATCGTGTTTTCTGCCGTAACGCCGCTTTGTTCCGCCCCCGGATTGGTAGGCCCAAATGATTTCGTTTTGAAAATGATCGTAACCAAAAATTTCATCGCAAAGGATTTTTGCGTAGTGAACGGAGCGCCAATCCAAATGAAGGAGTAAGGACCCCTTAGGGCTTAGGATTTGATGAGCCTTTCGGATGCGCTTTCGCAGGAAATCCAGAAAGCTTCCGAGGTCATTTTCCCAACAATCATGAAAGGCGGCTTCATCTGTTTCGCGGTTGCGAAAGGTTTTCCCGGTGAAGAAAGGGGGATCGGCGTAGATTAAATCCGGCGGGGTTGAAAAGTCTGATTCCTCGGCTTGAATGCAATCCCCCAGAAGCAGATTCCAGCCGGGCGCACAGGCAAATTGCTGCAATGCATTCGCCTTAGGTTGGCTATTGTTGGGTTCGTTTGAGTTCATCAAGGTATTCAGCGCGCTCTTTCAATCGAAGAAGTTCTGTCGTGATTTCATGTTCAGTTTTCCCGGTGAGGTCGATAAATAAATCGGCTTCTTCATCGGTAATCGGGTTTTGTGAGTAACAGGCCTTGTTATAGGCTTGGGCAATTTTGGGATCAAGATGTCGATCGTAGGCAAGCAGGTGGTAGGCGGTTCGCTCTAAATATTCACGGGGTGTTTCTGATTCATTTCGGCCCCAGCCAAAGTTTGTAAGGGATTGCGCGTACAGGCGAAAACGCTGCAAAATGCGGGCTCTGGCATCGGTTTCAGCTTTTTCCTGAAGGGGTGCTTCTTGGGAATGATTAGGGTTGTATCGCTCTTCGAAGGCGGCGCCTTCTGGGCTTTCGGTAATCACGGTGTTTTTCTTGGTGAAGCGAAACTTCTTTTCAATCCAATGCATCAGCAGAATTAGCCCCACAATACTCACCACAATGATTACAACGTCCCAGTAGATTCCGCTGTAAATTTGTGGGCCAATTTCCATTCCAGCGGGGGTGAGCTTGGGTTTGAAGACCGGCATTTCGGTTTTGCCCATCAGGTAATTCCACAGGGTAAAATACGCGGCGGTTGCTAAGGCAAAGCTTATGATTAGGTTTGGCAGCATAGCATACAACAACACCAGGGGGCTTATTTGCCTGCCCTTGCCGTGCGCTTGCAGCCGAAAAGCAATATACTCCAGCCAAAACGTGATGATTAAACAAATCACAAAACCAAAGAGCAACGCCGTTGGGACGAATGGGCCCATCAGGATTTCACGACACATGATGATAATTGCTACGGCGTAGTATTTTCCGTAGCTTGGGGCGTTGTAGCTGATAAGGGAGAATAGAAGAAGAAAGATTAAAAGCGACGCGCTCCCCAAGCGAATGCCAAACAACCTTGGGGCTAAACCCAACGCTGCCATGAAGAGTAATATGGCAAACTTTTCCTTGATGCCCAGCTGAACAACGGCTTCGTTAATGCTGATTTGAAAGGTGTAGGCAAACAATAAGCCGCCGCCTACAAGGGCTGAAAAGAGAATAACCCAGTGGGAGAACTCGTTCAAGAATGTGCCGGCTGCGGCAACGGTTGCAAGGGTTCCTAAAATCCAGGCAAACACCAGATGCGCAACACGCCAGCGTTTGTACTCCTGCCCAAGCTCAAGATTGCTTTCAAACTCCATTTCACCCAGCTCGTCGGTTGCGGTAAAACTCGTCATTCAGCACCTCTTACGCGTTTTTCTTGCTGCGTAAATCCCAGGGAATAATCTGCCTCTAAACTACTGCGAAGGCCTTTCAGGGGAACGCGAGCCTTGCGCACCACGTGAACACGAACGCCGCGCAGGGCAAGCTCGCGAGTCATTTCATCAACGCTCAGGGCTTCCACGTGGCGGGTTTCTTGTTCGCGGTAAAGCTTGATGAACGCCCGGTCATCAATGCCAATTAGAATCAGCTTGATGCTGCGGGATTCACAGGCGGAGACAAGTGCATCCAGCGAGGCAGGATCAATGGATGTGATGCTTTGAATCACAACGGCAGTACCCCCTCGGCGCAGCAGGGGAATGGCGTTCATAAGCCTTTGGGCGAATTGCGATTCGTGCTCTGCTTTTACAAATGAAAGCCGATCTAACATCATCAGCAAATGGCTTCTACCAGAGCCTAGGGGAATATGTTCTACCTGCTTGCTAAAGAGCATGAGTTGAACAAGGTGGGCTTTTTCAATGGAAACGCGTGCAACGCTTCCGGCGGCTTTAATGGCGTACTCCATGGAGGTTTGTTCACCAAGGCCCGTAAGGCCAAGGCGCCCGCAATCCAGGAAGATTGAAACATCCGTTACAATACTTTCCTCAAATTCCTTTACGGTGAATTCCTCGTTTCTTGAGGCCAGCTTCCAGTGAATACGGTTCTTTGCATCGCCTCGGCGGTAGGGGCGCGTTCCGGTGAACTCGGTACTATCGCCCGCGCGCACAAGTGTTTCAAAGCCCACATGCTTTAGGGTTCCGTTGCCCAAAACTTGGAACAACTCCAATTCCGTGGTGTTTGGGTAAACTAATAAATCTGTGAAGCAATCCAGCAGTAATTGTTTACGCATCAGGCCTAATGCATCGTAAGCTTCTAGGCTAATGGGCCCGTTGGTGTATAGGCCCCTGCGGTTGTTGCAGTGGGCAAGGTACGTCATTACAACGTGTTCGCCTTTGCGAAAGGGTTCCAAAATCAAATGGCGAAACCGGGTGTAGTTTGCCACGGGGAAATAATCTTGCACGAGAACCAAGGCGGCGCCGTTGTGGGTGGGGGAACTGAGCTCCACCCGAACGGGGATTGTTTGTTGCTCAAACGCGCGGGCCGGGTGGGTGCGCTGCACGGTTGCATCGGGCAACAGGCGCATTGCCTGTATAATGCTGATGAGTAGGATGGATAAACAAAATATACCCAGAAACAGCAGTTGCGGGTTTTGGTAAATGGAGCCGCAGTAAAGGCCAAAACCCGTGAGCAAACACAATAGGTTTCGAGGGCTAAATAGCCTGATGGCAAAGGGATCGTGTTGCAATAGGTGCTTAACCTTACATCCAAGTGGTGTTAATCACGGCGGGTGAATTCAACGTCGATAACGTCCTCATCAGTGAAGGACCGTTTTCCGCTGCCTGATTGTGGCGTGTTAAAGGGATTTGCTTTCTCATCAGTTTTTTTGGTTTCTTGATCAGCAGGGGAACCGAAAGGGGGCGCACCGGGATTATTCGGCGGCGTAAACGGGTTGGGTTGATTAGTGTAAAAAAAACCGGCCTGATCATTGGCCCCAATTTTTCGGGCTTTCAAGGTAAAATTCCGCATCACGAAGCCAATCATCAGGCGGGCATAAAAGGAACGTACGGGGGGAATAAGGGTGCTTAGGCCAATAACATCAGTAATAACCCCGGGGGTCATCAGAAATGCTCCGCCAATAATAATCATCACGCCTTCGGCAATCGGCTGCGCGGGGAACTTTCCGCCCCGGGCCTGCTGAATGCCTTTATGCATTACTGAAATGCCCTGTTTTTTAATCATCACCGAGCCCACAACCCCGGTGCCAATGGCGATCAAAATGGTAAACGGCCACGTAATTAACTCTGCCATTTGAAAAATTAGCCAAATTTCTGCTAATGTAAACAACGTAAATAACGCCAAAAGAACCGATACGATGGGTAGTGAGCGGGAATTTTTGGGCATATGTGGGGGATTCCTTCAGGTTTTTTCAGCGTGGACTAAAGCCCATCGTTGGGGGCTTTAGGCTTTGCGGGCAACAAGTGAACTACCAAACCAACAAGTGTGATTTAAAATTCCAAGTATTGAGTGTTTCATGCCAGCTTGCCAGCATCAGGGAAGGCTTGTCCCTTAGGCGGGGTTTTCCTGCGGGGCCGGGATTCACTACCCAGCAGTTTTCAACTTGTTTTAATAGCTGAAGGTGCGTGTGCCCATAAACAATTAAAGCGGGATTTTGAGCCTTATATTGCGCATAAAGGCCCGCCGGCGTGCGAGCCCCATCGGCAACCAAATGACTATGCAACACTACAATTTTTCCGCAAGGTAAGCTGAGCAGGTGCTCCTCGGGAACATCATGCCAAGGTGGGTCACAATTTCCCACAACGGCGTAAGTGGGTGCAATTGCCTCAAGTTGAAGCAAAATGGATTTATCCACAATATCACCCGCATGAAGAATGCAATCAACACCCTCAAATAGATCAAACACATCGCGGTGCAGTGAGCCGTGTGTATCGGAAATTAACCCTATATTGTACGACATGATAATTCCTGAACAGAATCGCTAGGTTGTTAGTAAACACTATGGTGAAGGTTGATTCAAAAGCGAGTCAAAAATAAATTGAAAAACTTAGAGTACGAAGTGATTTGATCTTGACAGTGTTGCACCTATTATTGGGAACGTTGGCGCGTTATGTTTGTGTCGTAACAAGTAAATTTCTCCCGCTCCAGTTGATACACAATTTTCCCAAAGGATGGTACACTACTTATGTTAGACGTTATTGAACAACTTGAAGACCGAATCGGCAAATTAATCCAAGAGGTTGAGGGTCTTCGCGATTTGCGCATGAGCCTTCAGGACGAGAACACTTCCCTAAAAAATTCCCAAGCAAACTATGATTCGGTGTTTTCACAGCTTCAACAAAAGGAAGCTGAGATTGCCCAGTTTGCTCAAGAACGGGGCGAACTTGAGAGCATGCGCCAAGAGCTTCAAGGCAAAGCTGAGCTTCAGGAAAAATATGATTTTGCCCAGTTAAGAATTGAAGAGCTTGAAGAATGGCACAGCAACACCTGCGCGCACCGCGACGAGGTGCAGGAAAATCTTGATCGTGAATTACAAAAAACAAGTCAATACGAACAAGAGTTGAATCAGCTTCGCAATGATCTGCAATTTCAGCAAAACCGTGCGAACGAGTTGGAAAACACCCTACAATTTACGAACCAGCAAAAAGATCAACTCTTCAATGAAAACAGCACCGCACAACAAGAGTTGCTTGCCCTGCGCGAAACGCTTACACAAACCGAGGTCGTTCGCGACGCGCTTTTTGTGGAGCGCGATAATTTGAATCTTGACGTGCTAAACAAGCAGAATGAGATCAACAGCTTGTACGAACGCGCCAGCAACAACGAAAGCGAAATTGGGAATCTGCAGTTCCAAAACGGCCAACTACAAAACGATCTTGCCGGCCTAAATGCCCAGCTACAAGAAGCAAACGAACGAGATGAACGCATGAAAAATCGCCTGAATCAACTGATTGAGCGCATTCAACTGGCGGAATCCAGTTTGCAACAAGTAGGCAATCAATCCCCCCAACTTGAGGTTTTCTCATGAGTGCGTCTGAAAAAATAAACGTCTCAATTGCCGGCCACGAAATCCGGCTTGAAATTCACCCTGAAGAAAAAAAGACCGTGGAGCACTTAGCGAAGGGGCTTTCCTCTCGCATTCAAGAGCTAACGGTAAAAGCACCTTCGGCGGCTCAGTCTAAAATCGCGGTAATGGTAGCATTTGAACTTGCCTGCCAGCTAGCTGAAGCGGAAGCCTTGCTAAAAAAAGCGGCCTTCTTGGAGGATGAACTTCAGCAAAGTAAAGAAGCTGTTTCCCGCCTTGAAGGCTTATTGGAAAAAGTAGACGCCGTTCTGGTTTAGTCTTTTATTTACTGGTAAATGTTTATCCGTGCTTTTTCGCCCCGGCCTTAAAATGAGCCCGGGGCGAATATGTTTTCTTGAATAATCCCTAAACAAGGGGCTTGACTTTTTGAGTGGAGTTTATATATTTCATTATCTTACAAAAAAGGGACATATAAATTCATGAAAACTATTTTCTTCGCTACACTTGCCTTCACCAGCCTCTCTGCAACGATTCTTACAGCAGCTATACCGGTGATTGCACCAACACCTGTGCACTCAATTGACGCACTTTCAATTGCAGCTCCTGCAACGGGCGATGCGTTTGTTGGCGCCGCTGCTTATGATGAAACAAACGACAAACTCTACTTTGTTGCATTCAACACAAAACGCGTGGGTGTAATCACAAACCCCTCAAACTCAGCGTCAACCGCTTCTATCTTTGCGCATACAAGCTCTACTGATCCCGTTACGCCGGGGCCTGTGGTTTGGGGCGGCTCACGCGGCTTGCAAAACGTGAAAGTAAACCAAGCGAACGGCAACGTGTTAGTTTCTGGTGATCAAGGAACGAACGGCGCTATTTTGCTTTATGACACTGCAGGAGCCCTTGTTGATTCAGTTTTTGATACAAGCCAAGTGGGCGCTGCAAACCGCAGAACAGCGGGTGCTGACTTCTTTGGTACTGGATTCGTTTTCGTGGAAACTGTGAGCAAAAAGGTAGTGGCAACAAATGCTTCATTAGATCTTGTGGATGAATCAGCGGCCCTTACTGCGGACTTCCTGCGTAGTGTTGCCGTCATCGGTGATAATGTTTATTTGGGCGCTGCTGGCGCAAGCAATCCAGAAGAAATACTCCTTTACAGCGGCGGCACAGCAGGTTCCGTTGCAGGTTATTCGTTGTCTGCAACTCCCTTTTTCAGTTATCCCGTTGCCGTGGGCAGCGCGGTTCGTTGGTCAGTGACACCGTGGGATTTTGAAGGCACAAGTTACCTGCTCATTACAGACGCTTCAAACGGCGTCATTTCCGTAATTGACGAACTTACTGGCACCGTAACAACACAGCTTACAATAAATGCTGGTGTTGGTGGTGTTGTGGCTGGGGGCGTTGTAGGGGCTAAAATTGCTGGGCAAAACTACCTTTTTGTTACGCAAAACGCGGGTTCAACAGCTGCTGAAGTTGCAGCCTACACCGTCTCTGTGGACTCTGCTACATCCGATTGGAATTTGTATTCCTTCTGATACATTCACGGCGAAACACTCCGTACGCAGTACGCTTAAATAAACTCAGTCCCAACGCCGAATTCGGTTTTGGGGCTGAGTGTTTTTTACAAACAGTATTTTTTGATAAACCGTATTTTGATTTTGTTCATTTCCTAGAAGAACGAAACAGGCTTTACTGCTTCAGTTGAACTTCTTCAATCGTCAGGTTTTTGTTGGAGTAGATGCATATGTCGCCGGCAATCTTCAGGCTTTCCTCAACAATTTCCCGGGCATTTAGAGTTGAATGGCGAAGAAGTGCCAAGGCTGCAGATTGAGCATAAGCGCCGCCGCTTCCGATTGCAAGAACATCGTCATCGGGTTCAATGACATCACCCGTTCCGGAAATCAGGAGAAGGGTTTCTTCGTCTGCCACAATCATCATTGCTTCCAATTGCCGCAGCATTTTGTCGGTGCGCCAAAGCTTGGCCAGCTCCACGGCAGCGCGCATCAATTTGCCCCCGTGCGCCTCTAATTTGCCCTCAAACTTATCCAACAGGTTAAATGCATCGGCCGTTCCACCGGCGAAGCCCGTAATCACACGGTCCCCGTAGATGCGGCGAACCTTTTTGGCCGTATGCTTCATGGCAATTTTATCCAAACTCACTTGGCCGTCGCCCCCCAGGGCAATCTTGCCGTTGCGGCGAACAGCGCAAATGGTGGTAGAACGCCAGCCTAGTTCAACGCGCCGATCAGTCATTTTAGTGCACCAACTTTATTTGTTGTTTTGGCTTTGGTGTTTACTTCCTGTTCAACGGCAGGCAGCGGCTGCACGGGCGTTTGTTTTGTGGTTTTGGCTGGTTTTTTAGACGTGGTTTTTGGTGCCGCTTTAGCGCGAGTTTTTTGGGGTGCTTTTGTTTTTACACGGCGAGAATTAAAGATAAATTGAAACGCCTCCTCAATTCGCTCCAAGGGGTGAAACGTCATTACTTTGCGAACTGATTCGGGAATCTCATCCAAGTCCTGCATGTTTTTGTGGGGAAGTAGTACTTCCTTGATACCGGAACGATGAGCCGCCAGAATTTTCTCCTTTACGCCGCCAACGGGGAGCACGTTTCCGCGAAGGGAAATTTCACCAGTCATAGCAAGGTAATCCCGTATGGATTCGCCAGTCATGAGGGATGCCAAGGCCGAGACCATGGCAACACCCGCAGAGGGGCCGTCCTTGGGTGTGGCACCGGCGGGCACGTGAACGTGGTAATCAAAGTCTGCAAACTCAGAATCCTCCACGCTGATTAAGTGGCGGTTGGAACGTAGGAATGTTTGGGCAGCGGAAACAGATTCTTTCATTACGTCCCCCAGTTGGCCTGTTAGGCGCAGGTTGCCTTTACCGGGAAAGCGGGAAGCTTCAACAAACAAAATTTCCCCGCCCACAGAAGTCCATGCAAGGCCTGTTGCCACGCCGGGGATTTGGTTTTGTTCCGCAACATCCAGCTTGAACTTGCTTGGGCCAAGCAGCTCTTCAATGGCCTGAGGCGTAAGTGCAGTGGTCTTCTTTTTGGCTTTTGGTTTAGCCTTTTGCTTGGTGGTTTGGGGTTTCTCTTGGTTCTCGGTTTCCACGCGGCTTTCTTCTTCCGCAATAGTTCGGGCAACCTTACGCGTTACCGAGGCAATTTGCTGCTGCAGATTTCTTACGCCCGCTTCGGCGGTGTAGTCCGCAATGATGTGCCGCAACCCCGCAACGCTAAAGCGTAGTTGCTGTTGGGTAAGGCCAGCGTTTTTTATTTCCCGCTTAACTAAGTAACGTTCCGCAATTTTTAGCTTTTCTTCCGGCGTGTACCCTGCAATCCGAATAATCTCCATGCGGTCTCGCAAGGGGCCGGGGATTGTATCCAATGAGTTGGCCGTGGTTATAAACATAACCTGCGATAAATCCACGGGCATATCCATGTAATGGTCCTGAAAGGAATCGTTTTGCTCTGGATCAAGCACTTCCAAGAGCGCAGAGGACGGATCCCCACGGAAGTCAGAACCAATTTTGTCGACTTCATCTAACATGATCAGGGGGTTTATTGTGGCGCAATCCAGCAGGCTTTTTACAATTCTGCCGGGCATTGCGCCGATGTAGGTTCGGCGATGACCGCGAATCTCGGCTTCGTCGCGCATGCCGCCTAAGGAGAAGCGGTGAAATTTGCGGCCCATTGCGCGGGCAATTGATTTTCCGAGGCTGGTTTTGCCGACGCCTGGCGGGCCAACAAGGCAAAGGATTGGGCCCTTTAGGTTTCCGCGTTTCAGGCGAACAACGGCAAGGTATTCAAGGATGCGTTGCTTTACTTTTTCTAGGCCGTAGTGGTCTTCATCCAAAATCTCCGCCGCGCGAAGCATGTTCAAATGATCGTCCGTGCGCTCCACAAACGGCAGATCAAGAATGTGATCAATGTAAGTTCTTACAACGCCGTATTCGGCGGCTGCAGGCTGCAACATGGAAAGGCGAGAGAGTTCTTTATCGGCGATTTTACGGGCGTAGTCGGGCATTTGCTTGGATTCCAGCCGTGCTCGCAACTCTTGAATTTCAGCGGCCTGCGGATCTGATTGGCCAAGCTCGGTTTGCATTACACGGATTTGCTCGCGCAGGTAGAATTCCCGCTGGTTTTTATCCACGCTTTCCCGCACTTGTTCGGAGATGTTGTTGCCAATCTCCATAACATGAACCTCGCGGGAGAGGTGATCGTACACTTGGCGCAGGCGTTTTTTTGTATCAAGCTCTTGGTGAATGGAGATCAAGTGCTTGGGGCTTAGGTTCACGTTGCTTGCAACAAGATCGGCCAGTTTTCCGGCTTCTTCCACGTTTAATGCGGCCACAAGCAAATCCTCTGAAAGGTTTGCGTACATTACTGCTTTCTGCAGGGATTCCATCGTCTCTTTGCGGAGCGCATCAACTTCCACGTCGTCTTGGTGCGTTGTTTCCTTGGCCAACTCAATACCGGAAACCATGTAGGGGGATTGCTGCGTTAAGCCCGTTGCTTTAATGCGGGTAATGCCGTGTACCAGCAAGCGCATGGAACCATCAGGAACGCGGAGCATGCGCAATACGGCGCATAGGGTTCCGTACTTAAGCAAGCGAGTTGCTTCATTCTGAACGCCGTCTTTCCCTTTTTTCTGAATTTTTTCCGTCGGGAAAAACGCCACTAACCGGTCGCCCTTAAAGGCGTCGTCCACCAAACGCATATGTTTTTCCTCGTTGATGAGCACCGGGGCAATCATATGGGGAAAAACGATTGGTTCGTTACAGGGAATGATTGCTGCCCGTTCAGGAAAGGGAAGGCCTTCACTCAGCGCTGATTGTGGAATAACGTTGATGATCTCTTTTTTTGAATTATTTCTCATAATTGCTCCTCATCCGAGACTTACTCAGGGGTGCTATTCAGCTTATACGATCGCACAAATATTGCTTGCAGGTTGTTTCACTTAGGCACGAAACCTAAGGGAAATCTTGCATGTAGCACTGCTAAGGCGAGAGCCATACCAGCCCGAAGGGGGATTTATACCGAATGAAACCGTTCATTAAGATCTGCGGTTTAACTCGCCTGCAAGACGCCCAACTTGCCCTTACTCTGGGGGCCCGATACTTAGGGTTTATTTTTGCCCAAGGAACGCCTCGCGTGGTGGATGTAAAGAACGTTCAAGAAATTCTGCAATCATTAGGCAAGCAAAGTAAAGCAGCGGATCAAGATTTTTTCTCCGTCGGGGTTTTTTTGAATGAATCGCCCGCTGAAATACAACGCATCGTACAGGCGTGTAAACTAGACTTCGCTCAAGTGCACGGCCCTGTTACGCCGCTACATCGTGCTGCGATTCAAGTACCTGTTATTCCAGCGATTCGCATGAAGAATGAAGCCTCCACTCAGGAAGCGGCGCAGCACCTTGCCTATGGGCCTGTTTTGCTGGATACTTACGCAGAAAATCAACACGGCGGAACGGGGAAAACCTTTCGTCACGAGTTGGCCTTTCCGCTTTTGACCCAAGGCAAAGTGATGATCGCAGGGGGCATAGGGCCCGGAAATATTGCGGCAGTTTACCAGGCTTTCCAAACAGCGGGCAAATTGCCCTTTGGGTTTGATCTTTCCAGCGGGATAGAGGCCGAGGTTCGGGTAAAGTCGGAAGAAAAAATACGCGCCTTTTTTACGGCCTATCATAAGGTTTGCACGCAACACGCTGAAGGGTAGAACCAGAATAAATGCCCCTCAGGGCGGATTAGGCTAATACCGGTTTCCGAGTAGCAGCATACCCCGCCCATGTTTTGCGCTCATTCTGCTGAGCCTAACGCTGTTTTGCTTGAAACAATCCCTGAAAACAAGGTTAAATAAAGAGTTCGCTAATTGTAATCACTGCAATCAGTTGGGCGATTGATTCAGCATGTGTATCACAATCCGTGTCACTCTTGCCTTCAATCCAGTGTCCCTTAGTTTAGGGACGCGATCTCGTTTTTGGGTAGCGGATCTGGGATGCTTGGGGCGGGTATTACGGGGGCAAATGCGGTATCTTGTTGGCCAATAATTTCTAATGTTGTGCCCACCAAAATAAGGTCAAATAATTCTTCCACATCTTCCCGGCTTAGGCCAATGCAACCGTTGCTGGCGTAGGCGCCCAAAGTTTCATTGTGAAGAGTACCGTGAATGCCTAATATGTCGCCCTCAAAGGCCATCCATCGGGTGCCTAGTTCATTGTTGGGGTCCCCGGGGTGGTATACTCGCCCGTCGCCTGGGCGCCAAGTGGGGTTCTCTTTTTTGTTTAAGACCTTAAATGTACCGGTGGGTGTGGTGCCTGCTTCGCGGCCCGTGCGCACGGTGTAGCTTTTCACAAACTCGCCGTAGTTTTTCAAAATCAACTCGTTCCGTGATACATCACACACGAGAGAGAAATCTGTTTTGGGAATACGCAGAGTTTGATCAATGCGCAGCTTGCTGGCATCGGAGATGTTGTTCACCTTCAAAATTAACTCTGATGTAACTTGGTGGTCGCGGGCGATTTGCCAGATTGAATCGCCACTTTTTACCGTGTAAGTAACCTCGCTGCTGCCGCCATTAAGCAGGGCTTTCAGGTTTAGGTTTCCAACTTCGCGGCGAACGGCTTGGCCAATGGCGGGTTCAAGGTTTGATTGGTTTACCAGTTTGTTCATGCGGCGCTTGCCGGCTTCCATGTCACCGATCTGGATTTCGTGGCGCGCTAATGAAAGCTGTAATCTAGGGGCTTGGGGGTGCGTGGGCTGCTTGCGTAAGAAGTCTTCAATATTCGTGAGTAGTCCCGGTTTGGTGAGCCCGTTTGTTTGAATTTCTGCACCCAGTGCCATTGCTTGTGCATCTTCCGCAAAGTCGCTTTCGGGATAGGCGTTTACAAATTGGTTGGCGGCTTCCGCCAGTTCACCGAATTGCTTCAGCTGATCTAGGGCTTTCACCTTTACAATCAGGGCTTTTTCTTCCGGCAGGGCATCTGGTTCCAAAAACGAGGCGTAAGTGGCGTAAGCATCAAGGGCTTTGCGGGGTTCATTTTTCTCTAGCAGTTCGGCACTTTGTTCAAGGGCAGCAAGTTGCTCTTTGTTCGGGCCGGATTCACCGGTAAACATTACGGAAACGCCGACCACCAAAATGCCTGCCATCAGCAGCCCAGCAGCTGCCATTAGGTAGGGTTTTAGCGGATTGCGCTTTTGGTAGTAGTAGGATGATGACATAACGGAAAAAACCTCACAGGGAACGGGAATTAAGGAAGAGAGCGGGGGTGGGGGGAAGCTCGGCGTTGAAACCGATGAAGTTTGGCAAATTGGCTAATCATTTCGCACAACCTGCTAACCCTTTTACACCTGCATCAAAAAAAGTTACGAGAACACCGTCAAGAAAAAGCCGATTTATTTTGAAGAAGATTGCAACACCCCAGCAGGAGAACACGATTATGCGGGGTGATTTTGCGGCGACTGTTCTCGTAAGTTCATTCGCTTGCTGTGGATTGCTGCTAGACACACCCGGCCAACTACCCTAAAGCTGTACTTTAGTTTTATGGAGATCAACCAATCTTGAAACTCAAGTCTCTTAACAATCCCCTTTGGGGTTTTTCCATTGCTCTTTCCTGGACCTGGGGGTTGGGCCTTTTCTTTAGCGTGCAAATGGCTATACAATTTGGTTTTGCAGGTTTACTGGCCTTTGCCATTCCTAATGCAATCGGTTTGGCGGCCTTTGGGTGGATTGCACAAACAATTGCTAGCAAGCACAACGATGGGCGCGAGTTTGAAAAACACTTCCTGAAAACCGTGGGCGAGCTTCGGTGGATTTTTCTCGCTTATCAAATTACGGCGGTTTCACTCACGTTTTTTGCGCTTTTCAAGTACGTTTTCTTACCATTAGGGATTTCCTACGGAATGGTTGCGCTGATTGTGCTGGGCGCCAGCTTGTTGCTGGGCGAACAATTCGGCATCAAGCAGCTGAAGTGGTCGCACTTTGTTATGGCGCTGATTATCATCCTGTGTATTTTGCTGATTGGCTGGGGTGGTGCCTCTTACTTTCACGCCCAGAACAGATTGCCAAAACCGTTGATGGGCCAGGAATCAATTCTTAGCCTTCGCTTCTTAGGATTTTTTGTCCCCATTATTGTCGGGTTTCTGTTAGGCCCTTGGCTTGACATTCAACAATGGCAGCGTGCGATTCAAATTCACCGCGAAGGCAGCAATATTCGTTATGCGTATATTTTTGGCGGTTTGTTGTTCTTCGGCATTTTATTCTTCCATGGTACGTTAGCGCTCTCTATTTGGAGCGAAGCCCGCGACCTGAATATTCTGGCTTCAATAACCCAGACTTCACCCGATGGTTTGTTCCACGCCAAGGATGCTGTAATCCGCTTCTTGTTTTTGTCGGACATTCAGACGCCGCTGATCTTTCGGGTATTTTATATTCTTTTCCTTATTTTAGCAATTATCTCCACCCTTGATTCCGGGTATGTGGCATTGCGTTGGTTCCAAACGGATGCGCTAAAGCATTCGGACTCTGTGCTTCTAACGTTAATTCCGCCCAGCTTTTTGGAATCGCCGATTCCGCCGATGATTTTGGCTGCTTTGGTTGCCATGGCAGGCATTCCGCTTCAGTGGGAACTTGAGTACTTTATGTCCTTCTACGGTTCCTTCTCCGTGGGGTATGCGCTGGTGTTTCTGTTCCGCACAACGTTTGTTCCTCGGTTCGCAGCCTTTACGCAAACCACCCTTGTGGGGTTGGCCTTTGGGAGCATTGGGGTTTTTGGCGTGGGGTATTTCGGTGATCTTTGGTTCTTTATGGCCTTGGGGGCGCTTATCCCGGTGATTCATGCAACGGCGGTGATTGCCTCGCGGAAGGCGTATGAGGATATTTCTAAAACGGGTGTTTTGGACAACATCAAGAATCCCGAATTGCTCAAAAAAATGAGCGAAGGCGATTACAAGTCTGCGGTGGAATCGATTCCCCGTGAATTGGCGTCCATGCAAAATAAACTGATGGGCAATAAGGACGGCAAAAAAGCCTCCTTGGATTCACGCGCTGAAGCTGTTCAGGGACAAGCACCTGGGGGCGATTCTGCGACTGATGCAACAGCACCCGCCGAAGGTGAAATTTCAGGGTTGGCGCAACAAACCGCCGAGGTGCCCGTTGTGGCTTACGCAACCAGCAGCAACGATCTTGAGGCGCAAAACATGCCTGACGGTGCTACAAAGCTTGTGGATGCTACCCCGAGCACTTGGCTGGAGAAGAAGTGGTTTGTTCACTCCTTTATGCCCACCTATCAAGATACCAACAGCGTGGGAAACGTTTATTTTGCGCAATACGGCCTTTGGGTTGGCAAAACTCGTGAGTTGTTCTTTAATTATGCTTTGCCGAATTTTGATTTGGAAACTACCGATTGGTATGTACTTACACGCAGTTACGAGCATAAGTTTCTGCATGAAACAACGGAGTTCAGCAAGACGACCGTGAAGATTAGAATCTCCAACGTGAACCGAAAGTTTGTGACAATGGAGCACGAGATTTTTGATGCTGCCGGCAAAATGCTGGGTAAAGGCAAACAGGTGCTGTTGTTTGTTCGCTCCAGCGATTATGGTATCACGGACATTCCGAAGGACTGTTACAAAGCGTTTCTGCCTTATTTGTAAGGTATTTACTCCTGCTCCTTAAATAACAACGTCGCGGTTAGGGCCAAACTATTGGTACATAAACGCGACGTTTTATTTTCGGTATTTTTAGGAGAACGTGTGAATGGTTTACTCGTTGACCATGTAGAATATTCCCTGAGTATAAATGGCTTCAGGTTTGGTATAAGTAACGCCAACAACGGGGCCAAAGTACTTTTTGAACCATTCGGATTCAGGAATCATTGTGTCCAACTCTTCCATGTCTGTTTCCGCCATAAAGGGTTCCAGTTGTTTCATCACAAAAGGTAGGTTTTCCGGGGAGGAGTAATCTAGGTAGGCTAAGAATTCCTTGCTGTATGGAGCGGTTACCATCTGGAAATCCTTGCTGTCGCTCAGGGATTCTTGTTCTGCGCCGGTCGCAAGGCGGGCCAAGCTTTTTGCATCAGCTTCGTCGGTGGAGATAAGGAAGTGCTTGGGCGCCAAGCCAAATGTGGGGAAGGTGAGGGCTGTCACATTAGCTGATTTAGCGGGATCGGGGCCCCATAGAGGTAAACCGTTGAACTCTGATTTTGTGATGGGCATTCCCATATTATCGCCGCTCATTACCTCGAACATCGTCGTCATGGAGGCGTTGAACAACTCGCTATTCAGGGTGGCAATGCTGACGCCGGTATTGAGTTGTTCTGGCATGGTAAAGCCGTATTCAGCGGAAAGCTCAGCGGCTTTTTCTACGCCTTTCGGGTCTCGAACTTGGTAATAGGCGTGTTCACCACCAATGTTTTTAATCAGGTTATTTACAATGTTTGTTTGCATTTGCATGTTGGCAAAGGCAACGCCTTGATCCAACTGGGCTTTTGTTTCGGGCTGTTGTTCAATTAGGATTCGATCCACGGCGTCCCAAATTCTTCCTAAATCTAATTGAAATGCTTTGAATGATAAGGCGTTCTTAGGGGCGAATTTTGCGGAGGAAAGCGTAACATAATTTTCAGGGTATAGCGCTGCAATAAGCCCTTTACGTTCCCGGGGAACCAGAAGGGCGTACTCCATGGCAAGGCCTTGATCGATTGCTGAAAGTTGAACGCCAAAGCCTTCCAAGGTGGAAAAGCCAGCAGCATCCATAAAGTCCCACATGACTTGGTTTTCAGGATCTTCCTCAATGGCAATTGCTTTCAGCTCCGTTATGAATTTTGGGAGATTTACGTAGCCAAAAACATCGGCTTCAAATTCAACCACGCCCAAATAGTTTTTCATGTAGGTGGTGGAGGATAATTTTTCAGCCTCAGGGTTTGTGGCGGTGTTGATCAAGCTTTTGGAAACACCCTCAGGGCCGGTTGCCATAAAGAATACGCTTTGTGAGTTTAGGAATCCGTATTCCAATGATTCAGCGCGGCTTACTTTTTCTACTACCTCTTCACCCGTTTCCCAGTCGTAGTCAAAAACTTCTTCAACCACCTCAAAGGCCAATCGGCGAACGCTTACGCCCTGGAAATCGTACTCAGATTTATCAATTTCTTGGGTTTCTTCCATCTTTTCAATGGCTGCGGCAATATCGTTGCGAATGGCGTCTACATCGTTGGAATCGATTTGGAAGGCAAACACTAAATCGGACAACCCCTGATCACTAGTGCTGGGGTTGAGCGCCGTGTTGTAGATGATGACGTCGCCCTTAATGTGGGAGATTAATCGGGTAAGATTGATGCCAAGTTTAGCCTCTAGCGATGCTTGTGCTTCGGCGTATTTGGTATCGAAGAACTCCCGCGAGGTGTTCATTTCTGGGCTTTTCCATGCACTACCCATGGGGCTTGCTTGGAACTTTTTCTCAAGGGCGGGGAAATCCCTAACAATCAACGACATGTTGGATTCGGCAGGGATTGCATCAATGAGCGATCCGGGCTGAGCCGTAACGGCAGAGGTGGTACAAAGTAACGCGGCACAGGCAATCAAACTGCGTTGAACGGTGGGGAGTAATTGCATTGGGAGGGTTTCCTTCAATAGAGTTGATATAATAAAGCAAGAAAATGCCCCGTGCCGTCGAGCGAAAAACACGGATTCATCATTGAAGCGTAAAAACGGAAGGGGCGACTCATCCATAAGTCGCCCCTTCTGTTGCCTAGTTTATTAGTCTGTTTTCACTACAATGTGAGCCTTGCACCCCATGGGAATGTTCAATGGGAGAATTGGGGGTTATTCCGCAACGGGCCACTTAGTTTTGGGGGATTCTTTGCGGTTAATCAGCGCCATTACGGGGCCGGTAAAGGTGAATTTGGTTGGGTCCATTTCTGTTACTTCTACCCGAACAAACCGTTCATTTACGCCTTTTTTCAGCTTATATTGCCCAATTGGCATCCAGCCCCAGTTGCTGCGTTCGGATTGATCGAAGGTGAGCATATTTTGCCCGCCTTTGCCATCTTCGCCGGTTTTTACAACAAAATTTGCGGTGGAATCTGGGCCGGAGAGCATGCCGATGTAGAGGTCGTACGTGGCACTTACGGGAACTTCTACATCGTAGAGAAGGGTTTCAGCGTTGCCGCCGGGTCGACGATAAATGCCGGGGAATTTTGGGTTTTGCGTCCAATGATCGCCCATTTGCTGAGGGGGTGCAGGGGTCATCACGCCGCCGGGGCGGAAGTTTACGCCGTCACGATAGGGCAACGAGGCGGGCTCTGCGTAGGGGCCGGTTTTCAGGTAGTTAGACATACCGTTGTCGGTCAGGTTTTTGGCTTCATCGCCGCGCAGGCCTTGGTAGAAGAATAGCACTTCACCTTGCACACCTTTTTCACGGTTGTACTCAATGGCACCTTTTAGGTATTCAAGGGGTGAGACATACGTCCCTGAACGAATGAGTATACCCGGGGAGAGCATGTGAAGCTGCTCTGGAGTGAACTGGTTTGCCACAAGATCATCCACTATTTTTTTGTACCCATCTAACTCATAGCGGTAGGCTTGCGGGTGGCTTGTGTCTACAATACCGCGATTCGTCCATGTAACGGAATCTTGAAGGTATTCAAAGAGGGACCAATCGTAGTAACTAGGCGAGCTTGAGACGATGAGGTATTTGCCGCGGGATTTTACTTGGCCGTGAAGGCGCTCCAGGAAGTCCGAAAGGATGTCAGCACGGAACTGCACCCACTGGGGATCCTTTACGTCTGAGGGTGGTTCAACGCCAAACTGCTTTTTGTAAAGGCCCTTGGTGTAGTCGTCGTAACCGGCAAGGGATGGCATTGCGGGTAAGCGGTCGTCCCCTTGAATGCCGTCAACATCGTAGTTGTCAACAACTTCCATCACCAGTTCAATCATGAAATTCTGTACGTCTGGGTGGAAGCCGTTCATCCACTCAAAGTCATTTTTTTTGGCAAGGTTGCCTTCTTGGTCTAGGGCTTTCCATTCTGGTTTTGCTTCCAGTATGTGGCCGCCGCCTAAGTTGTAGGATGTAGCGAAACCAAACTCAAACCAGGGAATGACTTCAATACCCACGCGGTGGGCTTCAACAATGATTTCCGCAAGCATGTCACGGTCTTGAACGCCGGCAAACTGGTTTTCTGGGATTACAGAAACGCCAAACTCCCGCTCCATAACTTTGCTTGGGTAAAGGGTGTAACCTTTGTTATAGACAACGGGGTATATGACGTTGAAGTTGTGTTCGGCCAAGTAGTCCATCATCTCGGCAATTTTGCGCTTCGAGTTTAGAACTTCGCTATCAACATTAGTAATCCACACGCCGCGCAATTCTTCACGTTGCGCCGGGGATGTGGTTGACTTAGTACGATTAGAAAAATAGCTGATATCTGCATTTTGTGCATGAGATACCTGCGTAATCGATAAAAGGGAAAGAGCGAAAGAGATCGCCGCAATCATGGAAAAACGTTTAGACATTGAATTACTCATCCTTGGGGGTGGAGTTAGTGGTAGTGCGTGTGCTTACCAAGCTGCAAAAATGGGCCGAAAGGTTCTTGTTGTTGAAGAAACACCTTGGCTTGGAGGCATGATTACATCGGCTGGCGTAAGTGCATTCGATGGAAATAAGCAAGCCGTAGCAAGTGGATTTTTCCTTATGGTGCGCAACGAGCTTGAGGAACACTACGGCGGGGTGTAACAGCGATACCTGTTTTGAGCCCAAAATTGCCGAACGAATCATTCGCAAACACGTGCTTAATGCCGGTGCCGAAGTCCTGTTCAATACGCGGATTAAAAGTATTTTGCGCAGGGGCAATAGAATCACCGGTGCTGTTGTGGAGAACGCTGAGGGGACAATCGTTATTAATGCTCGGCTTACGGTGGAAGCTACAGAGTACGGCGATGTGCTAGCATTGGGCGAAGTTCCCTTTATGCTGGGGCGTGAATCCAAAGCGCAAACCGGGGAAGAGCACGCTCCGGATCAGCCGGATCTTGAGGTTCAAGATATGACGCTGTGTGCCATTCTTCAAAAGGTAGACGGCACTGCAGAACCCCTACCTAGGCCAGAAAACTACTACGCCGAAGAGTTTGATTGTTCCATTACAGACCGCTGTAAAACACCCGATGCCAAATTCCTGAATCACGCCCTTCATGATTGGAACAGTTTTATTAGCTATAGTTCACTGCCAAACAATAAGTACCTGCTCAACTGGCCCTTTCATTCGAATGACAGCCCGGATTCCATCGGGGTGTTTGGCACGCCTGAAGAACGGGCAAAGGCAATTGAGCGGGCCCGCAAGCGCACACTAGCTTACGTGTATTACATGCAAAACGAGCTTGGGCATCCGGAGTGGGGCTTGGCGACGGATGAATTTGGTACGCCCGATCATTTGGCGTTTATCCCCTACGTGCGGGAATCGCGCCGGGTGGTGGGAGTTACAACATTGAAAGAGGCCGACGTGTTGCCCCCAACGGAGGGCGGGCCGAGGGCTCGGTTCCAGATGGATTCTATTGCCATTGGCGATTACTTTTTGGATCACCACCATAGCCAAGAACACCTTCCGCCCGGCCAACGGTTAGAGGAAAACTACCCTGACAACGCCCCCTTTCAAATTCCCTACGGCTGCCTTGTTCCCCAAAAAACGGACGGCCTATTGGTCGCGGAAAAATCCATCTCTGTTACTCACATTGTAAACGGCTGTTCACGCTTACAGCCCGTTGTTATGTTGATTGGGCAAGCCGCCGGAATGGCAGCGGCCCTGTGTTTGGATCGCAATTTGGAGCCTCGTGAGCTTGATGTTGCTGAGCTGCAAGATGAGCTGATTGAGCAAGGCGTTGCGGTGTACCCGTACAAAGATTTGTTCAACACCCACCCTGCGTTTCAAGCGGTGCAGCGCCTTGCTATGACCGGTATTTTTCCGGCAGATGAACCGATGTTGTTTCGCCCAGATGAGCCTATGCAAGAAGATCAAGCCCAGCAATTACTGGCGGATTTTGATGTGGAGGGTTCGTGGGATGCGGGGATTACGCGTGGCGAATTCTTTATTGGTTTGTATGAGGCGTTAGACTCCGACGAAGGGCTGTAAGCATAACGTTGTTCGTGGGGGCAGAGAAGTTTTAGTGCTGCCCACATACGAACAGGAAGAAATTAGGCCGCAGGTTTGAACGGCTCTGGGGGTCGGTCGTCGTCTTGATTGGGATCAAGCCAATCGTCGGGCGTAAGGGGGCGCATGCCATACTTCATGCGGGCTTCATCGCACCGTTCCTCCTGCTTTCCTTCACTCCAGCTTGCCTTGTATTCCCGGCAAACGCTTGGTCTGTTTGGGTGAATGGAGCACCCAACAGCGGCGCCTAGTACACCACTTAGGGCAACACAGCGCTTATTCTCCTTCTGTGAGGTTCCCTTCATCACAAGGCGGTGGGGAAGCATTGGTTCTGTAAGGTGCGCCGGAACCCCGCCCGGATTTACGGTTTCACATTCACCCCAGTAAAAGGAAACTCTGTAAAGTGTGCAGCACACACCGCAAGTTAAACATGGATTTGGTTTTGACATATGTTTTTGATTATCCTCAACGTTTCAGCGCTACGAGGTGATGAGTTTTCCGCAAGAAATCAAGGGGAATTGATTATCAGCAAAATAGTTAGTCAAGATTTGGTTTTTCACGGGCCTTTTTAATCAACGATCTATGGCTTTTATGCTTCAACCGGGCTTCAACTTTAGATTTTGGGATGCAGGTTTTATGGCGAATTTTGGGCTTTCGGCTTCGCTCTACCAGCGTTTGCCGCAATTTGATGAGGGCTTCCTTACGGTTCAAGTGTTGGCTGCGGTGGCGTTGGCTGGTAATAATAATGCCGGTAGGTTTGTGGTGTAAACGAACCGCGGTTTCTACTTTATTCACATTTTGACCGCCGGGCCCGCTGCTGCGAAACGTTTGAAACTCACTTTCGGCCGCAAGCTCTTCTAATTCATCTGAAAACATGGGTGTAGCAAACGTTCCTTCAGTGGTTTCATTCTTCCAATGTTACTTCAAACATGCTCGGCCAATATTTCCCGGTCAGGAAAAAGGTTTTGGATTCAGGGTTCCAAGCAATGCCGTTGAGTACCTGTTGTTGATCGCGGTTTTCCGCTGGGTAGAGTTTATCGGCGTTGATGACTTTTTCAACTTCACCGGTCGTTGGATTGATTTTTACGATGACATCTTGCATGAAGATGTTTGCGTAAATCTTGCCATTCACATATTCTAATTCATTGAGTTGGGCAACCGGGTTGCCGCGCAAGCTTACCCGCACTTGGCGTTCGGCTAAAAACGTGTTCGGGTCCCTCCAAGTAAGCGTGTCACTCCCGTTGCTCATAATCAGGGAAGTACCATCATTCGTCAACCCCCAGCCTTCACCTGTGTAGGTGAACTCTTGAATCAAGCTTAGGTCTTCCGCATTGTAAGCAAAGGCGGTTTCCTCGCGCCAAGTAATTTGGTAAACAATGTTTTTCAGTATTGTAAGGCCCTCTGCAAAAAAGGCGGGTTGCAATGAAACGTTCCTAATTACTTCGCCGGTGCTTGGCTCTACAATTCGCACAACGCTTTGGCCGTACATTCCGCCACTTTCGTAGAGTTTTCCGTTATGGAATTCTAGCCCTTGTGTGAATGTTGTAACATCGTGCGGGTAAACAGCTTTTACCGTGGGTATGATTGGGCCGATTGAAGCGCTGCGCTTCGCTGGAGGCTTTGGGGTAATCTGCGAGTTTGACCGCGTGTTGACTTGCGGGTTTGTTTGCGAGTTTGGCTGAGTGTTCTGCTGTGGAGCAGGCACTACTTCAGTCGGTTGCTGTTCGGCAGGTTTTAATTCCGGTGAAACTGGGGCGCTTGTGGGCAGTTCTGCCTGCAGGGGAACGCCCCATAAAAGCGCTAAGAGTAATATCAGGTTTTTCATTTGCATCTACAAATACCAGGGAAAAGTTAGCTGAATTGATTGACGTGTGTTGGGGTGGTGAACGCAAGCATTGTTGCTTCTGACAAACCAACTCCCCTGTTGGTTCCTGAATGCAACGGAACGTACCAGTGCAACGCTAATCAAGTCGCAAGAATGCAATCAAGCAAATCATGTTGCGACTGCTGATTTGTGCACCTGCTGAACTTCACGAATCATGATGCTACTGAACTTCTGCCAAGGCTGCTTCATCGCACAGCCAATGAAGATTTCCTTCAAGGTTTTCTATGGGAAACTCACCAGTTCCTAAGTTGAAGATTTTTCCCAACACCCCTGCTTTAGCGGCACCAGTGGCAATAATTTGCACAAATGCAGCGGCATTGATTGCGGGGTAAGTAAGGGTAAGCCGGTGGGTTGAAAGCTGCGGAACTTTATTGGCAACGTAAAGATGAGTTGTTACATTTAGGGCGGTGGTATCAGGAAATAAGGACGCCGTATGCCCGTCCGTCCCCATGCCGAGCATGATAAAATCAAAGGCCGGAATTCCTTCGTCGTTTGCATGAACCAGCCTTAGAATTTCCTGCTCATAGCGTTTGGCTTCCGCAACAAGGTCTTTCGCGCCGCCGTTGATGCGGTGAATGGAATCAGGGTTCATTTGCAGGTTTGCAAGGAGGTATTCTTCCGCCATGCGAACGTTGGAATCGGGGTGGTCGTTCGGAACGCTGCGTTCATCACCCCACCAAACGTGGATTCTATCGGCAAGGCGAGCAAAGGCTGCATCTTTTGCCAAGGCGGGGAAAATGAGTTTTGGCGTGGAACCACCTGCTAGTACCCAGTGAAAAACTCCGCGTTCCGCAATCGCTTCACGGGCGGCGTTTAGAATCTGGTTTTTAGCGTGTTCAGCAAGTGCATCAATGGTATGGAAAGAGTGAATCATGGTGCGTGTTTAATCGTGGTTTCTGGAGTATAAATTTTGGCTGTTGTAAAGAACTTCTCTTGTTGATTGAGTGAATCGTGTAGCAGTTGCCAACCTGCTTCAGCCGCCTGAATGAAGTTGGATTTTTGTAAAGGTTTCTGCAATAATTGCACCAATGCTTCAGCTTCGTCCAGCGTGTGCATTTTAATGAAGCGTGAATCCGATCGGTGCCCTACGGAGGGCAGGCAAAACTTACGAGCCGTTTGCCCGCTGCACAGGGAGCTCTTGAGGGAAAACTCATCCCCTTGCTCACACGTTAGTTCAAAGCTTGTAATCTCAGAGCAGTCAACGCCTTCTCTTGAGTCTTCCTCCTCAAAAGCGATTTTCACAATCTGCTCCCCGTTGCGAAAGGTAAAATCCCCTTGGTACTTCCAACCCAGTTTGCTGGCCAACCAGCCGGTAGTCACACAGGCGTTCGTAAGGGCTTGAATCCGGCTGCTGGAGCCCATCCAGCCGAAGGTAAGCGTCTTAATTTGTTGAATCAACGGGTGCGTTGCGGGGTCGTCAAAAAAGGAAGCGATTTGTTCTCGCAGCGGTGCGCAGCGAAACCATGAGAGTGACACGGCAATGTTTTTTCCTTCTGCCATTTCCTTCAGCCCGGTGGCAGGTTCTTTTCTAAAGGCAACCTCGTTGATTGAAACATCCGCCAAGTGAGTAAGATCCTGCAGGATGGATTCATACTGCCGCGGGGCTGAAGAGAAATACCAAAAGTACGAGGGTACATCGGCAACTAGCAAGGGAAGGAGCATTCCTTTTACATGGTGCATTTGCGAGGCGGGAAACCGCAGGTGAATTTCCTCGCAGCAAACCTCGCTAGGCCCTTGAGTGGCAGGAAAGCAGTAGGCGTTAATATAGGCTTCCATGCTGGTGAGTTCTTCACCCGGAACAATTTCCAACAGAAAAATCCTGCACGGGTATTGGTTTACCATGCGGGAAAAAATGGTGCGAATACGCGGGAGAAATCGGGAGCTGCCAAACCATACAACATTGCCAAGGGTAATGTGTGTTACGCCCCCGGGTTTACCCTCG